>JBAYOD010000352.1:0-2502 GCA_041678445.1 Burkholderiaceae bacterium | reverse complement strand
CCGCGCATCGTCGGCCTGCAGCGCGCCAAGGACCTCGTGTTCTCGGCGCGCGAGGTTGCGGCCGACGAAGCCCTGCAGCTCGGCATCCTGTTCCGGATCGTCGAGTCCGGGCAGTTGCTCGACGAAGCCCTGGCGCTGGCCGCCCGATACCACGGCGCGTCGACCGAGGCGCTCGGGATCGCGAAGAACATCCTGAACCGCTCGTTCAATCTCGATCAGGACACCCTCGCCGAGCTCGAATCCAGCGCCCAGGCGATGGCGCTGCACACCGCCTATCACGACGAGGCGGTGGCCAGCTTCCTGGCCAAGCGCCCCCTGTCCTTCAAGGGTGTTCCGAAGCCATGACGATGAACGCCTTCATCACCGGCGCCTGCGATACGGCGGTCGGCGAACTGCCCGGCAGCAGCTGCATGAGCCTGCATGCGCAGGCTGCCACCGGCGCCGTGGCCGACGCCGGACTGGATCTGGCCGACATCGATGGGGTCATCTGCGCCTACTCGTTCACCGAGCCGCACCTGATGCTCGCGTCCGTGTTCTGCGAGTACCTGGGCATCCACCCGGGCTACTGCACCGCGATCCAGGCGGGCGGTGCCAGCGCCTGCATCATGATCATGCAGGCTGCGGCCCTGGTGGCCAGCGGGCAATGCAACCACGTCCTGGTCGTGACCGGCGACAACCGGTTGACCGGCATGTCGCGCGACGGTGCGGTCGCGGTCCTGTCCGAAGTCGGGCACGCCCAGTTCGAGCGCCCGTTCGGGATCAGCGTGCCGGCGTCGTATGCGCTGGTGGCCACCCGCTACATGCACGACTTCGGCGTGAGTTCCGAACACCTTGCCGCGATCGCCGTCGAGCATCGCCGGCATGCCGGCCGTCACCCTCACGCACACAAACGCGACCCGATCACGATCGAGCAGGTGCTTGCCTCGAAGATGATCGCGTCGCCGCTGCACATCCTCGACTGCTGCCTGATCTCCGACGGCGGCGCGGCAGTCGTCGTCAGCAGCCGGGCGGCAGCGGCCGACACGCGTGTCCGGCCCATCGAGATCCTCGGCGCCGGCCAGGGCCACACGCACGAGCACATCATCGCCGCGCCCAGCCTCACCGACTTCGGTTGCAAGCAGTCGTCGGCCACCGCCTTCGAGCGCGCTGGCCTGCGCCCGGCCGACATCGACGTGGCGCTGATCTACGACTCCTTCACTATCACCCTGCTGGTCGAACTGGAGTCGATCGGCTTCTTCGAGCGTGGCGAAGCCGGCCCCGCCGCCCAGCGCGGCGAACTCGGGCTGGGCGGCAGCCTGCCCTGCAATACCCATGGCGGTCTGTTGTCGTACGGCCATTCGGGCGCCGCCGGCGGGATGTTCCACGCCGTCGAAGCCGTCCATCAACTGCGCGGTACTGCCGCCGAGCGCCAGGTGCCCGGCGCCCGCCACGCTTTCGTGCACGGCGACGGCGGCATCCTCTCGGCCCATTGCTCGCTGGTTCTGGGAGTGCAATGAGATGACTCGACCCCTGCCTCGACCCACGGCCGAGACCCGGCCCTTCTGGGAGGGCTGCAGCGCCGGCGAACTGCGCTATCAGCGCTGCGAACGCTGCGGCCATGTCCAGACGATGCCGCGCGCCTTGTGCTCGGCCTGCCAGCACCGGGGGCTCGTCTGGCAGGTCGCTTCGGGGAACGGCCGCATCGTGAGCCACACCACCGTGTACCGGGCCCCGGTGCCTGCCTTTCGCGACGAAACCCCGTACGTGATCGCGCTGCTCGATATGGACGAAGGTTTCCGGCTGATGGCCAACGTCCGCGACGGCGCATCGCGCCCGATTGCCATCGGCCAGGCTGTGCGAATCGGTTTTCGCGAAATCGACGGCGTTCACCTGCCCGAAGCGGAGCTGATCGAATGAGTGCGGTGATCACTTTCGAGGATTTCGAGCCCGGCACCGTGATCGGCGAGATCGTCGAGACCTTCGATGCCGATCTGAGCGAAGGCTGGCGACGGATCTTCGGAAGCGATCCCGCCGCCGGTGCCGGCACGTCGGCCGAGCAGGCCGGCATCGGCGTTGTCATGATGATGCGGGCCTACCTGCGCGTGGTGTCGCCACGTCCGCCCGGCAACGTGCACGCCCGGCAGCAGTTCAGGCTGCAAGGGGTGCCGCAGCCCGGCGAGCCGCTGCGCACCGCAGTGCGCTGCGTGCACAAGGAAATGAAGCGCGGGCGTCGTTACGTCGAGCTCGAGGTGGCGGGAACCGGGCACGGCGAGCGGCCAGTCTATACGGGGCGGATGACGCTGATCTGGGCGGCATGATGGTTACGGTGCCGGCTCGGCGAAGGGGGGCAGGTGCGATGGAGCTTGGTGCCGGCCCGGCAGGGGGTGGGGTCCCGTCTGGCGGGGCTTGGTGCCAGCCCGGCAGGGGGTGGGGGCCCGTCTGGCGGAGCCTGGTGCCGGCGGTCCGCCCTTCGGTCGGACTTCCCTGCGTTGCTCGGGCGTGGGGCCTGCCGCCGAACTCGCT
>JBAYOD010000351.1:0-2513 GCA_041678445.1 Burkholderiaceae bacterium | reverse complement strand
CCGCCCGCTGCCGCTCGGCCTCCTCGGCACGCGCCTCACTGTTCGACAGGAAGGCCCGGAACAGGCCGAACAGGGCGAGCACCGCAATCAAGCCTGAAGCAGCGGCCAGCAGCTTGTACCAGCCGGACAGGCCCTCACCGGCCTCGATCCGCTCGCGCAGGCGTTCGAGCGATACGCGCGTCGGCTCGCTGTCCGCCAGGATCTGGGCGGCGGCACTGCGGGCAGCCGGCAGCGCTTCGATCCCGGTCGCCGCCGCCGACAGGGCCGCGGCGGCAGCGGTACCGGTATTGCGCATCGTCTCCAGCGCCCGGCGCGCTGCAGCGTCGGTCAGCGGCGCCAGCCGCAGCCGTTCGCTGCCATCGATCAAGGCATCGCTGAGCTCACGGAAGCGGGTCAGCGCCTGCTGCAACCCCGCCGGGTCGACCCGGTCAGTCAGGCCCAGCCCGCGGACGTCACCGATGATGCGTTGGGTCAGGCCGTTCAGCTCGCCGACGGCGGCCAGCTCGCGGGCCGGCCCGCCCGCCTGCGTGCGCAGGGCCATCAGCGCGGCAACCGCTTCGGCAAGCTGTGGCCCGCGCTCGGCCAGCTCCGCGCGCAGCCCGGTCAGTGCCATCAGGCCATTCTGTTGGGCAACCAGCGTCCGGGCAGCCCGATCACTGGCCGCCCAGGCACCACGAATCGCAGCCGGAGCCGGCGCGGCGAGCCCGCCACCGGTGGGCAGGTCGGCCTGGGCGAGCTGGTGCAGGGAAGCATCGACCAGCTGCCGGCTCTGCTCCAGCCGGGCAAAGGCGTCCCGCTGGCCGCCGAGCACATCGGGCACCGATCGCGCCATGCGCTGCGAATGGGTCAGCCCGTCGCCCACCCAGCGGGCAAAGCGCGCGGTGTCGATGCTCTGGCGCTCGTCGACCCACAGGAAGACGATGCCGAGCAGCACCGACACCAGCAGCGCCGGCACCCAGATCTTGAGCTGGGTCTCGAAGGACAGTTGACCGAACCAGGGAATCTTCCGGCGCCGGACGGCTCCTCGGCTGCGCTTGGCCGCGCGTTTGATTGCAGCCGGCGCCGGTGACGCCGCCGCCGGTTGCGGATCGCCGATCGAAGCGTCGAGATCGTCAGGCAGCAAGGAATCCAGCAGAGCGACATCGGACGGATCGCGACCGGCCAGATCCGCACGACTGCGGCGCATGAGAGGGAGCGAGAAGGGAATTTTCTTCATCATCGCCGGCTCCACCGCCTCAGCGCGCAACTGCGAGGAAACGTTCATCAGCAACCAGGTCGGCCAGGCTGAGCTCGGTCCAGAGCTTGCCTTGCTCATCCTGCCAGTCGTCACCCAGCCAGGCCGGCCGGTCTGCCGCGTCCGGATGGGGCACCCGCCGCATCGTCTCGACGCTTTGCAGGCCGAGCATGCGCGCAACCGCGATCGCCGCATTCAGCCCCAGCCTGGGCGCCACGGCGATCAGCCGGGCATCGCGGCCGGCCGGCGTCGGCGGCCCCCCGGCAAACTGGCCGAGATCGGAAACCGCATACAACGCACCCCTGAGGTTCACCAGTCCGCAGAACCAGTCGCGCGTCAGCGGCACCGCCGCGATCGAAGCCGGCATCGGCACCACTTCGCCGGCCTCCGACAATTCGACCAGCATCCGGCGATCGCCGACCAGTACGCCCAGCCGGGCAGCCGGCGTCACGCCCGAAGCCGCCTCACGCAGTCGCTCGGACAGGCGTGCCTGGAACTCCAGCAGACTTTTCTTGCGATCGTTCATCGTCGGCAGCGATCAGACTTCGGCAGGGCGGGCAAGCTGGGCCACCCGCGCGAGGAGTTCCTCGGGGTGGACCGGCTTGGTCAGGTAGTCGCGAGCCCCCTGGCGCAGGCCCCAGATGCGGTCGGTCTCGGTGCTCTTGCTCGAACACAGGATGACCGGAATGTCCCGGGTCATCGGGTCGCGCGACAGCGAACGGGTGATCTGGAAGCCACTCAGGCCAGGCATCACGATGTCGAGCACGATCAGGCCGGGCGGGTCGGTGCGGGCCTTGGCCAGCGCCTCCTCCCCATCGACCGCAACCGCCACCTGATAGCCGGCGCGCGCCAGCCGGTCGGTCATGAACCAGCGTTCGGTCGGAGAATCGTCGACCACGAGAATTTTCATCATCGGCCGTGCCGCCTCAGGCCTGCGACGCCAGCGACAGCCCGAGCGGGTCGCTCCGGTTCAGGTGCTCGGCCACGGTCCGGATCAGTGCATCCTTCGTGAACGGCTTGGTCAGATACTGCTCCGAACCCACCATCCGGCCGCGGGCCTTGTCGAACAGCCCGTCGCGGCTCGACAACATCACCACCGGAATATCGCGATAGCGCGGACTCTTCTTGATCAGCGCACAGGTCTGGTAACCATCGAGCCGCGGCATCAGGATGTCACAGAAGATCAGGTCCGGCTCGTGATCGGCGATCTTGGACAATGCATCGAAGCCGTCCTCGGCCAGCAGCACCTCGCAGCCGGACTGCTTCAGGAAGATCTCGG
>JBAYOD010000350.1:0-2519 GCA_041678445.1 Burkholderiaceae bacterium | reverse complement strand
GCTTCGTGGAGTTTCTGGCCGACCTGCCTGGCCACGAGATCGGTTGCGCCGCCCGGCGAGAACGGCACCACGATCTTGACCGGTCGCGAAGGATAGTCGGCCGCGCCCTGTCCGGCGTCCTGGGCGTGGATCGCCAGTGGCGTGGCGAGCAGGGCTCCGAAGACTGCGGCGATCGAGATGGCTTTTCGCATGTGAGGCTCCTTGGAATGCGCACGATTCAGTTGTGTGCCGATTCTAGGCCCCGGACAGTTATCTTCGTATACTATGGAAGTGATAAATTGATCAGATAATTAGATATATAAACAAGGGCACGCAATCACGATGAGCGAGCATGCGCGAGCTGCCCCAATGAACATCAGCCTCCGGCAACTCGTCTCCTTCCGGGAGGTCTCGCGGGCACGCAGCTTCACCGAAGCGGCCGAGCAACTGCACACGACGCAGTCGAACCTCAGCACGGCCGTACGCGATCTCGAGTCCGCCATCGGGGCTCGTCTCATCGACCGCACCACGAAGCGGTTCGAACTGACCGAGATCGGCCAGGAGTTCCTCGACGCCGTCGAACGGGTACTCGACGACCTGAAGCGGGCCGTCGACGATGTCTCGGTCGCCAGCCGGCTGGAGCGCGGCGAACTGACCCTCGGCACGACACCGCTGCTGGCGTCGACCTTCCTGTCCGAATTGCTCGGCAGGTTCTGCCAGCGCCATCCACAGCTCGGCATTCGCCTGAAGGACCGACCCACCTCGGAACTGGTCAGCCTGTTGCGTTCCCGGGAGATCGAGCTGGCAATCGGCAGCTTTCACGAGACCGACCAGGACATCGCCCTGAAGCCCCTGTTCGTGGACCGGCTGGTCGTGCTCGGCCATCCCGGTCTCGACATTCCGTCGCCGTGCCCGTGGCAGGTGCTGCTCAGGCTGCCGGTGGTCTCGATCGTCAAGAACAGCAGCGTCGGGCAACTGATTCACAAGGCCGTCTGGCGGGCAACGCAGAAGGAATACCGGCCGATGATCGAGGCCGGAAACTGGGCGACGGTCGTGTCCTTGACCCAGTCGCTGCGGGCGGCCTGCGTGGTTCCGCGCTACGCGGCCGCGCGCATGGTTTCGACGGCAAGCGGGCGTGAACTCGCCCAGTTCGAACTGGCTCCGCCCAGGGTCAGGCGCACGATCTCGGTCGCCTGGCTGAGTTCGCGCAGCCTGTCTCCGGCCGGCAAGGCGTTTCTGGCCTTGCTGGCCGAGGACTCGAGTCGGGTCGCGGAAGACCAGGTCACACGTCGATATTCCTCGCCACCAGCGCATTGCGTTCGATGAACGCCCGCCTCGGCTCGACGTCGTCGCCCATCAGGGTCGTGAAGATCTGGTCGGCGGCGATGGCATCCTCGATCTGCACGCGCAGCAGGCGCCGGGCGCTGGGGTCCATCGTGGTTTCCCAGAGCTGCTCGGCGTTCATCTCGCCCAGCCCCTTGTAGCGCTGGCGCTGCACGCCGCGCTCGGCTTCGGCGAGCAGCCAGCGCATGGCGGCACGGAAGTCGACCACCGGCTGGATCTTCTGCCGCTCGCCTTCGCCGCGGCGGATCTCGGCGCCGGTGCCGAGCAGTCCGCCAATGGTCTGTGCGCAGTCGTCGAGCGCGCGGAAGTCGGCCGAGACCAGGAAGCTGGCGTCGATGCTGCTGACCCGGATGTTGCCGTGGTGCATGCGTTCGATCAGCAGCCGCCACTTCTCCTGGCGGTCATCGTAGCCGGCGCGCACGGTGGCCGGCTCGATGGTCGCGCCCGCAGCGTAGCCCGTCAGGGCGCGCGCGAGCCGGTCGGCCGAGGCGCGTGCGGCGGCTTCGCCCGACAGGTCGATTGCACAGCCGTCGACGATGGCGCGCAGCACATCGCCGTCGATGATGCGTGACAGCCGGTCGATGACGGCTTCGGCCACCAGGTACTTGCGGGCCAGTTCGGCGAGCGCGTCACCGGTGATCGGTTCGGCGCCGGCCGCGGGGATGAGCGCGGCGCCGTCCAGGGCGTGGCGCAGCATGTACTGGTTGAGCTCGTGGTCGTCCTTCAGATAGCGTTCGTCACGGCCCTGCTTGACCTTGTACAGCGGCGGCTGTGCGATGTAGATGTGGCCGCGCTCGACCAGGTCGGGCATCTGCCGATAGAAGAAGGTCAGCAGCAGCGTGCGGATGTGGCTGCCGTCGACGTCCGCGTCGGTCATGATGATGATGCGGTGATAGCGCAGCTTGGCGACGTCGTACTCGGGACCGATGCCGGTGCCCAGCGCGGTGATCAGCGTTGCGATCTGCTCCGACGAAATCAGCTTGTCGAAGCGGGCCTTCTCGACGTTGAGCACCTTGCCGCGCAGCGGCAGGATCGCCTGGAACTTGCGATCGCGGCCCTGCTTGGCTGAACCGCCGGCCGAGTCGCCCTCGACGATGAAGATCTCGGATCTGGCCGGATCCTTCTCCTGGCAATCGGCCAGCTTGCCGGGCAGGCCGGCGCCTTCCAGCACGCCTTTGCGGCGCGTCATTTCGCGG
>JBAYOD010000349.1:0-2575 GCA_041678445.1 Burkholderiaceae bacterium | reverse complement strand
CATAGCGGTCGATCTCCTCGCGAATCGTCGCGGGGTCGTCGGTACGGCCGATCCGCAGGACTTCCTGGATCTGGTAGCGCACCGTGAGCACGTCCTCGAACTGCAGTCGCATCGCCGGGCCGAACTGGAGGCTGCGGGCCCGCTTGTAGGCGATGATTCGCTCGCGCATCGCGTCGCGGCAGTTCGCGTACGCATCGAGCGTGAGGATGTCGGCAGGATTCATCGTCGGTCGATCCGGTCGGGGATTATTCCAGGCTGCCGGCCAGGGCATGGCGCAGCAGGCGGCCGAAGATCCAGCGCTGGTCGGGCCGGCAATCGGGGGCGGCGCCGATGGAAACCATCGGTTTGCCCTGCAGGTCGAAGAGCTCGAGCGATTCGCGCAGGCCCTCGGTATCCGGGAGCGCCATGCGCCAGGTCGATCCGACCCGCGCATGGGCAATTCGCAGGCTAAAGCCCCGGGCCCGCACCAGCAGGCTGTCCTCGTCTCCCGTCAGCGATTCGACGATGCCGTGCCAGGCTGGTGCGCCGCTGCGTCCGCCGATGTCGAAACGCATCGGCAGCCCCTGAGCGACCAGGCGCAGCAGCGGATCGGCAATGTTGCCGGGCAGCTGTGCGGTGAACCCGATCGGGCCATGCCGCAGGGCCTGCAGGGGATCGAGCCAGTGGTGCTGGCACAGGGCCTCGAAATCATCGGCATTGCGCAGCGATCGCCAGCCTGCGCGGAAGGCGATGTAGTCGGGACGGCTGGCCACCAGGCGCAGCGCCGGGCGCGGCCGGGCCTGCCGGCTTTCCGGCAGGGGGGCGTGGGGGTTGCGATGCACCGGGAAGTCCGGGCGGCTGGCAGGGAAGTCGGGCCGGATCGCCATGCGCGCTCCTGTGTAGCGGGCTGCGCCGGCTCGGGCGATGCAGCACCTGATCCATCGGATGCCGACACCGGATGGTGCCGACCAGGATCAGATGCTAATGCGAATCGTTAGCGTTTGCAAAGAGGGAATTCAGGACCCGCGCCCGGCCTTCTTCAGGCGGAATTGTCCCGCGGGTCGGTATCGGTGTCCGAGCGGCGC
Source organism: Burkholderiaceae bacterium (assembly GCA_041678445.1). Lineage (GTDB taxonomy): Bacteria > Pseudomonadota > Gammaproteobacteria > Burkholderiales > Burkholderiaceae_E > Zeimonas. Next base: position 1,511 of record JBAYOD010000349.1, on the reverse strand, counting down.
AGCCAGCGCCGGTTCCGGTTGCGGCGCAGGGCTCGCTTGACCGCGTACATGGCGGTGTCGGCATAGGCCAGAAGGGCAGCGGCGCTGCGGCCGTCGCGCGGGGCAAGCGCGATACCGATCGACACGCCGACCGAGCAGCTGGTGCTGGTCATCACCACCGGGGCCGAGATCGCCTGCACCAGCTTGTCGGCCACCGCGGTGGCATCCTCGATCCGGTCGATCTGCTCGAGGACGACCACGAAGGCGTCGCCGTCGAACCGCGCAATCAGGTCCTGGCTGCGCAGCATGTGCTGCATCCGCTTGGTGACCACGCACAGGACCTGGTCGCCGAAGGCGTGGCCATGGGTGTCGTTGAGCTCCCGAAAGCCGTTCAGGTCCAGGCACATCAGCGCGATCGGGTGGCGCTGCAGGTCGCGGCGCAGCAGGCGCTTGAGCTTCTGTTCGAAGGCGCGCCGGTTCAGTGCCCCGGTGAGCGGGTCGCGCGAGGCGGCCCGTTCCAGCGCCTGGCGACGCAGCCATTCCGAAGTCTGGTCGCTGACCGACCAGAGCAGGCCGCGCGAGCGGTGCAGCGGATCGAACCGGCGGATCTGGATGCTGTAGAAGCGCGGCGTCGGGCCTTCGAGCAGGACGTTGAGCGCAACGCTGCGGTGGCCGCGCACCCGACTGTCCGCGCGGGCGATCAGGCGGTCGAGCTGGGCCCGCGAGCGCCCGAGGGTATGGGCGAGGTCCGAGAGCAGGGCTTCGCCGCTGCCTTCCCCGAACATCTGCCGGAAGCGGTTGTTGGCCTTGTCGATCTGGCGGTTGCGGGTGAGCGCGATCGCGAGCTGGCTGGTCGAGAAGAGGGACCACTGCTGGGCGAGCAGGCCGCGTTCGCGCAGCTTGGCGGCGATCGACTCCGACTTGGCGCGCAGGACCGAATAGACCACGTCGACCAGCAACAGCAGGACCAGGGCGAAGACGATCAGGGCATTGCTGCGCATCGCCTCGGGCAGGGCGGCGATGGCGGCGATCGAAGCGACCACCAGCGGGGTTGCATGGGCGAAGAACACCAGCGGACTCGCGCCCACGGTGCGCAGGGAGGCCAGGGTGCCGATCAGGGCGATGCCGGCGAGCAGGCACTGGCGTTCGATCGACAGGGGTGGCGGCCAGGCGATCAGCCCGGCGAAGACGAGTCCGAGCAGCGCGCCGGCTATCGCGAGATGGGTTTCGTCGCGGGTGGCGCGGGCATGGATGCGCTGCTCGGCGCGAACCGCGGCCGAGCGGGCGAGCAAGGCACGCACCAGGGCGAGGGTGCCGGCGAGCGAGGCGGCGCCGATCAGCGTCTCGGAGGGGAGCTTCGGAGCGATCAGGAGCAGCACGCCCATCAGCATCAGCAGGGACTGGGCAAGGCCGCGCCAGGCGCGGGCGCCGAGCTTCTGCAGGCGTTCACCGACGAGTTCGAGATCGTCCCAGCGCAACAGCCGCCGCGCCGCGCGAAGGAGCTTCGGATCGGGCATTGAGGTCATCGTTAT
>JBAYOD010000348.1:0-2589 GCA_041678445.1 Burkholderiaceae bacterium | reverse complement strand
TCCATAATTAAGCTCCAAATTTGGAGCCGAATTTACCCCTATCTAAACCCTCGGCCAAGGCTGCGGATCGGCGTCACAAGGCCTCATCGTCCGGGGCTGGCACCTCTCCATTTCTCGGTAGGTGGCTGCAGTTCGTGCACTCGCCGCCCGCACCAGCATCGCAAGCGCGAGCGGCCGGGTCGATGGCCGTCAATTCGGGGCGAATGCTTGCACGCCCGCGGCGTGCGCCGCCTTCCTGAGGTCTGCGTCCAGTGTCGCGAGCGGTGAACCGGTTCGCAGGGCCAATTCCAGGTACGCCGCGTCGTAGGCCGACAGCTTGTAGCGCCGTGCCAGGTGCAGGGTGTCGCCCAAGGCGTGCGCCGCCGTGGTGGTATCCGTCGCAATGTTCAGCCGCCGCAGGAGGACGACGAACTCCTGGGAACGGGCCTCGGTGAGCAGCCCTTCGGCCTCGCCCCGGGCGATGACATTGCCAGCCTCCAAAGCCCATAGCGATGGGACCAGCGCCTGCCGTTCCTGCAGTGCATCCAGCACGGTCTCGGCGTAAGCCACATCGGCAGGCTTGCCATCGGCCAGCAGCCAGCACATCGCCACCGAGTTGTCGAGCACGAAACTCATGCCCGGCCTTCGTCGATCAGCGCCTTGAGGTCGACCCCCTCGACGGGCGGCGCTGCGCGCATGAACTGGCGCATTGCCTCGACGGCCGTTACGGCATCCGCTTGCCGGGCGCCTTCGACCGGCACCAGATCGGCAACCGGTTTGCCACGCAGGGTGATCGTGTAGCGTTGGCCTGCCTGCACGGCGCGGAGCAACTCCGGCAGCCTGGTCTTGGCCTCATACGAGCCGATTTCAAGATTCATGACACTCTCCGCCCAGAGCAGACCAGTCTACAGACCAGTCTCTATGGAATCAAGAACGGCCTTGCGACCTGGGCCGGTCGTTCCCGCGACTGCGGCAAGGTAGCGGCAGGCAAGGTAGCGGCAGGCAAAGTCGCGGTATATAGATGCTGGATGGATCCCGACAACCCATTGCGGACCGCATGAATCCGCAACCAGGCCGTGCGCACCGGGCGCCTCGCGACGGCAGCCTCTCATCGCCACTCGATGATCCGTCCACGCTCCACATCCATGACGTCACCCGGATGCTGGCAACCGATCTCGAGAGGGGCCTGAGCTCCGACGAAGCCGCCCGCCGTCTCATCCAGGAGGGTCCGAACGTGTTGCGTGCGGCGCCGCCGACGCCTCGGTGGCGACACCTTCTGGCCCAGTTCCAGGACCCGCTGACCTCCCTGCTTCTGGCGGCGATCGCCATCGCCCTCCTTGCCTGGTTGATCGAGGGGCGCGCCGGCTGGCCCGTCGATGCGATCGTCATCGGGCTCATCGTGCTGCTCAATGGCCTGCTCGGCTATGCGCAGGAAACCCGGGCGCGCACTGCCGTGGCCGCACTGTCACGCCTGACGGCAGTCACGTCGACCGTGCTGCGCGAAGGTGAACTCAAACGAATCCCGAGCGCCCAGCTGGTGCGCGGCGATCTGCTCGTGCTCGCCGAAGGCGACGCCGTCGGCGCCGATGCGCGGCTGGTCGAGGCCGCCGCCTTGCGCGTCCAGGAGGCTTCGCTCACCGGCGAGAGCGAAGCCGTACTGAAGGACGAGGCGACTCTGCCCGGGCCGGCCCCGCTCGGTGACCGGTTCGACATGGTCTTCAAGGGAACGGCCGTGGCTCAGGGAACCGGCCGCGCGGTCGTCACCGCAACCGGCATGGCCACCCAGATGGGCGCGATCGCCGGGATGCTCGACACGACCGAGGAAGCGACCACCCCGCTGCAAAGGGAGATCGCCCGGATCGGGCGCCTGCTCGGCATCGCCGTCGTCGTCATCGCCCTGGTCGTCGTCGCAACCGTCTTCATGGTGTTCGAGGTACGCAGCGCTGACGACGTCATCGATGTGCTGCTGCTCGGCGTCTCGCTGGCGGTGGCCGCCGTGCCCGAAGGGCTGCCCGCGATCCTGTCGGTGGTGCTCGCACTCGGCGTGCAGCGAATGGCCAGGCGAAACGCCATCGTCAAGGACCTGTCGTCGGTCGAAACGCTGGGCTCGGCGTCGGTCATCTGTTCGGACAAGACCGGCACCCTGACGCGCTCGGAGATGACGATCGAGCGGTTGATGACCGCTTCGGGAACCGCCCATGTAACCGGTGTCGGCTATACCCCGCAGGGCAGCGTCGAGGTCGACGGTGAGCCGCTGCAAGACGACGCCCAGCGTGCCGAGGCGATCCTCGTATTGAGCGGCGGGAGCCTGGCCGGCAACGCGCAGTTGCAGCGCACGGACGAAGGCAGCTGGCAGATCCAGGGCGATCCCACCGAGGCTGCTTTCCTGGTCGCCGAGCGCAAGCTCGGCGTTCACGAGCGGCGCGAGCAGCGTTTCGAGCGCATCGGCGAGCTTCCGTTCACGTCCGAACGCAAGATGATGTCCACGGTCGAGATCGATCACGAGCATGGCGACGAACGCGTGCTGGTCTCCAAAGGCGCACCGGATGTGCTTCTCGAGCGGTGCACGCATGCCTGTGTCGGCAGGCAAGTGGTGCCGCTCGATGACGC
>JBAYOD010000347.1:0-2593 GCA_041678445.1 Burkholderiaceae bacterium | reverse complement strand
GCCTGCTGGCGCGCGTGGACCGGGCTGCCGAAGGCGCATCCTCGGCGCTGGCGGCATTGGAAGCGGTGTTCATGACCCACGTGGACTTCGTAGCGGAGCACCCGGGTGTGCCCCGGATGCTGTTCGGCGAGTTGCAGCGGCCGGCCGACACGCTGCCGCGGAAGATGGTGCAGACCCTGATTGGCCGCTATGGCGAGCGTTTGCGTCGCCTGCTCGAGGCCGGGATCCAATCCGACGAACTCGACCCCGACCTCAACATTGACGCTGCCGTGCTGCTCTTCATCGGTAGCATCCAGGGCCTGGTCATCCAGGCGATGGTGGCGGGCGAAGTCGGTCGCATCCAGCAGGAAGCGCAGGCAGTGTTCTCCATTTATCGCCGGGGCATCGACAGGGGCGGCAAGTGAGCGCCCCCCGGATGACGCCGTCCGGGTGGCGGGTGCTTGCGGTCGGCGCTGCGGCACTGCTTGTGCTGGCAGCCACCCTGGCGTGGCTCAGGCACGCCAGCAATGACGACGGCTCCCTGTTGCTCTATGGCAACGTCGACATCCGCGAGGTGCAGCTGGCCTTCAGGCAGCCGGGACGGGTCTTGGAGATGGCCTTTGAAGAAGGCGATGCGGTCGCCGCCGGGGATCGTCTGGCCTTGCTGGATGCACAGCCCTACAAGGATGCGCTGGCCGCAGCTGAAGCGGCGGTTCGGGTGGTACAGGCCGAGGTCGAAAAGCTTCACGGCGGTCTGCGTCCGCAGGAAGTGGTCCAGGCCAGAGAAGCGCTGAATCGAACGCGGGCAGCGGCCACGGATGCCGAGCGCAGCTATGAGCGCCAGGCGAGCCTGCTGCCGTCGGGCGCGAGCAGCGAAAGCACGGTCGATGCGGCGCGTGCGGCCCGCGACCAGGCGACCGCTGCCTTTCGGGCCGCCGAGGCAGCGCTCTCGCAGGCCGTGGAGGGCTTTCGCAGCGAGGACGTCGCCGCCGGTGAGGCGCGCCTTGCGGCAGCGCAGGCAGCCCGGGATCAAGCCTTGACGGCGCTTGCCGACACCGAGCTCCTGGCGCCTGCCGCGGGAACGATCATCACGCGCGTTCGTGAACCGGGCAGCATGGTCGCCAGCCAGACCGCGGTCTACAGCCTCAGTCTCGACCGGCCGGTGTATGTGCGTGCGTATGTGGGTGAGCCGGACCTTGGCCATGTTGTTCCCGGCACACCCGTGCAGGTGCGAACCGACTCGTCCGGCAAGGTGTACCGAGGCCAGATCGGCTTCGTCTCGCCACGCGCCGAATTCACTCCCAAGACCGTCGAGACGCCCGACCTGCGTACCGACCTGGTCTACCGCCTGCGGGTTGTGATCGACGAGGACCAGATCGATGGTGGCCTGCGCCAGGGCATGCCCGTAACGGTGCAGCTGGACAAGGCGCCGCGGCAGGCGGAGTCGGCTGCAGGCGAGCATTGACATGGCGGCCATGGCACCGGCATCCATGGCGGTAGGCGACAGCGATGGAGCCGTGGCAGTAGTGATAGACGGCGTCGAGAAGCGATTCGGCCAGGTGCAGGCGTTGCACCACCTGGACGCACACATCGAATATGGCCGCCTGACCGGCCTGGTCGGTCCGGACGGGGCCGGCAAGACGACCCTGATGCGGATCATGACCGGCTTGCTCGAGCCGAATGCCGGGCGGGTGGCCGTGGCCGGCTTTGACGTGGTCGCGGACAACGACGCCGTCCACGTCGCCACGGGCTACATGCCGCAGCGCTTCGGCCTGTATGAAGACCTTTCGGTCATGGAGAACATGCGCCTGTATGCGCGCCTGCGCGGCATGGACGCCGAACGCCATGGGGACTTGTTCGCGGACCTGCTCGAGTTCACGCGCCTGGCCCCCTTCACCGGGCGCCTGGCCGGAAAGCTGTCGGGCGGCATGAAGCAAAAGCTCGGTCTGGCCTGTGCGCTGATGGCGCGTCCGCGGGTCCTGCTCCTGGACGAGCCCAGCGTCGGTGTGGATCCCGTAAGCCGCCAGGACTTGTGGCGGATGGTGCAATCCCTGACGGACGAGGGCATGGCCGTGGTCTGGTCCACGGCCTACCTGGACGAGGCCGAGCGTTGTGACACGGTCTTGCTGCTCAATGAAGGAGAGCTGGCGTTCGCCGGCCCCCCGCGGGACCTGACCCGGTGGCTGGAAGGCCGAAGCTTCCGCCTGGAAGGCGTCGGCGACCAGCGCCGCGGGGTGCTCGCGGAAGCGCTGGACATGCAGGGCGTCAGTGATGGCGTGATCCAGGGTGCCGGGGTTCGGCTCGTGTTGCACGAGGGTGCGGATCCGGGTGAGGTCCGGGAACTGGCCGATCGCATCGGTGCCCGCATGATCCCCGTGGCGGCGCGCTTTGAGGATGCGTTCATCGACCTGCTGGGTGGTGGGCCAGGCGGCACGTCCGCGCTTGCCGAACGCATGCCGTCGGTACGGCTCGACTCGGACATCGCGGTCTCCTGCCGCAAACTGACCAAGCGTTTCGGCGACTTCACGGCGACCGACCGGGTCAGTTTCGAGGTCCACAAGGGCGAAATCTTCGGGCTGCTTGGCCCCAACGGCGCCGGAAAGTCCACGACGTT
>JBAYOD010000346.1:0-2595 GCA_041678445.1 Burkholderiaceae bacterium | reverse complement strand
GCCACCTGCTGAGCGCGTTCCTCGAACGCGACCGCGCAGCCGATCCAGAGCAGGTACTCGGTCTTGCCGCGCTCGAAAAACGGCACGTCGAGGTCGCGGCGCCAGTCGTCGCGATTGGCCGAAGTGCCGACGAACGGGTGACAGCGCGACTCGAGATTTCGGTTCGCCGTCGCCATGACCTCCGGCATCTCGGAGCGGTTCATGACGAACTGCCGCCGGAAATGCACGATCGCTTCGGCCGGACTGTTGCTCACCGGACACTCCTCGACGCAGGCGGCGCAGGTCGTGCAGGCGAACAGCGCATCCATGCCTAACTTGTCGATGAGCGAGGTATCGTCGCGCTTACCTTCCTCCAGGTATTCGGCGCAGGTCAGCATGATCGTCTTGGGCGACAGCGGCTTGCCTGTCTGAGTCGCCGGACAGACTTCGTGACACCGTCCGCACCACAGACAGGCCGCGGCGTCCACCAGGCTCTTGAGCGGCAAATCAGCCAGTTTTTCGGCGCCCAGTGCCGGTTCATCGGCCTCGAAGTCGATCGGTGGCATCGTGATGCCCTGTCGTTTCCGCGTCAGCGCCGAATTGATCGGGCCAAGCAGCATATGCGACATCGGCGTACGCGTGATGAGCACGATGAACGACAGCCCCAGCAAGCCGTGGAACCACCAAAGCACCAGGTAGCGATGGCCCTCCATGTCGCCCACGAGCGCGCGCAGCCCGCCTGCGAGCGCCAGACCCAGGAACTCGCCGTCGCTCGTCGCCCCTGGGTAGGCAAGGCGGACCGTCTCGACCGCAAAACCGGCCATGATGACGACCAGGAGCAGGATCTCCATCGGCACGAATCCGCGGCGCGCCTTGTCGGCCGTGAGCCGCTCGGGCGGCCATACCCGTCGCAGCAGCAGGAACAGCGCCCCCAGGAGCATCGCGATGCCGGCAACTTCGCGACCGAGTTCCATCACCAGGAAGCCGAAGCTGCCCGAGTAGACCGGGATTCCCACGAAACTCAGCGCATAGGCGCCATGGCCGAAAATCGCGAAGAGGCTGCCGAAGAATAGCAGCCCGTGCGCCAGGCCGGAGGCCGGTCGCTTGAATACCCTGGAGGTCAGGACACCGCGCAGCCAGAACGCTTGCCAGTTCACCCGCGCGAACTGCTCCCGTAGCGAACTCAGGCCCTGCCCGGGTGCGATACGGGCCCAGATGCCGCGCAAGCCAAGCGCGACGCTTGCGCCCGCCGCCAGGAGCAAAACCGTCAGGATGACGTAGTTGACCGAGCCGATCTCGTGCATCGTAGACGTGCCTGCTGCGGCTGCGCCGCGTCGCCGGGCCGGAGCGCCCTAGCGCTTCAGGATGGCAGCTGTTGCATTGCCGCCGAGGCCGTTAGACTGCGTAAGGCCGACTTTGGCATTCGGCACCTGTCGCGCGCCGGCTCGGCCCCGCAGCTGCCAGGTCAGCTCGGCGATCTGGAACACGCCCATGGCAGTGGTCGCCTCGCCGAACGACACGAAGCCGCCCGAGGGATTGATCGGCATGCGCCCGGTGGGCGCCGTTTCACCCGCCTCCACCAGCCGTTCCGCCTCACCCGGCTGGCACAGGCCCCATTCCTCGGGATACGCGAGTTCGTAGTAGCAGGTGTTGTCCTGCAACTCGGTGAAGTTCACATCCTTCGGGCCGAGGCCGGCGAGCTCGAATGCTTTCTCAACAGCAAGCTTCGACTCAGTGTGCAGACTCGGGCCGCTCGGCAAGGGTCCGGCGAGTCCGCGCGGCAGCGAATCCTCGAAGGTCATGGTCGCGACGGCGCTGGAAGCAACCCAGACCGGCTTGCTGGTGAATTCGGCAGCCCTCTGCTTCGAACAGATGATGGCCGCCGCCGCGCCATTGGACACGGGACAGATCTCGAACAACCGCAAGGGGTTGCTGACATACGGCGAGGCCAGCACCTCCTCCAGCGTCACTTCCTTCTGAAAGCGCGCATGCGGGTTACCGACGGCGGCCTTGCGAGCCTTGACCGTGACCTTGGCGAACTGCTCTTCGGTCGTGCCATAGTCGTGCATGCGCCGGCGGGCGAGCGTGGCCCAGAACGACGGGCCGGGAAAGCCGATGCAGCGCTGGCGAAGGAACTCCCGATCATTGGGGTCCTCGACGCCGGAGGTCTGGATCATGCCCTTCGGCATGACCTCGCCGCCGACCACGAGCATCATGTCATACACCCCGCCGGCCACCATCGAGTAACCGACGTTGAATGCATTGCCGCCGGCGGCGCATCCTGCCGACATGTTATAGACAGGAACACCCGTCGAGCCGATGTCCTCGACGATGTCGTTGCCGTTCAGACCCCAGCCTTTGCCTCCGGAGAATCGGGAACTAGCCGCGGCGACCGCCTGGATCTGGCGCCAGGAAACGCCGGCGTCCTTGAGTGCCATATCGACCGCGTGCCGGCACAGCTCGGTCACGGACTTGTTGCCGACGATACCGTCCCCGGTCTTGCCGAAACGGTGGAGTCCCACGCCCAGTACGGCGACTTCGCGCATGTCTCTATTCCTCGCGGCTCAAACCAGCTTGAATTTCCAGGTCGTGAACGCCCGGTCCTGCTCGTGATAG
>JBAYOD010000345.1:0-2599 GCA_041678445.1 Burkholderiaceae bacterium | reverse complement strand
CTTCGCTCGCGAAGGCTTCGATCTCGTCACGCAGCGCCGTCGGGATCGTCGACCCGCCGGTGCGAAGCTGCTCAATGGTGCGCCAGCCAAGGGTTTCCGAGGGCGGGCCTTCGAATATTTCGACCTTCGTGGTCTGCCACTTCGCGTAGGTGATCCCGGGGACGATCGCAAGCACGAGCAGTGCGATCGTCGCGCGCAAGACCCTGCGCAGACCGAAGCCCAGCCGCAGTCCGAAGCCCAGCCGCAGTCCTGAGCCCGGCCGCGCAAGCGCTTGATGAAGGCCGCTTGCCGACATCACCGGGTCGGCGTGGGCAGGCATCCGCGCAGGTTCGGCGGCAGGTCGCCGCTGCGCCGCATCGGGCTCGGCATGCCATCGAGATCGTGGCGCAGGGCGATCGCCCGGCCGTTGCTGTCGAGCTCGAACTCCATGGCGAAGGTGAGGAAATTGTCGGAGTAGCTGAACACCGCGTCGGCGGCGCTGCGCAGCCACCACGGGGCGATATCCGCCCACATGGGGGCGGCGGCCAGACGACCGTCGCAGGTGGTCTTGACGAACAGCTGCCGCCCGCCTTCGCCATACATGCCGGTGAAACGCTCGAGGTCGTCGCGCGCGGTGCCGCGTTCCTGCGCGGCCCGGCGCTCCTGCGCCTCGCGTTCCGCGGCGGCGGTTCGGGCCTCGAGGGCGGCGGCCTGGTCGTTCTGTTCGGCAAGAGCCTGCTTCAGCTCGGCGCTCGCGCCCGCACCCGGGCCTGCCCCCGCTCCGGCCCGGGCAGCACCGAGTGTTTCCTGCAGCAGCTGCGTGTTGATCTCCGCCAGTGCCTGCAGCGTGTCCATGCTGCCAGTGTGGACCTGTTCCTGCATCAGCTGCATGAAAGCCCGGGGGTTGTGCGGGTAACGATCCTTCTGGGCGGGCCAGATCTCGGCGAATCGCTGTCGTGCCGCGTCCGTGCCGCCTTGCGCCAGCGCGGCGCGCAGCTCGTTCTCCAGGCTTGCCTTCGCCTGCGCCGATGCCGGCCCGGCCGGGATTCCCATGATGAAGCAGACGCATAGCGCCAAGGCGCGAAGCGCCGATAGACGAGCGAAGCTGGTCGGCATGTCCGATTCCGGAAATCTTCCCGCGTTGCGGGGGTGATGTTCGTACCTGTCCGGATACGTATATATCGCGTGGGATCGCCTGGCGCCCCGTTCGAACGCAGGGGGCGCGGGCACGGCGCATCTGGCACCTTGGGACCAGTCAACGGCCCCACGGGAACAAGCCCATGAGTCGTGCAACGCTAGGCATTCTTCCGGCACTGGCCCTTTGCGGCGGCCTCTGGGGCCTGCCCGCAGGGGCGGAGGAGCTCGGCCAGGTCCGCTTCACCTTCGACGGCGTCGAGAAGACCTGGTTCACCGTCATCCGGGACATCAAGGGCAAGGCCCGCCCGTCGGCGAGCCTGAAGGAATCACGCGCAGGGGGAAAGATCGAAATCGAAGCCCGGCCCGCCCCCGACGCCCCGTCCCTGGAAAGCGTGAACATCACCCTGATCTACGGACGTTCGCCTACGGCGAAGGGCCCGCCCGACTACAGGCGCCCCGCGAGCAGGAAGATCGAGTGGGTGCTCGAAGGATTCACCGGCCCGCGCTGGAAGGGCCGCAAGATAACGGTCGAGCTCGAGACGGCCGACCTGGCCGGCGATGTGGGGCGCCTGGCCGGGACCTTCTCGGCCGAGTTCTGCCATGCGACCGGGATCTCCGCCAAGGTGGACGAAGCCTCGTGCCGGCCTGTCAGCGGCACCATCGATACGAAGGTCGTCCGGAGAGATTGATGAAATCCGTCGAGACCATGATCGCCGTGGGAGCCCTGTTCCTTGCTGGCGTGCTGTCGGCCTGTTCCGACAAGGGGGCGTCGATAGCGGCGGAAAGCGTCGTGCAGGCCGCCGAGTCCGTCCCGGGCCAGGCCCGGGACGCGGGGCAGAGCCGGCCCGTCACGAGCAATGACGGGCAGAGCAAGTACGGACCGGGCGATTGCGACCTGTTGAGCCCGGCGGAGCTGGAGGCCGCCTTCGGCGGCCGGCTGAGTTTCGGTCACATGAGTGGCCGCGGCCAGCGCGGGAGCGGATGCACGGTTGCGCTGGGTGGCGGTGTCCAGGGCCAGCTCGTCATGCAGGTGGGAAACCATGCAGTCTTCGAGGCGCGCAAGCAGGCCTATTCCGGCCAGTCCTCCGTCAAGCTGGAGCCGATCGACCTCGGCGTCGAGGCGTATCGGGTGAATGGCTATCAGATCATCGCCGATGGCGGCGACGACAGAACCCTGTCGCTGGGGCTGCAGGTGTTCTTCATCGGTGATTCCGCCCCGATCTCGGCGAGCGAAGCAGCTCGCGGCGTCGAGGTGCTGGCCCGGCAGGCGATGGCGCGGCTCGAGGGGGCCGACGCCCGGTGAGGCCGTACGAGCAAACGCGACTCTCGTCGATGCGTCTCGATCCGGTGGGAAAGGAGGGCGCCGTGCGAAAGTGGACAGGGACCCTGCTGCTGGGCGCACTGCTGCTTGCCGGTACGCCCGCATGGGCGGCGACCGGATTCGTCTACGACGTCGAGCCCAATGACCAGATCCAGCAGGCGG
>JBAYOD010000344.1:0-2620 GCA_041678445.1 Burkholderiaceae bacterium | reverse complement strand
GCAGCCCAGCGAAGCCGAGATCCGCGAACACCTGGACGGCAACATCTGTCGCTGCACCGGCTACCAGAACATCGTCAAGGCGGTGCAGCATGCCGCCGGCGCGACCGCCTGAACCGCCCAGCGAAGGAGGGATCGAGAGATGACCGACATGTCGAATTCGCCGATCGGGCAGCGCATCGTCAGGCGCGAGGACCAGCGCTTCCTCACCGGTACCGGCCGCTATACCGACGATATCGTGCTGCCCCGGCAGACCTGGGCCTGCTTCGTGCGCTCGCCGCACGCCCACGCCCGCATCACTTCCATCGATATCGAATCCGCCCGCTCCAGCCCCGGCGTGCTCGCGGTGTTCACCGGCGAGGACCTCGCCGCGACCGGCGTCGGCAGCATGCCCTGCGGCTGGCTGATCCACAGCAAGGACGGCAGCCCCATGAAGGAGCCGCCGCATCCGGTGCTGGCCGTGGGCAAGGTCCGCTACGTCGGCGACCCGGTCGTAATGGTCGTCGCGGAAGACCAGGCCAGCGCGCGCGATGCCGCCGAACTCGTCGAAATCGATTACGAGGTGCTCGACGCGGTGGTCGACACCGCCGGCGCGGAAAGCGCGACGGCGGCGGTCCACGACGACGTTCCCGGCAACCTCTGCTACCACTGGTCGCATGGCGACGAGGCCGCGGTCGATGCGGCCTTCCAGGGCGCGAGCCATGTGGCCAGGCTCGAACTCGTCAACAACCGCCTGATTCCCAACGCGATCGAGCCGCGCGCGGCCAACGCCGAGTACAGCCGGCACGATGACAGCTACACACTGTATGTCGCGAACCAGAATCCCCACCTGGAGCGCCTGCTGCTGTGCGCCTTCGTGCTGGGCATCCCGGAATCGAAGCTGCGCGTGATCGCCCCCGATGTCGGTGGCGGCTTCGGCTCCAAGATCTTCCTCTACTCGGAAGAAACCGCCCTGGTCTGGGCCAGCAAGCGGGTGGGCCGGCCGATCAAGTGGACCGCCGAGCGCAGCGAATCCTTCCTCGCCGACTGCCATGGCCGCGACCACGTCACCACCGCCGAGATGGCGATGGACGACAAGGGTTCGTTCCTCGGCATGCGGGTCAGGACCACGGCCAACATGGGCGCCTACCTGACCACCTTCGCCTCCGCTGTGCCAACGATCCTCTACGGCACCCTGCTCGCGGGCCAGTACAAGACCCCGGCCATCCATGTCGAAGTGCGCTCGGTGTTCACCAACACCGCACCGGTGGACGCCTACCGCGGCGCCGGTCGCCCGGAAGCGACCTATGTGGTCGAGCGGCTCGTCGAGCAGTGCGCCCGCGTCATGAAGCAGGACCCGGCCGAGATCCGGCGACGCAATTTCGTCACCGAATTCCCGTATGCAACGCCGGTCGGCCTGACCTACGACACGGGCGACTACGGCGCCACCCTGGACCGGGCCATGGAGCTCGCCGACGTCGCCGGTTTCCCGGCCCGCAAGGCGGAAGCCGCCAGCCGCGGCAAGCTGCGCGGCCTGGGCTACTCCTGCTACATCGAGGCCTGTGGCCTGGCGCCATCGAACATCGCAGGCCAGCTCGGCGCCCGCGCGGGCCTGTTCGAGGCTGGCGAGGTGCGCGTCCATCCCACCGGCACCGTCACGGTCTTCACCGGCTCGCACAGCCATGGCCAGGGCCACGAGACCACCTTCGCCCAGGTGGTTGCGGGCCGCCTCGGCATCCCGGTCGAGAACGTCGAGATCGTCCACGGCGATACCGGGCGGGTCCCCTTCGGCATGGGCACCTACGGCAGCCGCTCGCTTGCCGTGGGCGGCTCGGCAATCGTCAAGGCGCTCGACAAGGTGATCGCCAAGGGCCGCAAGATCGCGGCGCACATCCTCGAGGCGGCCGATGACGATGTCGAGTTCGTCGACGGCGAGTTCCGGGTGGCGGGCACCGACCGCAAGCTCGCCTTCGGCGAGGTTTCGCTGGCGGCCTACGTGCCGCACAACTTCCCGCTCGACAAGCTCGAACCGGGCCTGAACGAGAACGCCTTCTACGATCCGACCAACTTCACCTATCCGGCCGGCAGCTATGTCTGCGAGGTGGAGGTCGATCCCGAAACCGGGGTCACCCGCATCGAGCAGTTCGTGGCGGTCGACGACTTCGGCAACATCATCAACCCGATGATCGTCGAAGGCCAGGTCCACGGCGGCGTCGCACAAGGCCTGGGCCAGGCGATGCTCGAGCAGTGCATCTACGATCCCGAATCGGGCCAGCTGCTCACCGGCTCGATGCTCGACTACGCGCTGCCAAGGGCATCGGACCTGCCCAGCATCGTCCTCGACACCCGGGTCACGCCCTGCACCCACAACCCCCTGGGGGTCAAGGGTTGCGGCGAAGCCGGCGCCATCGGCTCGCCACCGGCCTTCATCAATGCACTGACCGACGCCATCGAGGTGAGTGATGTCCGGATGCCCGCCACCGCGGAACGGGTGTGGCAGGCAATCCAGGCACGCGCCTGAGCAGACAACAGGGAGATTCGAACATGTACGAATTCGACTACGCGAAGCCGGGCAGCAGCGCCGAAGCGGTCGCCTCCGCAAGCGAGGACACCCGCTATCTCGCCGGCGGACAGAGCCTGGTGC
>JBAYOD010000343.1:0-2665 GCA_041678445.1 Burkholderiaceae bacterium | reverse complement strand
GGCGTATCCATGGCCGGGCAACGTGCGTGAGCTGGAGAACAAGGTGAAGACCGCGATGATCATGGCGGAGGGCGCGTTGATCACGGCGGAGGACCTGGGCCTACAGGAAACCGCTTCCAGCGGCCTGCTGTTCAATCTCAAGGAGGTGCGCACGCGTGCCGAGCGCCAGGCGATCCAGCAGGCGCTGGCGATCACCGATCATAATATTTCGCGCACGGCCGAGCTGATCGGTGTGAGCCGGCCCACGCTGTATGATCTCATGGACAAGTACGGCGTGCGGGTGCAGCCCTAGTGAGTGCAGGCGTGGACGCGAGCAAGGCAGGCATGGAGTGGCCTGCGGAGGGGCGCGTGCTTGCCGTCCTGATCGCGCTGCTCGCGCTGGCCACGATGGCACTGCTGTGGCCGACTTCCCAGTCGCTGCTCGAGGCATGGCGCGACACCGACAATCTGACCTACACCCACGGTCCGCTGGTGGCGCTGGTATGCCTGTGGTTGCTGTGGCGGCGGGCCGGCGTGCTGGGAACCCAGCCTCGCCGGGTAGACTGGCGGGCCGGCGTGCTGACGGTGCTGCTGAGTGTGGCCTGGCTGGTGCTGCATCGCGCGGGTGTGCAACTGGCCCATCAGATGCTGCTGCCGCTCATCGCCTGGTGCGCGACCTGCACGGCGCTGGGGGGACGAATCGCGCGCGCCGCCGCCTTTCCTTTTGCCTATCTGTATCTGGCCATTCCGCTGTGGAGCCTCGGCAACGGTCTCTTGCAGGAGATCACGGTACACGCGGTGCGTGCGCTTCTGGCGAGCACCTCGATCCCGGCGCTGGTGGTGGGCAACCTGGTCCATATCCCCGCCGGCTCCTTCGAGATCGCCGGCGGCTGCAGCGGGCTGCATTTCTTCATCGTCGCACTGGCGATCGCGGCCTTGCACGGCGAGTTGCAAGGCGCGACGCCGAAGGCGCGCGGACTGTTGCTGATCCTTGCGGCGCTGCTGGCCATGATCAGCAACTGGTTGAGGGTATTCACGATCATCGTCGCCGGCTATCTCACCGACATGCAGCATTTCCTGATCCAGGTCGATCACTACTACTTCGGCTGGGTGCTGTTCGCCGTCGTGATCGTGCTGTTCTTTCTGCTGGCGAACCGGGTGCTGAATTCGCGCCTGAACCGCAGTCTCGGGCAGGACGTCAGCGCTGACCGGCCGCTCCCAGGTCACCGCAATGATCCTGGCGCGGCGGCTCACCCGTGGAACGTGTCGCCGGGGCTCGCGCGCCGCGATGGCCTGGTGGCCGGCTGTGTGCTGGCTTTGGGCGCGCTGGCCGCAGGTCCGCTGCTGTCCGTGGTGACGCCCTTGCAGCGCGAACCCTCGTCCGCTGCCTTCGTACTGCAGCGGCTGCCCGTGCAGACTGGCGTGGCGGCCGCGGGACCGGACGCATCGACGCCGGTTCCCATGGCGGCCCGAAACCGAGCATTGGAGGGCCGGGCGCCAGGGAGGGGGACGGTGGAGGATCCGGCGTGGGTCGGCTGGGCATTGAGCGATTGGACACCGCGCTTCCCTGGTGCGGATCACGTTGGCCTGAGCATCCTGACTGATGCCGAGGCAGGCGTCGCGGAAGGCGCCGCGCCCGCCGGCGCCGCGACGAGCCCGGCCGAATGGGTGAAAGTCTACGAGGTCATCTACGTCAGCCAGCGCCAGGGCAAGGAACTCATCGGCTATGACAATTCGATCCTGGGATCGTCGGCCTTGCGTATCCTGGCGAGCGTGCGCCACGGCGAATTCGGGGTGAACGAACTGCGGCTGCAGGGGCCGGATGGCCGTCAAAGCCTGGTCTGGTACTACTACGAGGTCGGTCCGCGCCGGCTGACCCGTGGTCTCGGCGTTCAGCTGGCCTATGGGGTGGGGACGTTATGGTCGCCACCGGTTTCGCGGGTGATCGCTCTGGGCACGGCCTGCGGAGCCTCGTGCCGGGCACGTGACGAATTCCTGGGGCGCGAGCGGTTGAGCCGCACGCTCACGGCGCTGCGTGCCGCAGCGCGGACCGGCCGTCGCGAAGCGCCGGTCGATGCGCTTGCAACGGTCGCTGGCCGACCAAGGTGAGGCCATGAAGAAAGACAAGATTCCCGGGCCGATGCCTGGCTTTTGCAAATTCATCATGTCCGTTGCAGCTGTGTGCGTAGTGGCGATATTGCTTGCGGGTTGCGAGCTGTTTCTGGACGCGGATGCACGGGTGGAACGTGCCGCACAGCGTATCGCGCAGCATGACTACGCGGCCGCGGAAATCGAACTGCGTAATGCACTGCAGTCCCAGGCCGACCATGCGCAGGCGCGCCTGCTGCTTGCGCGTGTGTTGCTGCGGCGGGGCGAACTGGCCGATGCCCAGCGTGAGCTGGAACGCGCCACCCAGGCGGGCGTGCCTGCAACCGAAACGGTCGAGTTGACCGCGAAGCTCCGCCTGGCGAGCGGCCAGCCGCGCGAGCTGCTGGCACAGCTGGATGCGGGCGAGCTGTCGCTGCCGGCACCGCTGGATGCGGTGTATCGAGGTCGGGCGCTACTGGACATTCAGCAGCCCGAGCAGGCGCAGGACGTCTTCGAACAGGCGCTCCAGGCGCATCCAGCTTCAGTGAAGGCCGCTGCCGGTCTGGCCATGGCGCGAGCGGCCCAGGGGGAGCTGGCG
>JBAYOD010000342.1:0-2672 GCA_041678445.1 Burkholderiaceae bacterium | reverse complement strand
TTCCCGGAGATCGCCGCGGCCGGCAGGTTGATGAAGTTGGTGTTGTCGATGCCGGTCAGCCGGCCCAGGCCCTGGGCGTTGGTGCCCGCCAGGTCGCTGCCCATCTGCGAGGACAGGTCGGCAGCCCCCTGCAGGTTGCCCGAGATCGTCGCGAAGCCGCCGCCGACGCGTGAACCGGCCCCGTATACCGGCACGTTGATCGTATTGCCGGTGACCGGATCGGTCACGGTCCGGTAGACCGTCGAGCGGATGTCATTGAAGCCGAGCTTGACGCCGAGGTTGCGCGAGAAGCGGTCGTCGGCCTCGACGATGCGCGCCTCGATCAGCACCTGGCGCACCGGCACGTCGATCTGCTCGATGACCCGGCGCACGGCTTCGAGGCTGGATGCCGTGTCCTGCACGAACACCTTGTTGGTGCGCTGGTCGATGACCACGCTGCCACGCTCCGACAGCACCCGCTGCTTTTCGTCGCCGAGCAGCTTCTGCACCTCCTCGGCCTTCTGGTAGTTGAGCTGGAAGGTCTCGGTGGTGATCGGCTCGATCGTCGCCATTTCCTTGCGCGCCTCGAGTTCCAGCCGTTCCTTGGTCACCAGTTCGTCGCGCGGCGCCACCATGATGACGTTGCCGATGCGGCGCTTGTCCAGCCCCTTGGACTGCAGCACGATGTCGAGCGCCTGGTCCCAGGGCACGTCCTTGAGGCGCAGCGTCAGGCTGCCCTCGACCGAGTCGCTGGTGACCACGTTCAGGTTGGTGAAGTCGGCGATCACCTGCAGCAGGGCACGCACGTCGACATTCTGGAAGTTCAGCGACAGCCGCTCGCCGGTGTAGCGGGGCCGCACGCCCTGCGTCAGCCGCGCCGGGTCCTCGCGCACCGCCTTGACCTCGACGACGAACTGCGCGTCGCTCTGGTAGGCGTTGTGTTCCCATTCACCGCTCGGTTCGATGACCAGCCGCGCGTTGCTGCCCTGCTGGAAGGCGCGCACCGAGCGCACCGGCGTGCCGAAGTCACCCACGTCGAGCCGGCGCCGCAGGTTGTCGGGCAGCGTCGTGTTGAGGAAGTCGACCAGGATCGTCGAACCCTGCTGGCGGATGTCGACGCCGACGCCGGGATCGGACAGGTCGACGACCACCCGCCCTTCACCCTCGCGGCCGCGGCGGAAATCGATGTCGCGCAGCGCCGGACTGCCGGTGGCCCCGCTGCGACTGCCGTCCGGACGCGCGAAGCCGTAGGTCGGGACGCTGGTCGCGCCGGCACCGGCCGCCGCGGCCACCGATTCGAGCGCCACGATCAGCGAATCGCCGTCGATCTTCAGCGTATGCGTGGCGGCCCGCTTCAGATTGAGCACCAGCCGCGCACGCGGGCCTGACTCGACGATCATCACACTGCGCACATCACCCTGCGGCAGATCGATCCGGTTCTTGCCCGAGCGGTTCCGGGTGTCGGGCAGATCGAGCGCGACGCGAGGCGGATTGCTGATCGAGAAGGCAGCCGGTACCGCGGCCAGCGGCTCGGCAAGCTTGATCCTGACCTGGGTCACGCCGCCCTGATGGGCACTGGTGACCGACTCGATCGCGTTGGACTGGGCCATCACCGGCGCTGCGCCCGCCAGGCACAGCGCCAGCACCGCACACGCCCTGCCCGCGAGTGTCGAAATCATTTCCCCCCCTCTTGCAGCGTCAGGACCGTCTCGCGATGGACCCACTCGCCGGCAGCATCCTGGACGAGTTCGCGCAAGCGAATCTCGGTTTCCGAAACCCGTGTGACGAGCCCGTGGTTCTGGCCGGCCCGATTGCCCACGCGCACCTGGTGCACGGCGTTGTCGACCTGCAGCAGCGCATGGCTCTGCCGGCCGTTGGCCAGATGGCCGACCATCCGGATCGCGTCGAGCGGATAGTGCTCGAGCAGTTCCCTGGCCCGGCGATCGTCGGGCTGCAGCGACGCCCGGCGCACACTGCCGCTGCCACTGTCTTCCGGAAGCATCCCGGCCAGGCGGGTACGGGCGAAGGGGTCGACCTCGTGGGCGCGGTCGTAGCGGAACGGCTCGAAGGTCTTCGGAGCCGGAATCTTCTGCTGGACCGGCTTGGCCGTCGCCCGCACGTTGTTCATCCAGCTCTGCAATTCGGAGCGGTCATCGGCGCAGGCGGCCAGCATGCCGGCCAGCGCGATCAGCAGCAGGGTTCTGAGGGCATTCATCGTTTCCGGCCTTTCTGGCTGGCGGCCTTCTCGGCCTGGGCCTTGCGGCGCTGCTCGGCGATCTCTTCGGCATCGAGATAGCGGAAGGTCTTGGCGGTCGCCTCCATCAGCAACGGCCGCTCGGCTGCGCCGGCATCACCGGCCCGGCCGCGGTCGGGCACGGTGATCCGCAGGTCATGCAGGGTCACGATGCGCGGCATGTTCGAGATGTCGCTGGTAAAGGCCGCGAACTCGTGGAAGCTCCCCGACAGCCGCAGGCTGATCGGCAACTCGGCGTAGTACTCGCGCACCATCACCTGTCCGGGCTTGAACAGCTCGAACTGAAGGCCGCGGCCCACCCCGGCCTGGTTGATGTCCGAGAGCAGCGCATCCATCTCGGCCTTGCTCGGCAACTGCTTCTCGAGCTGGCTCACGTACTGTGAAACCTGTTCCTTCTGCTGGCGCAGCACCCCGAGGCTGGCCGCTTGCCTGACCTTGT
>JBAYOD010000341.1:0-2679 GCA_041678445.1 Burkholderiaceae bacterium | reverse complement strand
CCAGTTCTTGTTGATGACCCAGTTGAAGGTCGAGGCGTAGAGGCGCTGGTCGTTGTGGTGCTTGACGACGCGATCGATACCGAAGGTGATGATCGACTGCCAGGGAAAGGTGATGGCATCGGCGACGCCCTTTTCGATGGCATCGCGCGATTCCGGTGCCGACACCTGCACGTTGGTGGCCCCGAGCAGGCTCATGAATGCCTGGACCGTGCCGTTGGACGGACGGATCTTCATGCCCCTGACCTCATCCGGATGGAGGATGGGCTTTTTCGAGTGCATGGTGCCGATGTGGACGTGCGACAGGCAGACCATCACGTCTTTCATTTCGGCGCCGCTGTAGTTGCGGTACCAGTTGTCGATGGCTGCCGAGCCCCCTCCGGGTTTGCTCATCAGGAAGGGCAGTTCGCCGGCAGCGATCATCGGAAAGCGTCCGGCCTGGTAGCCGGGGTTGATCCAGGTCATGTCGGCGATGCCGTCCCGGGCCATGTCGTAATGGTCGGGCGCCTTGCCGAGTTGCTGGGCCGGAAAGAACATGATCTTGATCGAACCGTTCGATGCCTGCTGGACCGATTTGGCCCAGGGTTCGAAGCCGGTTCTGGCCAGCGGGTGGGTGGGCGGCAGCCAGTGGGCGAAGCGCAGTTCCACGGGTTTGCTCTGGGCGATTGCCTGGCCGGCTCCTGCGGTGAGCGCTGCCACGGCAGCAATGCTTGCGAGCTTCAAGACCGTTTTCATGGTCGACGTCTCCTGTGAGTCGATATCGTTCGTGACCGGGGCCGGAGCACCGGGGCTTGCTCGTTTTGTCGTTCTACTTTGTCGGGGCGGAATTCTCTCCCATTTCAGGTTGCGAAGCGCCGGAGTGCGGTTTGCGCATCCAGACGATCGGCTTCGGTGCCGGGGGTAGTGGCGTCACGCCGGCGCGCGCGAGTGCTTCCTCGCGGCGACGTCCCTCCGGATCGGCCAGCGCTGCGTCGATGGCGTCCCGGATCGCGGCCGCCCGCTCGGCGGGTTCGCGCAGCTCTGGCCGATCGGATCGTTCCGCCCGCTCGGATCGTTCCGCCCGATCGGACAGCTCGGACCGGGGAGCAGGCGATGGGGCCACCAGCGTGTCGAAGATTCGCTGGTAGCTGGCCAGTCCGCGGGCCCAGGTGTCGCCATAGCCCTTGAGCAGCCGCGGCAGGCGGGCGATCTGCAGGGCCAGTTCCGGCGATTGCGGCAACGCCGCCTCGAGCGCAGCCAGCCATTGCCGGATGGCTGCGCTTTCCTCGTGAAAGCGCAGCGAGCGACGCCGCAGCGGGCGCAGCCGCGCGACCAGCCGCAGCGCCAGATAGCCCGAGACATGCGAGGTCGACAGCAGCATGCCGCGACCGCTTCGGGCGGCTTTGCCCGGCCGGCTGGCGCGGCGGCGCAGCCACAGGCCGACCGGGCGCGGCAGGATGGCGGCGATCTCTTCGCTGCCGGGCTTCAGGTAGTCGACGATGCGCACGATCTCGTCGTCCCGGGCGCGGGCCTCGGCGCGGATCCGGGCAAAGCGCTCGGGCCGGGTCTTCAGATCGGCGACCCGGACGACGTCTTCGTAGCTCATCCACAGCGCCAGTCGGCGGGCCGCCTCGGCCAATGCGTCGTCAGGCGGCGCGGGCGCCGTGGCCGCCTGGGCTGCCAGGCGGGTCAGGTCGTCGATGTACTCGCGCGCCCGGTCGGCGTCCTGCCAGTCGGTGAGACGGGCCACGCCGTGCGCGGCAAGCGTGTGCATCGACGGGGGCAGGGGGGCGATCAGGGGTGCCCAGACAGCGGATGGAATCGCAGCCTCATCGAGCAGTTTCGCGATGGTCGGGTCGGCGGCCTCCTGGAAGGCCGCGGCAAACCCGGCGAGGCTGGCCTCGACGCCCACGGCGCCGCGCCGGATCGCGTCTTCGCAGACCTGGCGCGACCAGGGCAGGACGCCGGCGCCGGCCAGCGCTCCGAACATCACGGCGCTGATGACCGTGCGGTGACGGGCCGCCAGCGTGGCCATGTCGAGGCTCAGGTAGTGGCGGGCGAACTTGCGGGCGGCGGTGTGAACGACTTCGTCGTCGAAGCGGCCGTCACCCATCTTCATCTTCTCGACGGTCGTGTAGACACGGTGGCGGGCGGCGATCAGCGTGGTGCGCTCGGGGCTGACGAAACCGCGCTCGATCATCCGGCCGGCTTCGAGCAGTTCGCTGGCCAGAACGACGTCGACCCGCCCGGCCAGCGGGCTCAGCGCGAACACGGGTTGCAGGCCGGCGGGCGCGGGCGCGCGCATCAGTTCGACGTAGTAGCTGGTCGCGCCGGTGCGCTGGGCGACGCCGGGTACCGAGGTGGCCTGTACCGGCAGGCCCCGGGCCAGGGCGCAGGAGACGATCCAGTCGGCCAGCACGCCGCCGCCTTCACCGCCGAGCGCAGCGATCAGGATGGAGAACGGCTGGTCGTCGCCAGCGGATGCAGTCGGTTTCATCCGGTCTCGCGAGGGACGCGGGTGGCCGTGGCCTGCAGCCGCTTGAGCAGGCCATTGCGGATACGGTGCTTGAAGCGATCCCAGCGGCTCGGATTGCTGATGATCTCGGCGCGCCAGAACGATGGGCACAGCGTTGCCGCGTGGGCGATCTCGCCGCACAGGCCGCAGCCGACACAGTCATTGGTGACATGGGCGACCGGATCGGT
>JBAYOD010000340.1:0-2684 GCA_041678445.1 Burkholderiaceae bacterium | reverse complement strand
CTAGGCGAAGCGCTTCTCCAGTGCGCGGATCGCGGCAGGCAGCGCCATGTCGAGCTGCGCGCGCAACGCGAGACGACAGCGCTCGTAGTGCTGGCGCGCCTCGACGACGCGGCCGGCATCGGCCAGCAAGCTGATCAGGGTTTCGTAGAGATCCGTGGCCAGCGGCTCGACTTCGAGCGCATCTTCGAGAGTCCGGATCGCCTCGCTGCCGCGCCCGGCGCGCAGCTGCAACCCGGCGAGCATGCGGGCCGCATCCAGGCAGATCTGGCGCAGGCGCAACCGCCTGGGTTCGAAGAGGTCGTCGTCGGCGCCGTCACCGTCGTCGGCGAACAGGTCGCCCCGGTACAAGCGCAGGGCCTGCTCGAGATGCCCGATCGCCCCCGCGTCATCGCCGCCGGCCTGGGAGCGGCGCGCCACCTCGACCCGATCGAGGAAATCGTAGAGGTCGACGCGGTGAACCGCTTCGATATCCAGGCAATAGCGGTCGTCCCGACAGAGCACGAAGGACGAGGACCGGGGTTCGCGCCCGGCTTCGATCGCCGAGCGCAGCGCGGTGACCACCCCGTGCAGGCGGTTGGCACCGGCGCGAGGCCCCGCGTCGGGCCAGAGCAATTCGACCAGCCGGTCGCGATGCACGGGCGCGCCGCGCTGCAGCAGGAGGATCTTCAGCAACGGGATTGCCTTGCGGCGCTTGAAAGCCTCGGGCGCGATCCGCTGCCCGTCGCAGGCGAGCTCGAAGGCGCCGAAGCAGCGCACGTCCAGCCGTCCGATGGCCGGCGCCGCCACCCGAACGGTTTCCGCCTGCCTGGGCAGTGCGATCGGCACCAGCGACTTGAGCGCTTCGAGCAGCCGCAGCCCCCAGTCGATCGGCACGGTCTCGTTGCGCCAGCCAACCCCGAGATAACCGAGCGGTTGCACGCCGCGCAACAGCGGTACGCCG
Organism: Burkholderiaceae bacterium; assembly: GCA_041678445.1. Lineage (GTDB taxonomy): Bacteria > Pseudomonadota > Gammaproteobacteria > Burkholderiales > Burkholderiaceae_E > Zeimonas. The sequence goes on along the minus strand of JBAYOD010000340.1, from coordinate 1,744 downwards.
ATGAACGAGCGGATGCCGCGACGCTTGACCGACTGACGCACGAACAGCTGGTCACGCTGGACGTCGTTGGTGAAGATCGGCTTTTGCAGCAAGGTGACCGCCCCCGGATAGCCGGCACCGAGCGGCATCTTCGTGCGCTCCATGAAGGCCTCGCGATCAGGCCCCTCACAGTCGACCAGGACGACCTCGTTGCCCGACGACTCGATCAGGAAGAGTTCGCAGTCGTCGGCCGCGACCATCCGCCTCAGGCCTTCGAGCGTCTCCGGGATCGAGCCCAGACGCTCGGCGAGCAGGCCGCGGGCCACCAGTTGCTCGAGCCGGGTGCCGGTCGCCCGCCCGGCAACGATCTGTGACAGCGGCAGCCAGACGACGCCGCCGCCTGCCGGGCCCGGCGTCGCAACGATCGCGCAGTGCTCGGCGGCCTGCGGGGCGGCGGACTCGGCCATGCCGGTCACCTGCGCGCCCCGCGACACCGGACAGCGCGCGCAACGCGCGGCGGCCTCGGCGTCGCCGCTACCGCCGATCACCTCGCTGCACGAGCGACCGAGTGCGGCCCGCACCGGCACGCGCAAGGCGCGCGCGGTGGCCTCCGGCCATTCCCGGATGCGGAAGTCCTCGTCGACCCAGAAGAGCGGCCGGAAAGGCCCGGCAGGAATCCCGCCGGGCAGACCCTCGGCCAAGCCGGCCGCCGGCCGCCGGACTTTCGGGCTCATCAGATCGCGGCTCATGGTCAATCGACAGCGCCAGCCTGCGCCACCCGGACAGCGGCCGCCGCGTCGTCCACCGTCGCGGCCAGCTCCGGATAGCCGGCCAGCTTCTGATACAGCGTGGCGCGCGCGATGCCCAGCCGCCGGGCCGCCTGTACACGGTTGCCGCCGGTTGCGCGCAGCGCCTCGCGGATCGCGGCGCGCTCCAGCCGGGCGATCCGCTCCGGCAGGCTGCTGACGGCGCCGTCGCGAACCTCAGCGTCGAGGCGGAGTTCGTCGTCGAGACGGGGTTCGTCGTCGAGGCGACCGATTCGGGCGTCGCGGTCGAAACGGCCTTCGGCACCGGAACCGAGCCGATCCGCGCCATCACTCCCCGACGCAAGGGCCACGACCGGCCCCGCTGCCGACCCCGCAATCGGTCCCGATGCCGACTCAGCTGCCGGCCCGCCAGCGCCGATCTCGGGCAGCACCTCGCGAAACGCGTCGAGCGTGAGCCGCAGGCCGTCCCACATCGAGCAGGTGCTTTCCAGCACGTTGCGCAACTCGCGCACGTTGCCCGCCCAGGGCAGCCGGGCGAGGGCTTCGAGCGCGTCGCGATCGATTTCCTTGGGCTGCATGTCGTTGTCCAGCGCGATCTGTTCGAGCAGGTGCTCGCACAGCGGCTCCAGGTCGGCCGTGCGCTCGCGCAGCGGCGGCAGGCGGATCGGCAGGACGTTGAGCCGGTAGTACAGATCGGCCCGCAACCGGCCCTGCTCGACCAGCCGGCCCAGGTCGATGCTGGTGGCGGCGATCACCCGCGCATCGAAGCGCACCACGGTGTTCGAGCCCAGCGGTTCGAATTCGCGTTCCTGCAGCGCCCGCAGCAGCTTGGCCTGCAGCGCCAGCGGCATGTCGCCGATCTCGTCGAGGAACAGGGTGCCGCCGTCGGCCAGCTTCAGCTTGCCGTCGCGGCCACGACGGTCGGCGCCGGTATAGGCGCCGGGCGCCACGCCGAAGAACTCGGCTTCGAGCAAGGTCTCGGGGATGGCGGCCACGTT
>JBAYOD010000339.1:0-2686 GCA_041678445.1 Burkholderiaceae bacterium | reverse complement strand
CGCCCTGCTGCGCTCGGTGCTCGCGGATCGGCTCGCTGATGGCGCCCCCTGCACCCTCTACGCCCAATGTCCGGTCTCGGCCGCGGCCGCACTCACGGCCCGAACCAGTCCACTGCAGAAGGTGGTGATGGCAGTGCACTTCAATGTCTCGCAGGCTGATGAATGGGCGCAGAGCGGCCGCATCCCCGACCATGGCCATGATTTCTACGCGATCCGTGCCTTCGAGGCGCGCTGGTTGCCGCAGGTCGACGCCCTGGTGTTCGTCTCGCGCTTCATGCGCGATGTCCTGCTCGAGCGCCTGCCGATGCTGGACAGGGTGCCCCATGCGATCGTGCCCAACTTCGTCGCCGACCCCGGCGAGCCGACCCTGGTGGGCGCCATCGGCTCCGTCGCCGCCGGCCCGGGCGAAGCCTTCGACGCCGACCTCGTCTCGATCGGCACACTGGAGCCGCGCAAGAACCAGGCGGCCCAGCTCGAGATCGTCGCCGCCGCAGGGCGGACCGGTACGCCGCTCACCCTGACCATCATCGGTGACGGCCCCGATCGCGCCATGCTCGAAGCCCGCGCCGCCGAACTCGGCATCACCGATGTGGTGCGCTTTACCGGCTATGTGGCCGATGCCGCCCGCCTGCTCGCCCGTCACCGCGCACTGCTGCATACCGCGCATATCGAGAACCTGCCGATCGCCCCGATCGAGGCGCTCGCCGCCGGCCGGCCCGTCCTGGCGGTGCCAACGGGCGGCACCGGCGAGCTCTTCGACGACGGCATCGAGGGCCTGGCCCTGCCGGCCGATGACCCGGCTGCCGCGGCCGACCGCATCGTTCAGCTGCTTGCCGACCCGGCCCGCATGGCCGCCATGGGTCGGGCAGCGCGGGCCCGTCATGCCGCCCGCCATGCACCGGGGCGGGTGGCCCGTGAACTGATCGACTTCCTGGAGCAAGCATGAAACGTCGCAGTATCCTGGTCGGAGGTTCGGCGCTCGCCTCCGGCAGCCTGCTCACCGGCTTCAATTTCAACTGGCGGCGCATGCTGCCGGCACGCGACCGCAACATCCTCGAGGGCGGACCGGTACAGGTGCCGGCCGACTATGTGGGCATCCACTTCCATCGCTGGCCGCGACGCTGGCGCATGCGCGATGTCGACTCTCCGGCGCCCACCTATCGCTACGGCACGGTTCGTTCGCTCAACTACGACGGCGTGGCCTGGCGCGACCTGCAACTCGCCCCCGGCGCCTACGACTGGAAGCGGCTCGATGAATGGGTCGACACCCACGCGGCCCGCGGCCACACCATGATGTTCACCCTGTACGGCACGCCGACCTGGGCTTCCACCCGGCCGAGCGTGCTCGACCCTTACTACTACCTGGGGGGCGACAGCCGGCCAATCGACATGGGCCTGGTGGGCGAATTCACCGCCGCCCTCGTGGCACGCTACAACCAGCCGGGCAGCCCCCGGCGCATCGCTTACCTGGAGATCTGGAACGAGCCGGATTTCCACGGCGGACGTTACTGGCGCGACTCGGCCGAGGATCTGGCCGAGCTTTGCCGCGAGATCTACCTTGCCGCCAAGCAGGCCGATCCGGACATCATCGTGCTGAGCCCCCCCTTCAACGATCTCTTCGAAGGCCCCAAGGTCTATCCGAAGATCGTGCGCTGGGCCGAGGCCGACGACCGCCATGGCGGCGCTGGCGGCCAGTGGGCCGATGCGATGGCCTTCCACTACTACCATTACTGGGACACCAACCCGGTGGAGATGCTCGACCTGATCGAAGGCATGCGGATGACCCGGGCCGCCATCGGCAAGCCCGACTTCGATCTGCATCTGACCGAGATCGGCGACAACCGGTACTGGGAAAAGGGCGACGTACCGGAAGCCGACAAGATCCTGACGATCCGGCGCTGGATGGCGCTGGGCGCGGCCGGCGGCCTGAAGACGCTGGGCCTCTATTCGCATGAATCACATCACCTGGGCGAGCCGGCGAACCGGCCAGCCGTCGCCCGGGCGATCGACGAAATGCACGAGCTGCTTGCCGGCAGCACGATCACCGCGGGCATGCTGCGCAAGGATGGCCAGGTGGAGATCACGATGGCCGACGGCAGCCAGCACGCCTGGTAGGCCAGCGACGAGGTTTCCGGAAAGGGAAAGGGGATAACGGGAGCAATGGGGGCTTATCTGCAAGGGCTGGGCAGCTTTGCCGGCGGCATGATGTTCGCGCTGGGCGGCGCCGTGCTGCTCATCGCCGGCTTCGGCGTCGGCCTTGCGCTCGAAGGCCGCTACCGGCGCTGGGTCCTGCCCGCGCTCGCGACGCTGATCGCGCTCGCCCCGCCCGCCGGCGTGCTGCTCTCCGGGCGCGACCTGAGCAACATCGACTTCATGGCCGGCATGGATGCCGGCGGCCTGTCGGCGTGGCTGCTGCGCCTGTCGACCGCGAGCATCGTCGGCATCGCGCTGGTGCGCATCATCGGACGGCTGTTCCGCAGCCACGCCGTGCAAGCCCGCAGCGCAAGCGCGGCTGCCGCTGAAGCCGCGCATGCCGGCCTGCCGCTGTTCCTCGGCTTCTGTGCGTATTACGTCGGTAATGTCCTGCTGCCGGCCGCCTTCGGCACCGTGCCCTCCTTCGCCGTCCAGATGCTCTATCCGCTGGCGGTGGTCGGCGCCATCTACATGAGCCGCCACTACGAGCCCT
>JBAYOD010000338.1:0-2692 GCA_041678445.1 Burkholderiaceae bacterium | reverse complement strand
GTGGTTCCGATCACGGTCGGTGCAACGGTTGCCTTCACCACCGGTACCAGATCGGACAAGGGCTTGTAGGCAACGCTCTGTTCAGCGTGCGCAATGGTCACCGAGGGGTTCGAGGTCACGAGAACCGTATAGCCATCGGCAGGCGCAGCGATCACGGTCGCCGTGCCGATGGTACCGGCCGCCCCGGCCCGGTTCTCGACCACGATCGGCTGCCCGAGGCGTTCCGACAGGGGCCGGCTGATGGTCCTGGCGAGCATGTCGACACCGCCACCGGCCGGAAACGCGGCGATGAAGCGGATCGGCTTGTCCGGATAGGCATTGGCGCCTGCGGCCGGGGCCGCGAGCGCGGCCAGCGAAGCACACAAGGCGATCGCGATCGGATTCGTGAGGAGGGTTTTCATTGTTTTTCCTGTTGGTGAGTGAACCGGAACCATCATCGGGTGCCGGCTCAGCCGGTGCCCGGCGAACCTTCGAAGCGAGTCTCCAGCACGACGCCGGCACCGAATTCGGCGCGCACCTCGGTCCCCGCACCAAGCGGCACGACGGCTGTCGTGGTTCCGCTGATGACGAGCTGGCCGGGTTCGATCCGGCGCCCATGCCGGTGCAGGACGTCGACGAGCCACGCCAGCGCCGTGAGGGGGTCGCCCAGCACCTCGGCACCGCTTCCGGTCGTGACGATCCCCCCGTCGATCAGCAGCCGCGTCTCGATCGCTGCGAGCGATTGGCCGCGCCATGCCGGAACCGGTTCTCCTACGATCACGGCGCCATGGGCCAGGTTGTCGACGAGCAGCGACGGCGCCGGGCAGTTGCGCCAGCCCGCGTAGCGTGAATCGACGATCTCGATCGCCGGCAGGACTTCCGAAATGCACGGCGCGATTTCCGTGGCGCTCAGCTTGCGGTCGAGCACGGGCGGCGTGTGGCTGAATCGGAACGCGAACTCGAGCTCGAGTGCGGGATCGCTGAACGATTCCCGGCGGCAGGGGTGCGCCGCACCGATCAGGCGCTGCGCATAGAGTCGACCGTACAAGGGCTCGGCAATGCCGCGCTTGCGTTGCGAGACTTCGTTCGTGGCCGCCACTTTCCAGCCGATCAGCTGGTAACCCAGCGCCGTTGCAACGGCGATCTGGATCTCGTCGGCGGTACGCAGATCGGGAACGGCCTGCCAGGCCTGCTCGCTGATCCGGGTCGAGGCCCGCGTCGCTGCGAGAAGCTGATCGCGAAACGAACCGTCCGACAGCGGGCCGGCCGTAGCGACGATTCGTGTGGGATCGCCGCGTTCACCGCGGCCATCAAAGGCGGCGTTCATGGAAGTTCCGGGAGGTCAGGAGAAGAAGCGGATATGCGGCAGAGGCGGGGGTGCGGCAGAAGCGGGAGTGCGGCAAAGCAGCCGCCCGCCCGGACTGGACAGGCCCTCAGCCAGGCAAGAGCACCAGAGGCGTCTGCGACTCGCGCGACTCGAGCACTTCATGGGCACGCGCAGCCTCGCTCAGCGCAAAGCTGCGCGGCGGCTCGACCTTCAGCGTGCCGCTGCGCAGCGCCTCGAACAGTGACCCGCTCATGTCCAGCAACTCGGCGCGCGCCTGCATGTAGTGAAAAAGCATGGGCCGCGTCAGCGATGCCGATTTCGGCGCGAGCGCCGAGACTTCAAAGCCTGCCACCGGGCCGGACGACTGGCCGAAATTCACCAGATGGCCGCGCACGGCGAGCGAGTCGAGGCTGCCGAAGAAAGTGTCCTTGCCGACGCTGTCGTAGACGACCTGAACACCCCGGCCTTCGGTCAGCTCGCGCACCCGCTCGACGAAGTTCTCGCTGCGGTAGAGCACGACGTGCTCGCAGCCGCAACGGCGTGCCAGTTCGGCCTTCGCTTCCGAGCCCACGGTGCCGATCACGCGGGCGCCGATCCGCGCCGCGGCCTGGACCAGCAACTGGCCCACGCCCCCGGCCGCGGCATGCACGAGGACCCGGTCGCCGGCTTGCACCCGATACACCCGGCGCACGAGCATTTCGACGGTCAGCCCCTTGAGCAGCACGGCACCCGCCGTCAGGTCGTCGACCTCGTCGGGCAGGCGCACGGCGATCGCCGCGGGGATGATGCGCTCGGCGGCGTAGCAGCCGTAGGTATTCGTGACGTAGCCGATCCGGTCGCCCTTGGCGAACCCGGTGACCCCCTCGCCCACGTGCTCGACGATGCCGACACCTTCGATGCCGGGTGTGCCTGGCAGCGAGAGTGTCCGATAGAGTCCGGAACGGACGTAGACGTCGTGGAAGTTCACGCCCAGGCAGGTCTGGCGGATCCGCAGTTCACCAGGCCCCGGGGCAGGCACGTCGACCTGCTCGAGCCTCAGCACTTCGGGGCCACCATATTCGCGAACGACGATCGCGTCAGTCATCGGAAATTCCTCCGGATCAGTGGACATCCTACCGGAACCCAGCTCAGCTTCTGAACAGCCAGCCAATGTAGTGGGCCGGATTCATCGGAATGTCGTAGAACACGTCGAACCATCCGCCGATACAGACCAGTTGCAGAACACCAAGGAGACGGCGATCCCGGCTGGAGACGACGTCCCGGTAGACCTCGCCGTCGCAGGGCTCGCCGGTGGCCTGCGCGCGACGGACACAGTACTCGGCCCAGAGGTGCTGGACAAAACGCCGCGGCACGGCAACGAAGAACAGGCCGACCAGGGTGAACAGC
>JBAYOD010000337.1:0-2705 GCA_041678445.1 Burkholderiaceae bacterium | reverse complement strand
GGCCAGCAGCACCGCCGAATTCGGTGTGGCCGCGCTGCGCAAGACCGGCACCTACGTGGCCGTCGGACTGTACGGCGGTGACCTGTCCGTGTCGGTGCCGCTGCTGGTGCTGCGCGCGATCACCGTGCGCGGCTCCTACGTGGGCAACCTGGGGGAGCTGCGCGAGCTGATCGAACTCGTCAAGGCCGGCCGGGTGCCGCCGCTGCCGGTCGAGACGCTGCCGATGGACTCGGTCAACGAGGCGCTCGACCGGTTGCGCGCCGGCAAGGTCAAGGGGCGGCTGGTGCTGGCCCGCTGAGCGCCCGCCCCGCCGCGGCCGCCCGGCAGCCGCCCCCGGGGCGAGCGAGCTCCCGGGCAACCGCCCGGGCCGGCGTCAGCCCAGGTGGTGGGCCAGGAACTCGAGCGTGCGCGTGCGGGCCCGTTGCGACGACGCCGCGTCGTAGGAGGCGCGCTGATCGCAGTTGAAGCCGTGGCCGGCCGGGTAGAAGTGGGCAGTGGCCTGCGGGTGGCGGGCGGCGATCGCACGCGCCTGCTCGGCCGACGGCATCTTGTCGTGCTCGCCGAAGTGGAACATTACCGGGCAGCGCGGCTGCGCGTCGGCGTGGTTGGGGATGCCGCCCCCGTAGTACGGGACCGCGCAGGACAGGCCGTCGGTGCGGGCCGCGGCCAGCCAGGCCACGGTGCCGCCCCAGCAATAGCCGATGACCGCCACCTTGCCGGCGGTTTTCGCTGCTTCGACGCAGGCGGCCACGTCCTTCAGCGCGTCGGCCAGGTCGATCTTCTGCATGACGGCGATGCCGGCCTGGATCTCGGGGTCGCTGTAGCCGGTGTCGTAGTTGCGCTCGACCCGGTCGAACAGGGCCGGGGCGATGACGAGGTAGCCGTCGGCCGCATAGCCGTCGGCCACCGAGCGGATGTGCGAGTTGACCCCGAAGATCTCGGGCGCGATGACGATGGCGCCGCGCGCGCCGGTTTCGGGGCCGACGCGGTAGGCCGCGAAGCGATGGCCGTCGGCGGCGGTCAGTTCGGTCATGGGGTTGCGGGTCATGGCGTCTCCTGGTCGGTCATGAGGGGGCGGACGGCCCCGCGGCGAGGCACCGGCTCAGAACAGCAGCGAACTGAGGCGGCGGCGCCACTCGGAGACCAGCTGCGGCTGAGCCGAGGCCTTGTCGAACACTTCGATCATGGTCTTGCGCCCGATGTCGTCGTCGAAGCCGCGATCCCGGCGGACGATCTCGAGCAGTTGTTCGAGGGCTGGCGCCCAGTCCTTCTGGTCGATGTAGTGCCGGGCGAGTTCGAGCCGCGCCTGCAGATCGGCGGGCGCCTTGTCGATGCGCTCGACCAGCCCCGGCGGCGGCGCCACCCGGCCCGCTTCGACGCGCTCGCGCGCCCGGGCGATCAGCCCGGCCACCTGCGGGTCGGCCTTGACCGGCTCGTCGAGCGCTTCGAGCATCGCCAGCGCAGCGCCCGGATCGCCGTCGAGCAGCAGTTGCGCGTACAGCAGTCGCGCGGTCTCGTTGTCCGGCGAGGTGGCGAGCACCTTCTTGAGCAGCGCCTCGGCCGTTTCGCGATCGCCGGCTTCGAGCGCCTGCATCGCCTGTTCGAGCTCGGCGGCGACGGGATCGGGCAGCAGCCGGTCGATGAACTCGCGCAACTGTCCCTCGGGCAGCGCGCCCTGGAACTGGTCGACCGGCTGGCCGTTGACGATCGCGAAGACGGTCGGGATCGAGCGGATGCGGAAATGCTGGGCCAGCTCCTGCTCGGCATCGGTGTTGACCTTGACCAGCAGGAAGCGCCCGCCGTACTGCGTTTCGAGCTTTTCGAGCAGTGGCCCGAGCGCCTTGCAGGGGCCGCACCAGGGTGCCCAGAAGTCGACGAGGACCGGCTGGTTCATCGAGGCGTCGATGACGTCGGTCTGGAAGCGTTCGAGCGTGGTTTCAATCATCGGGTCGTGTCGCGTGCGAGGTGCGCGTGCACACCGCGTCGGGTGCGGGCTGCGCGGAACCGTCGATGTTAACGCAGCCGCGGCCTGCCGGCGCGGCGCCGCGCCGCCATTCCAATTGCACGACGCAGGCGCCGGGGATTCCGGGCGCAGCGGCGGCGGCTGGTGCAGAATGGCACGAACGACCCTTGTTCCTGGACCGGGAAGGCCCGCAATGAGTCACCTGCTGCTTGCCATCGACAGCTCGGGGTATCCGTCGCGCTGGCTGCAGTGGCAGGACGCGATCGCCCAGGAAGTGCTCGGCCGGGTGTCCTACTGCTTCGGTGATCACGAGTTCACGTTCCGGGGCGGCACGAACCGGCTGACCGGCCAGCAGTCGCGGGTCACGCTGCGCAGCATCGTCGTGCTGCACGGGCGCAGCCCGGAGGCTGGCAAGCGCCGCTCGATCGCGTTGACCAATGCCGCGCTGTTCCGCCGCGACCGCTTCATGTGTGCCTATTGCGGCAAGGTGAGCCGCTCCGGGCTGACGCGCGACCACATCGTGCCGCTGTCGCGTGGGGGCCGTGACACCTGGAGCAACTGCTGTACCTGCTGCATCGTCTGCAATTCCCGCAAGGGTGCCCGCCTGCCCGAAGAGCTCGGCTGGGACCTGCTCTACGTGCCCTACGTTCCGAACCACCAGGAGGGGCTGATCCTCGAGAACCGGCGGATCCTTGCCGACCAGATGGAACTGCTGTCGTCGATGGTGCCGCGTCATTCGCGC
>JBAYOD010000336.1:0-2729 GCA_041678445.1 Burkholderiaceae bacterium | reverse complement strand
GGCGACCATCATCTTCAGCCCGTTGTAATCGGGCGGATTGTGGCTGCCGGTCACGGCCACGCCCGAGCCGGTGCCGAGCTCGTAGGTGGCGTAGTAGACGACCGGCGTGGGCACCATGCCGATGTCGATCGCGTCCACCCCGGCCCGGTTGATGCCCTCGGACAGGGCGGCGATCAGGGCCGGGCCCGAGAGCCGGCCATCGCGGCCGACCACGATGGCTTCGACGCCCTTGTCGCGGGCCGCCAGGCCGAGGGCCGCGCCGATCCGGCGCACCACCGGCTCGGTCAGGGTCTGGCCGACGATGCCGCGGATGTCGTACGCCTTGAAGATGGACTGCGCTGGAACGCTGGAATCGACCACTGAACCGCTCCCGATTGCACTTCGATTGGGGGGAAATATCCTGCGTAGAATACCAAGTCACTCCCAGGACTGATCGCGTGACACCACCAGCGCAGCGCAAGCCCGTTGGGCCTTCGTACGGGCGGCCCGAATGATCCTCGTCACCGGCGGCGCCGGCTTCATCGGATCGAACTTCATCCTCGACTGGATCTCCGCCGGCCTCGGCCCGGTGGTCAACGTCGACAAGCTTACCTACGCCGGGAATCTCGAGAACCTGTCGGCAATCAGCAAGGATTCGGCCCACATCTTCGTGCAGGCCGACATCTGCGACCAGGACCGGATGGTGGGCCTGCTTGCCGAGCACCGGCCCAGCCGGATCCTGCATTTCGCGGCCGAAAGCCATGTCGACCGCTCGATCAGCGGCCCGGGCGAATTCATCCGCACCAATATCGACGGTACCTTCTCGCTGCTGCAGGCCGCGCTCGGCTACTGGCGGGGCCTCGAAGGCGCCGCCCGCGAGGACTTCCGCTTCCTGCATGTCTCCACCGACGAGGTCTACGGATCGCTCGGGCCCGACGACCCGGCGTTCTCCGAGACCACCCCCTACGCCCCGAACAGCCCGTATTCGGCTTCGAAGGCCGCCAGCGACCATCTGGTGCGCGCCTACCACCATACCTACGGCCTGCCGACGCTCACCACGAACTGCTCGAACAACTACGGGCCCTTCCAGTTCCCGGAAAAACTCATCCCGCTGATGATCCTCAACGCGCTCGACGGCAAGGCGCTGCCGGTCTACGGCGACGGCCAGAACGTGCGCGACTGGCTCTACGTCGGCGACCACTGCTCGGGCATCCGCCGGGTGCTCGAAGCCGGCCGGGTGGGCGAAACCTACAACATCGGCGGCAAGAACGAGCTCAAGAACCTCGACGTGGTGCGCACGATCTGTCGCCTGCTGGATGAAATGCGGCCGCGCGCCTCGGGCTCGTACGCCGAACAGATCGAGTTCGTGCGCGACCGCCCCGGACACGACCGCCGCTACGCCATCGACCCGACCAAGGTCGAATCGGAGCTGGACTGGACCCCGGCCGAAACCTTCGAGACCGGATTTCGCAAGACGGTCACCTGGTACCTCGAGAACCCCGCCTGGGTCGAGCATGTCCGCAGCGGCGAATACCGCAAGTGGATCGACCACAACTACGGATCACGCGGCTGAACCATGGGCAAGACACGCAAGGGCATCATCCTCGCCGGCGGCTCCGGCACACGGCTGTATCCGGTCACGATGGTGACCTCCAAGCAGCTGCTGCCGGTCTACGACAAGCCGATGATCTACTACCCGCTCTCCACGCTGATGCTCGCGGGCATCCGGGAGGTGCTGATCATCTCGACGCCGTCGGACACACCGCGTTTCGAGGAGCTGCTGGGCGACGGCTCGCGCTGGGGGATGAACCTGCAGTATGCCGTCCAGCCCTCGCCGGACGGCCTCGCGCAAGCCCTGCTCATCGCGCGCGAGTTCCTGGACGGCGCGCCGTCGGCCCTGGTGCTGGGCGACAACATCTTCTACGGGCACGACCTCTATTCGCAGCTGCAGCGCAGTACCGTGCGCGAATCCGGCGCGACCGTCTTCGGCTACCGGGTCACCGACCCGGAGCGCTACGGAGTGGTCGAGTTCGACCCGGAAGGACGGGCGGTCAGCATCGAGGAAAAGCCGAAGCAGCCGAAGTCCAACTACGCGGTCACCGGCCTGTACTTCTACGATCACCGGGCGCCGGACTTCGCCGCCGAGATCCGGCCATCGGCACGCGGCGAACTCGAGATCACCGATCTCAACAACCGCTATCTCTCGCTGGGCGAGCTCTCGGTCGAAGTGATGGGCCGCGGCTACGCCTGGCTCGACACCGGCACCCATGGTTCGCTGCTCGAGGCCGCCACCTTCATCGAGACGATCGAGAAGCGCCAGGGCCTGAAGATCGCCTGCCCCGAGGAGATCGCCTACCGCATGGGCTTCATCGATGCCAAGCAGCTGCGCGCCCTCGCCCAGCCCCTGCTCAAGAACGACTACGGCCAGTACCTGCTGCGCATGGCCGACGAATACGAGCCGCCCAAGCGGCGCTGAGCCCGCCGCACACCACGCCCCAACGGCCGTCCCACACTGCCGAGACGACGCCCACCCATGAACATCGTCCCGACCGCCCTGCCCGAAGTCCTGATCATCGAACCGAAGATCTTCGGCGACGACCGCGGCTACTTCTTCGAGAGCTTCAACGCCCGCAAGTTCGCCGAAGCCACCGGCATCGGCGCCGCCTTCGTGCAGGACAACCAGTCCGGTTCCGCGGCCGGCGTACTGCGCGGCCTGCACTACCAGATCCAGCATCCGCAGGGAAAGCTGG
>JBAYOD010000335.1:0-2749 GCA_041678445.1 Burkholderiaceae bacterium | reverse complement strand
CTTTGAGCTCCAGCCTCAGGCGGCGCTGCTCGCCCGGCTTGCCGGGCGTGGCCTGGCGCGGTGCGCGATTGGTGCTCGACTTGAAGCGGATGTTGCCCAGCCCACCGGCGCCGCCCTGCGCCAGGCACACGCGCTCACCGTCGCCCGTCAGGTCGAACAGCAGTTCGCCGCTGTCTTCATCGAAAACCTGGGTGCCGACCGGCACCCGCAGTTCGATGTCGTCGGCAGCGGCACCGTACTGGTCGGACCCCCGGCCGCGTTCGCCGTTGCGGGCTTCGAAGCGGCGCTGGTAGCGATAGTCGACCAGCGTGTTGATGTTGCGGTCGGCAACCATCCAGACGCTGCCGCCGCGCCCGCCGTCACCACCATCCGGACCGCCCTTGGGGATGAACTTCTCGCGACGAAAGGACACGATGCCGCTGCCGCCGTTGCCAGCAACGACCTCGATGCGCGCTTCGTCGATGAACTTCATGCCGACCTCTCAGTGATGCCGGCCCCAGGCCGACCCCTCAGGCAAAAAAGCCCCGCACGGCGGGGCTTCGATGCCGGCCGAAGCGCTGCTCAGGACTGCAGCGGTTCGATGCTGACGGTGTTGCGCAGCCGCTCGCCCTTGACGGCGAAGCGCACCTGTCCGTCGACCAGCGCGAACAGGGTGTGGTCCTTGCCGCGACCCACGTTCTCGCCCGCGTGAAAACGCGTGCCGCGCTGACGCACGATGATGGAACCCGCGCTCACCGTCTGGCCGCCAAAGGCCTTGACGCCGAGCATCTTCGGTTGCGAATCGCGGCCGTTCCGGGTGGAACCGCCGCCTTTCTTCTGTGCCATGCCTGTTGCTCCTTGCCGTTCACACACCCTGGCGGGTGCACGTCCCGGCTGTTCCGAACCTGTCTGCTCTGTGTCCGAACCTGCCGGTCCGGACCTACACGCGCCGGCCGCCGACCAGTTCGTCGGTCAGCTTCTGGAACGCCTCCCACTCGCCAGCCGCAGCCAGCTTCGCCTGCTCGGGCCAGGTCGTCGGATCGTGCTGCACGAAGCGCGAACCACCGGCCTTGAGCACCGCCCGCAGATGCTCGACCGGGGTGCCGGCGAGCTGCGCGAACGTGGTGATGCCATCCTTGGCCAGCAACTGGGCGATCTTCGGGCCGATGCCTTCGATCTTCTCGATGTCGTCCTTCTCGGAACGTACGATCGCCGGCACCTCGGCCGTCACGGAGCCATTGGCCGACGAGATGCCGCTGATGAACAGCTCGGTGTAGTTCTGGCGATGACCCTGCTGCTTGCGATAGTGCTTGCGACGGCGCATCTTGAAGATGCGGATCTTCTTGTGCCGGCCCTGGGAAAGCACCGTTGCCGAAACCGTCGCCCCTGCCACCAGCGGCGTGCCGACCATGAGCTGGTCGCCAGCGCCGACCGCCAGCACCTGGTCGATCGTGATTTCAGCTCCGATGTCCGCCGGTATCTGTTCTACTTTGAGTTTTTCGCCGGCAGCAACCTTGTACTGCTTGCCGCCGGTTTTTATGACCGCGTACATGGGAACCCCTTCTGATCCTGACAAATGATCCTGCTGAATGAACTTGCTGAAAGTTCCGAACCTGCCGAAAGAACGCCCCCGGCCGCCCCGCCAAAGGAAGACACGAAGGAAGGAAGCCTGGACGGAAACCCTACATTGTCCTACAAGCCGGACCCCTCGTCAAAGGGCCGCCCACTGCGTCTATAATCTGACCGCCCATATGGCCCCCAGGGCCCCCAGATGAAACCCGCCACCCCCGCCGACCTCTTCCCCGCCCTCGCCACCGATCTCGGCGAAACTGACCGCGTGATCCGCGAGCGCCTGAGATCCGAAGTGGCGCTGATCAACACGATCGCCGACTACATCATCGGCGCCGGGGGCAAGCGGCTGCGGCCGGTGCTGCTGCTGCTGGTGGCCCGCGCCCTCGACTACCGGGGCCCCGGCCATCACTGGCTGCTGGCAGCCGTCGTCGAGTTCATCCACACGGCCACCCTGCTGCACGACGATGTCGTCGACGAATCCGAACTGCGCCGCGGCCGCCAGACCGCCAACGCCGCCTTCGGCAATGCCGCCTCGGTGCTGGTCGGCGACTTCCTCTACTCGCGCGCCTTCCAGATGATGGTCGAGGTCGACGACATGCGCATCATGCGCGTGCTGGCCGACGCCACCAACACGATCGCCGAAGGCGAAGTCCTGCAACTGATCAACTGCAACGACCCCGACACCGACGAGGCGCGCTACCTGCAGGTCATCCGCTACAAGACCGCCCGCCTGTTCGAGGCCGCCGCCCAGCTCGGCGCCATGCTGTGCGGCGCCTCGGCTACGGTCGAATCGGCCGCCGCCGAGTACGGCCGCCGGCTCGGCACGGCCTTCCAGCTGATCGACGACGTGCTCGACTATTCAGGCGTCACCGCCGACATCGGCAAGACCGTCGGCGACGACCTGCGCGAAGGCAAGCCGACCCTGCCGCTCATCCACGTCATGAACCACGGCAACGTCGCCGAACGCCGCCTGGTGCGCGAGGCCATCGAGCACGGCCACACCGAAGCCTTCGACGTCATCCTCGACGCGATTTCCCGCACCGGCGCCCTCGACTACGCGCGCGTACTGGCCCGTCAGGAAGCCGACGCCGCGCTGGCCGCCGCCGAGGCCATGTTCGCCGGAATCCCCCAGACCGAGGCAACTTCCGATTACCGGAAAGCGCTGATATACTTGCCGACTCACTCGATCTTGCGGGAT
>JBAYOD010000334.1:0-2758 GCA_041678445.1 Burkholderiaceae bacterium | reverse complement strand
GCGACATCGGCGCGGCCGACCTGCGCCGCGTTGCCGACCAGGGGCTGCCGCTGCTGCACAAACCGGTCGGCGCCGACCGCCTGCTGGCCGCGTTCGAGGCCCGACTCGCGTCTCACCCATCCGGGGGAGGCAGGACAGCGGAAACCGGTTCAGACTTGGTCGGCTCAGGCTCAGGCGATTCAACCCTTCCCGGCCATGAAACTGTTGCTGGTCGATGATCACCCGCTGTTTCGCGACGGCATCGCCCTGCTGCTGAGAGAACTCGCGCCTGAAATCCGGGTACGCCACGCCGGCAATCTCGACGCCGCCCTGTCGGCGCTCGCTGCCGAGCCCGACATCGGGCTGATCCTGCTCGACTTCATCCTGCCCGGCACGCAGGGGCTGCAGGCCATCGAGATGCTGCGCGACCGCCATCCCGAAGTGCCGGTGGTCATCCTGTCGTCGCAGGCTGATCCGCTCACGGTGCTTCGCTCGATCGACCTGGGTGCGATGGGCTTCATCCCGAAATCCTCGTCGACCGTGGCCATGTTCGAGGCGCTGCGAAAGGTGCTGGCCGGCAGCGTCTACATCCCGCCGCTCGACGTGCCGGGCGTTCCGAACCGCGCCGCGGCAAAGCCGTTCATCACCCCCGACGAACTCGGCCTGACGCCGCGCCAGACGGAGGTGCTGCGGCTGATCCTGGAAGGCAAGCCGATGAAGCTGATCGCCAGCGAACTGGCGCTTACCCACAATACCGTGAAAACCCATGTCAGCGCCGTACTCAAGGCCCTCGCTGTCACGACCCGGACCCAGGCCGTGGTGACGGCCCACCGGATGGGGTTGGTCCTGGGGCCACCGCGGCGCTGAGGCCCGAACGTCGCCGTTCGGCACGCAGCGACGCCTCGGAAAGTCATTTCGGAGTGATTCCGACCTTGCGCGCAATCCGCGCGATCTTGATGGCCTCCTCGACCAGCAGTTGCTCCAGTTCGGCCGGCGTACTGGTCGCCGCGTCGGTGCCGAAGGACAGGAAGCGCTGCTGCAGCTCCTCGGTCGACATATGCTTGACGATCTCCGCATTCAGCCGTTCGACGATCTCCTCCGACATTCCAGCCGGGCCGACGACAGCCTGCCAGGTGGCAAACGCAAAGTCCGGATAGCCCGACTCCGCGAGTGTCGGTACATCAGGCACGACCGCAGAACGTGCCGGCGTGGTCACGGCAAGCGCGTTGAGCCTGCCCAGCTTCACATGCTGGAACACATCGGAAATGTTCGCGAACATCACCTCCACCATGCCGCCGAGCAGGTCGACGACGGCGGGTGCACCACCACGGTAATGGACAGTCGCCCAATCCAGCCCGGCCGTCTCCTTGAACATCTCGCCGGCCAGCCCGGTCAGTGTCGTGGCACCCGGCGACGCCAGGTTGATCTTGCCGGGATTGGCACGCGACCAGTCGGCCAGTTCCGAAGGCGTGGTTGCCGGCACCGACGGATGGACGACGACGATGTTAGGCACCGTCGCGACCAGTGCGACCGGTGAGAAGTCCGTGACCGGATTCCAGGACAGCTTCTGGAAGAAAGCCGGCGCGGCCGCGAACGAACTCGCCGCCAGAAGCAGCGTGTACCCGTCCGGGTCGGCGCGAGCCACCAGCTCGGCGGCGATGTTGCCGCTCGCGCCCGGCCGGTTCTCGACGATGACTGCCTGGTCGAACGACACGCGCAGCTTCTCAGCCAGCGCGCGGGCAGCCAGATCGGTCGATCCGCCTGGCGGGAAGCCAACGACGAGCCGAATCGGCTTGTCCGGGTAGGCCTGAACCTGTCCGGACGGCGTAAACAACACGACTGCCAGCGCCGCGACCAGACCCCTGAACTTCAGCGAAACCATGCCTACTCCATCTTGATGCCGGCCGTCGAAACCACCTGTTTCCACAGCTTCAGCTCGTCTTCGAGAAAGGTCCGGAACGCCTGCGGCGACCCCGGCACGATGTCCATGCCCATGGTTGTCATGCGGGCCTGCACCTCCGGATCGGCCAGTACCGTCGCGAGATCGCGATTGATGCGCGCCACTACCGCGGCAGGCGTGCCGGAGGGCACCAGCACCCCTTGCCAGACCGACGCGTCGACCGCCGGTGCAACGGTTTCCGCCAGCGTCGGCACTTCGGGCAGCATCGGCGAGCGTGCCCGGGTGGTCACCGCGAGGGGACGCAGCCTGCCGGCCTGAACGTGCGCAACAGCCTCGACGACATTGGCAATGGTCGCGTGGACCTCACCGCCCATGACGGCCTGCAAGGCTGGGCCGCCGCCCTTGTACGCGATCATGGTGCCGGTCATCCCGGTTGCCTGGTTGACGAGTTCGAAGGTCATGCGCTGGCCGCTGGCAGCGCCCGGCGCAGCGAAGTTCAGCCGGCCCGGCTCGGCCTTGGCCCAGGCAACGAACTCCTCGATGGTCTGCGCCGGCACCGACGGGTGCACGACCAGGACGTTCGGAATGGTCGACAGCAGCGACACCGGCGCGAAATCGGCGAGCGCGTCGTATCCGGTGTTGGCATAGACGCCGGGGCTGATCGCGATCGCCGTGGTCGCCACCAGAATCGTCTGCCCGTCCGGAGCCGAACGGGCGACGTGAGCGGTGCCGATGTTGGCGCCCGCCCCAGGGCGGTTCTCGACGATCACCGGTTGGCCCCAGGCCTGCGACAGCTTCGGCGCGATCAGGCGGGCAGTGATGTCGGTGGAACCGCCCGGGGGAAAGGCAACGACCAGCTTGACCGGCTGGCTGGGCCAG
>JBAYOD010000333.1:0-2759 GCA_041678445.1 Burkholderiaceae bacterium | reverse complement strand
TCGTCCGGCGCAGCAGCGGCGTTGCCAGGAACAGCTTCCACATGTCGGGCCGGGCGATCGACATCCGGCTGCCCGGCGTGTCACTGGCTCGCGTGCGCGAAGCCGCCCTGTCGATGCAGGCAGGGGGCGTCGGCTACTACCCGAAGTCGGGCTTCATCCACCTGGACACCGGGCCGGTGCGCCGCTGGCGCGGATAGAATCGATCAGGGCGCCAGGACCTTGCCCGGGTTCATGATGTCGAGCGGGTCCAGCGCCGTCTTCAGCCGCCACATCAGCGCCTTCTCGACCGGCGACTTGTAGCGCGCCGCCTCGTCGCGGCGCAGCTGGCCGAGCCCGTGCTCGGCCGAGATCGAGCCATTGGCCGCGGCGACCGCATCGTGGACCAGCAGGTTGATTTCCGGCTGCAGGCCGAGAAACCAGGCTTCGTGCTCGGGACCGGTACGGTCGGCCGGTGGCGAGACGTTGTAGTGCAGGTTGCCGTCACCCACGTGGCCGAACACGACCATCCGGATGCCCGGGAAGCGCGCCTCGACCAGCGCGTTGGTCTGGTCGATGAAGCGGCCGATGTCGGAGATCGGCACCGAGACGTCGTGCTTGATGTTCTTGCCCTCGGTGGCCTGCGCCTCGGAGATCAGCTCGCGCAGCTGCCACATCGCCTGCGTCTGGGCGATCGACTGGGCGACCACCGCGTCGGCGACGACGCCTGATTCGATGGCGTCCGACATCAGCTTCTCGAAGCTCGCGTTCGCGTGTGCCTCGCCTTCGCTGTCCGAGGTTTCCAGCAGCACCACGTAGGGCGAGGCCTCGCGAAACGGTTTCTGGCAGTCGGGGTGGTGGCGCACGACCAGGTCGAGGCACAGGTCGGAGATCAGTTCGAAGGCGGTCAGCGAGGCGCCCAGTTGGTCCTGGGCCATTTCGAGCAGCTTCAGCGCTGCATGTGGGTCGGCCACGGCGGCGATCGCGGTGATCTGGGCCGCCGGCTGCGGGAACAGCTTCATCGTTGCCGCGGTGATGATCCCCAGCGTGCCTTCGGCGCCGATGTACAGGTCGCGCAGGTCGTAGCCGGTGTTGTCCTTGCGCAGCCCGCGCAGGCCGTTCCAGACCTCGCCTTCGGCGGTGACCACTTCCAGGCCCAGGCACAGCTCGCGTGCGTTGCCGTAGCGCAGCACGCCAGTGCCCCCGGCGTTGGTCGACAGGTTGCCGCCGATCGTGCAGGTACCGCCCGAGGGCAGGCTCAGCGGGAACAGCCGGCCGGCACCGGCCGCCGCTTCGCGCACGCCGTCGAGCGTGCAGCCGGCTTCGACGATGATCGAGTTGTTGATCGTGTCGATCGACCGCACCCGGTTCAGCCGCGCCAGCGACAGGACGATCGCGCGGCCCGAATCGTCGGGCGTGGCGCCGCCCGACAGCCCGGTGTTGCCGCCCTGTGCGACGACCGGCACGCGATGCTGCGCGCACCAGCGGACCACGGCCGCCACGTCGTCGACCGATTCCGGCAGCGCCACGGCCAGCGCCCGCCCGATATAGCGGCGGCGCCAGTCGATGGTGAAGGGTTCCTGGTCGGACGGGTCGGTGATCAGGCGTCCGGCGAAGCTGGCGCGCAGCCCGGCCAGTTCGGTCTGCGTCACGGCAGCGGAGGGGTTTGCGGTCTTCATGAAGGTAGGCGGCGGGCAGCCGGGGTCAGAGCGAGGCGATAATCTCGTCGGTACCGGCCAGCGTCGCGAACAAACCGTTCAGGCCGGCCAGGAAGGATTCGTGCACCTGGGCGGCCGGCAGCGTGCGCCCGTCGAGCGTGAGCGCGCGGGTGGCGCAGGCGTCGCGTGCCAGGGTGCAGGCATAGCCGAGGTCGAAGGCGGCCCGCACCGTCGAGTCGATGCACATGTGGGTCATCATGCCGGCAACCACGAGTTGGTGGGCGCCGGCCGCCTGCAGGTGTTCGTGCAGGTCGGTGCCGCGAAACGCGCTCGGCGTGTGCTTGAGCACCTGCTTCTCGCCAGCCTGCGGCTGCACGCTGTCGTGGATGTCGGCGCCGGTCGTGCCCGGCAGGAAGAAGCTTGCGCCGGGCCGGTTCGAGACGTGCTGGACATGGACCACCGGCAGTCCCCTGGCGCGAAAGGCGGCCAGCAGCCTTGCCGCCTGCGCGCCGGCCTCGGGGCTGCCTTCGAGCGGCAGGGCGCCGCCCGGAAAATAATCGTTCTGGATATCGACGATGACGAGGGTCTGGGCCATGGCGGGCGGGTTCTCGGTGGCGGGTGTTCAGCGGAGGTTCAGCGCGGGGGTTCAGCGAATACCGGGCAGCATACCCTTCATGCCGCGCATCATCTTGGCAAGCCCGCCTTTCTGCATTCGCTTCATCATCGACTGCATCTGGTCGAACTGGCTCAGCAGCCGGTTCACCTCCTGGACCGGCACGCCGGCACCGGCCGCGATGCGGCGCTTGCGGCTGGCCTTGAGCAGCTCGGGTCGGGAGCGTTCGAGCGGCGTCATCGAGCTGATGATCGCCTGCATGCGCCGCACCTGCTTTTCGGCCTTGCCCATGTCGGCACCGGCGGCCGCCTGCTGGAACTGGGCCGGCAGCTTGTCGAGCAGCCCCGACAGTCCGCCCATCCGGTTCATCTGGCCGAGCTGGGTGGCGAAGTCTTCGAGATCGAAGCGGTTGCCGGCCTTCAGCTTGGCCGCGAGCTGCTGGGCTTCGGCCTGGTCGACTGCCCGGTGGGCTTCCTCGACCAGCGACACGATGTCGCCCATGCCGAGGATGC
>JBAYOD010000332.1:0-2767 GCA_041678445.1 Burkholderiaceae bacterium | reverse complement strand
CAGGGAAGGCCGGCTGCCTGCTGTGCAAGCGGAAAGCCGAGAGGTAAGGGGAAAACCGAGAGACGGAAAACCCGAGAGACGGAAAACCCGAGAGACGGAAAACCCGAGAGACGGAAAACCCGAGAGACGGAAAACCCGAGGGGCGGAAAACCCGAGGGTGCGTACGATCTACAACCGGGGCAGGGTGCGGCGCATCGTGTTCTCGATGTGTCGGCGCGCGCGCGCTTCGGCCTTGCCGGTATCGCCGTCGAGGATGGCATCCGCGATGGCACGGTACTCGGCCGCCATGGCTTTCAGGTCGGTATGGGTGGCGCTGGCGTACATCTGCGCCCGGTACAGGTGGGCGCGGGCCGCCGGCACGGCGCGATTGAGCTCGGCATTGTCGGCGATCTCGAACAGGGTCTGGTAGAAGCGCGCTCGCCGGTCGAGCATCCGGCGCAGACCCTCGTCGCCTTCGTGGTCGAGCAGTTGCCGGGTGACGGTTTCGAAGCGGGCGCGATTCTCGCCGATCCCGATCCGCTGGGCAGCCAGGCGTGCGGCGAGCCCGCAGAGCACTTCGAGCAACTGGAGCAGGTCCTCGGCGTCGGTCCGGGTGAAGCTGCGGATGATCGCGCCACGATGCGGGATCAGTTCGACGACCCCGGTCGCGGCGAGCGTCTTCAGGGCCTCGCGCACGGTGCTGCGGCTGACACCGTGTTCACGGGTCAGCTCGGCTTCGGTCAGGCGCTGCCCGATCAGGTACTGCCGCTTGAGAATGCCGACGCTGATCGCGTGGGCCACCTGGTCGGAGGTGTTCAGGCGGCTTGCCGGGCGGCGGGTTTCCCAGTCTTCAGCGGGCTGGCTCTGGCTCTGGTACGGCATGGCACTACGCCATTCGCTCGATCCGCCACATCTGGTACTTCAGCGCGGCCACTGCCCCGGCGATGATCGCGGCCACTGCGACGAAGGAGCCGAGCGCCAGGGTCGACAGGCCGCTCAGACCCTGGCCGATCGTGCAACCGAGCGCAGTGACGCCGCCGACGCCCATCAGAAGACCGCCTGCCAGATGGTTGGCGGTGTCCTCGGTGCCGCTGAAGCCTTCCCAGCGAAACTGCCGGGAGACCAGTGCCCAGCTGAACGATCCGGCGATCATGCCGATCACCGCCGCGATGCCGACGGTCACGATCCGGCTCTGGTCGCTCCAGAAGAGCAGCAGTTCCAGGCTGTAGGCCACCGGCGCAACGAAGGTGAACGACTCGATGCGTCCGCTGTTGGTCGCGATGAAGGCCTCTTCGAGCGTGTCCGGGTGTTCGACGACATAGCCGAGATGACCGGACACGTACCAGCCGCCGACCACCAGCAGGCCGATGCCGAAGCCGGCCAGCAGTCCGTCAGGCTTGCGGAACTCCCGGCTCGCCAGCGACCAGGCGATCAGGGCGCCACCGAGAACCAGGCTGAGGACGATGCGCAGGGTAGGCAAGCCGTCGCCGTCACCGGCCAGGATGCGGGGCAGATCCTGACCCGGTGCGATCGTGATGGCCACCGGATCGACAAAAGTGACCCGCCAGACCCCGGTGATGCCGCGCAGCGTCATGTAGGCGCCGAGCCCGAGCATCACGAACACGACCAGCGACTTCAGCGAACCGCCGCCGATGCGCACCAGGGTCTTGCTGCCGCAACCCGAGGCCAGCACCATGCCGAAACCGAACAGGAAGCCCCCGAGCAGATAGGACAGCCAGGTGAAGCCGGGGCCGGTGTACAGCGTCCTGGCCGGGTCGACCAGCCCGGCGGCCGCGAGCCCCTGCATGCCGATCATCGCCACGCCCATCGCACAGACCCACATCCGCATCCGGGTCCAGTCGCTCATGTTCACGATGTCGGCGACCGCACCCATGGTGCAGAAGTGCGTCCGGTTCATGATCGCGCCCATCACGAAACCGAGCACCAGAGTGCCCCACACGACGGTGCTTCGTATTGCCGCGATATCGATGTCTGGCATGGCGAGGCGAGGAGTGGTTTCAGCCGGAGCGGTAGCGGGTGGGGTCGGCAACGCCGGCAGCGGCGAAGCCGGCGCGCCGGATCCGGCAGGCATCGCAGCGGCCGCAGGCGCGGCCGGCATCGTCAGCCTGGTAGCAGGTGACCGTCAGCGCGTAGTCGACGCCCAGCCGCAGGCCTTCCTGGATGATCTGCGCCTTGCTCAGGTCGATGATCGGCGCGTTGATGCGGATCGGACGGCCCTCGACAGCCGAGCGGGTCGCCAGGTTGGCCAGCGCTTCGAAAGCCTGCACGAAGGCCGGCCGGCAGTCCGGGTAACCTGAATAGTCGATCGCGTTGGCACCGAAGAAGATGTCGTCGGCGCCCAGCACCTCGGCCCAGCCGAGCGCGATCGACAGCATGATCGTATTGCGGGCCGGCACGTAGGTGACCGGGATTTCCGGTGACGCAGCGGGCCGCGGCTCGCCGTCGTCGGCCTCGTCGCTGGCCTTGTCGTTGTCCTCGCCACCGGCTTCATCGTCGGTTTCGGGAACCGCGATCGACGCGTCGGTCAGCGCCGAACCGCCGAAGCGCGACAGGTCGACTTTCGCCACCGCATGGCGCACGGCGCCCAGCGCCTCGGCCACGCGTGCGGCCGCAGCGAGCTCGGCACTGTGGCGCTGGCCGTAGTCGATCGACAGCGCATGACAGGCGAAGCCTTGCGCCCGGGCCATGGCCAGCACGGTAGCCGAGTCGAGGCCGCCGGACAGCAGGACGACTGCCGAGCGAATGGTCATACCGTCGGGAGTCCGGT
>JBAYOD010000331.1:0-2773 GCA_041678445.1 Burkholderiaceae bacterium | reverse complement strand
TTCCTGCTGTTCACGTCGAACCCTTTCGAGCGGCTGGTACCGCCGCCGACCGACGGACGCGACCTGAATCCGCTGCTGCAGGATCCGGGCATGGTCTTCCACCCGCCGCTGCTCTACATGGGCTACGTCGGCCTGTCGGTGGCCTTCGCCTTCGCCGTCGCCGGCCTGATCGGCGGCCACTTCGACGCCGCCTGGGCCCGCTGGACACGGCCCTGGACCACGGTCGCCTGGGCCTTCCTGACCCTGGGCATCGCGCTGGGCTCGTTCTGGGCCTACTATGAGCTGGGCTGGGGCGGCTGGTGGTTCTGGGACCCGGTCGAGAACGCCTCGTTCATGCCCTGGCTGGTCGCCACGGCCCTGATCCATTCACTGGCCGTCACCGAAAAGCGGGGCACCTTCCGCAGCTGGACCGTGCTGCTGGCCATTCTCGGCTTCAGCCTCAGCCTGCTGGGCACCTTCCTGGTGCGCTCCGGCGTGCTCACCTCCGTGCACGCCTTCGCGACCGACCCGGCCCGCGGCGTGTTCATCCTCGCCTTCCTGGCGATCGTCGTCGGCGGCTCGCTGACCCTGTTCGCCTGGCGCGCCCACACAGTCGGCAACGGCAATTCGTTCAGCGCCGTGTCGCGGGAATCGATGCTGCTGGCCAACAACATCGTTCTGGTGGTCGCGATGGCCGCGGTGCTGCTCGGCACGCTTTACCCGCTCGTGCTCGACACGCTCGACATGGGCAAGATCTCGGTCGGCCCGCCCTACTTCGACGCGGTCTTCCTGCCCCTGATGGCGCCTGCGCTGTTCCTGATGGCCGTCGGCCCGCTGGCCCGCTGGAAGCAAAGCTCGGTCCCTGAACTGGCCCACCAGCTGCGCTGGGCCTTTGCCGTGGCCGTCATCGCCTCCCTGCTGCTGCCGCTCACCGTGGACGGCTTCCGGCCGATGACCAGCCTCGGGCTGTGGTTCGCGCTGTGGATCGCCGGCGGCGTGGTCACCGCAGTGCTCGGCATGCTGCGCGGCCATGACGGCCGGCTCTCGCTGCGCCGCGCCCGCCTGCATCCGGCCAGTGTCTGGGGCATGCACCTGGCCCACCTCGGCATCGCCGTGTTCATCGCCGGCGTCACCCTGGTCAACAGCTACACGATCGATCGCGAACAGCGTGCCGTGGTCGGCGACACCATCGTGCTGGGCGACTACCGGCTGCGCTTCATGGGACTCGACCAGGTCAGCGGCCCGAACTGGGACGCGATCCGTGGCCGCTTCGAGCTTCGCAAGGCGGACAGCGACCGGCTCCTTGCCGTGCTCTCCCCCGACAAGCGCAGCTACCGAGCCTCCGGCATGACGATGACCGAAGCGGCCATCGACCGCAGCCTGCTGCGCGACGTCTACCTGTCGATGGGCGAACCGGTCGGCGAAGACGCCTGGATCATCCGAGCCCACGTCAAACCCTTCGTCAACTGGATCTGGCTGGGCTGTCTGCTGATGGCGGTCGGTGGTGGCGTAGCGGTGTCCGACCGGCGCTACCGCCGCAAGCTCGCAGCCACCCGATCGCGTGCCGCCGCCAGCGGCCAGGCAGCCTGAGCAAGCGGAGTTTCCGACTCATGAAAATGCTGCGCCTGCTGCTGCCGGCCGCCCTGTTCGCCATCATTGCCCTGTTCCTGTTCAAGGGGCTGGACCGCAACCCGCGCGACCTGCCGTCGGCACTGATCGACAAGCCCGCGCCGGCCTTCTCCCTGCCGGTCCTGGGCCAGGGCGCGAACAAATGGTCGCCGGACCAGTATGCCGGCCAGGTCTGGCTGCTGAACGTCTGGGGCTCATGGTGCGCAGCCTGCCAGATCGAACACCCGGTCTTCGAAGATCTCGCCCGAACCCGCGTCGTGCCGATCGTCGGCCTGGCCTGGAAGGACAAACCCGAGGCCTCGGTCGCCTGGTTGCGCCGCTTCGGCGATCCCTACTCGGTCGTGGTGAGCGACGTCGACGGTCGTGCCGGCATCGACTGGGGCGTCTACGGCGCTCCCGAAACCTTCATCATCGACAAGCGCGGCGTCATCCGCTACAAGCACGTCGGAGCGATCACCCCCGAACTCGTGCGATCGCAGCTGATGCCCCTGATCCAGTCGCTGCAGGCGGCACGCTCATGACCCGCTTCGTCAGCATCCTGGTCATCGCCGTGCTGCTGGGCATCGCGGCTGCCATGCCGGCCGGCGACGCGGCTGCACAGACAGCCAGCGGCCAACCCTATCTGGCCCCCGGCATCACCGACAGCCTGATCACCGATCCGGCCGACAAGGCCCGCTACGACCGCCTCGCCCACGAGTTGCGCTGCCTGGTCTGCCAGAACCAGACACTGGCCGAATCCGACGCCTCGCTGGCCGCCGACCTGCGCCGCCAGGTCGAGACCATGGTCATCGATGGCCGCAGCGACGATCAGATCAAGCGCTTTCTGGTCGAACGCTACGGGGATTTCGTCCTCTATCGCCCGCCGATGCAGTCGAACACCTGGCTGCTGTGGTTCGGGCCCTTCGTGCTGCTGGCCGTCGGCATCGGCGTCTGGATGGCCATCAACCGCCGTCGCAGCCGGAGCACTGCAAGCCCGGCCCCCGACCTTGAACGGGTCCGCAAGCTGCTCGACGAGGGCTGATACCGCTTCGCGTTCGAACGATATATGGCGTGGCGGGCCAGGACGCGGGGCGAGGCTTTCGGCGCACGCCGGGCCAGGACGCGGGGCGAAGCTTTCGGCGCACGCCGGGTGCTTGCCCCGCTTCGCGGGGTGCCCTCCGGTGCT
>JBAYOD010000330.1:0-2789 GCA_041678445.1 Burkholderiaceae bacterium | reverse complement strand
CGTGCCGGCCGACCTGGTCCGCCACACGCTGGTCGCCCAGTACAACGATCTGGCCAGCGTCGAAGCCCTGTTTGCCGAACATGGGCAGAAGATCGCCTGCGTGATCATCGAGCCGATGCCCGGCAACATGAACCTGATCCTGCCGGCCCCCGGTTTTCTGGCCGGCTTGCGCGAACTGTGTACGCGGCATGGCGCGCTGCTGATCTTCGACGAGGTGATGTCAGGCTTTCGCGTGGCGCTGGGCGGCGCGCAGGAACTGGTCGGCGTCACGCCCGACCTGACCGCCTTCGGCAAGGTGATCGGCGGCGGCATGCCGGTCGGCGCGGTCGGCGGCCCGGCCGCCATCATGGAGATGATGGCGCCGCTGGGCACCGTCTACCAGGCCGGCACGCTGTCGGGCAACCCGATCGCAATGGCCGCCGGCATTGCCACCCTCGACCTGATCCGCGAACCCGGCTTCTTCGAGCGGCTGGGCGAGCGCTGCGGCCGCCTGGTGGCCGGTCTGAACCAGGCCGGCCGTGATGCCGGCGTGGCCTTCTGCGCGCGCCACCAGGGCGGGCTGGCCGGCCTGTACATGCTGGCCGAGCCGCCGGCTGGTTTCGCCGACGCCCAGCAGCAGGATCTCGAGCGCTTCAAGCGCTTCTATCACCTGATGCTCGAAGCCGGCG
Source organism: Burkholderiaceae bacterium (assembly GCA_041678445.1). Classification (GTDB taxonomy): domain Bacteria; phylum Pseudomonadota; class Gammaproteobacteria; order Burkholderiales; family Burkholderiaceae_E; genus Zeimonas. The sequence continues at coordinate 2,121 of JBAYOD010000330.1, read as the reverse complement.
TCTACCTGCCGCCGTCGCCGGTCGAGGCCTTCTTCTTCTCGTCGGCGCACTCGGATGCCGACATCGAGGAGACCGTGGCGGCGGCGCGCAAGGCGCTGGCGGCAGTGGCTTGAACGGCGGGCCTCGCGACCCGGGCGGGGACTGTGGTCTTACGGGCCTGCCCAGGGATCGATGACGTCCACGCCGGCAGCCCGGAAAGGATTCGTGTCGCGCGTGGCGACGGTGAACCCGTTGGCAAGGGCAACCGCGGCGATGCAGGCATCGGCAGTCGCGATGCCGCTCCCCGCCTTGCGCACCCTTGCGATCAGCTCGGCATAGGCTGCCGTGCAGGCCATATCGAAGGGCAGCACGCGCCCCGCGAAGATCGGCAGCACGCGCCTTTCCAGATGCTCATGCAGGTTTGTCCGGCGCCTGCCGGCTGGCATCAGCGCAACCCCGGCGCGCAGTTCGGCGACGGTCATTGCCGACAGATACAGCGTTTCCAGCGCTTGTGCGTCCATCCAGGCACTGACACGGATTTCCGGCGACGGGCGCAACGGCTCCGAAATGACGTTCGTGTCGAGCAGGATCATTCGAAGTGCGCCGCCCGGGCCGGAGTCTTGTCGCGCACGCTCTCGAAGACGGCGAACTCTTCTTCGGTCAGCCTGAGCTTGCGGCCGATCTCGGACAGCAGCGAACCCAGCTTGACCCGGCCCTGCGGTTTCACGGCAGTTTCCAGGATGTCGCGCATCTCGGCCTCGATGCTGTGGCCGTGCCGGGCGGCCCGCACGCGGATGGCGCGATGGACCTCGTCGGGCACGTTCCGGATGGTTATGGATGGCATCTTTCAAACCTCCAGATTGATTTACACGCTTGCAATCTAACTTATTGAAAGCAACCGCGCAACCGTGCAACCGTGCAACCGTCGATCGAACATCGCCGATCGAACCGTATCCAAGACCCGGAAGACTTGCTGACCGCGCCGCTCACATCGCGCGCGCGATGACTTCCTTCATGATCTCGCTGGTGCCGCCGTAGATCCGCTGGACCCGGGCGTCGGCATACATCCGGGCGATCGGGTACTCGTTCATGTAGCCGTAGCCACCGAACAGTTGCAGGCATTCGTCGATTACCTGCCCCTGCGCCTCGGAGGCCCAGAGCTTGGCCATCGACGCGGTGGCGGTGTCCAGGGTGCCCGCCACCTGCTGCTCGATGCAGCGGTCGACGAAAGCCCGGCCCACGGCGATCCGTGTCGCCACCTCGGCCAGCTTGAAGCGTGTGTTCTGCTGCTCGAACACGGTCTTGCCGAAGGCCTTGCGCTCGCGCACGTAGTCCAGCGTTGCCTGGTAGGCGCCCTCCATGGCCGCCAGCGCCGACACTGCGATGATCAGCCGCTCGTAGGGCAGGTCGGACATCAGCTGGGCGAAGCCCTGGCCTCCCTCGCGGCCGAGCAGGTTGGCAGCCGGTACGGCCACATCGTCGAAATGGAGTTCGGAGGTATCCTGCGCCCGCATGCCGATCTTGTCGAGCAGGCGGCCGACGCGAAAGCCTTGGGCATTTCCGGTTTCGACCGCGATGATCGACATGCCCCGGGCGCGGGCAGCCGGATCGGTCTTGCAGACCACCAGGATCACCCCGGCCAGGAAGCCATTGGTGATGAAGGTCTTGCTGCCGTTGAGCAGATAGCCGTCGCCGCGCCGGTCGGCGCGCAACCGTACGCCCTGCAGGTCGGAGCCGGCGTCCGGCTCGCTCATCGCGATGGCACCGACCAGTTCCCCGCGTGCCATCCGGGGCAGGAAGCGCTGTTTCTGTTCCTCGGTGCCGTGGTTCAGGAAGTAATGCGCGGCGATGCTGTGCACCGCGATGTTCATCCCCGACAGCCCGCGCCGGCCCATCTCTTCATGGAAGATGGACTCGTGCCGGAAGTCACCCCCACCGCCGCCATACTGCTCGGGAACATCGACGCACAGCAAGCCCAGTTCTCCGGCCCGCCGCCACAGCGCATGACCCACGTGCCCCCGCTCGCGCGCCGCCGCGTCGTCCGGCGCCATCTCGCTTTCGATGAAGCGCACCACGCTGTCGCGATACAACTCGATGTCGGGATCGGTCCAGGATGGCGTGAATTCCAGGCTCATGGCAGAT
>JBAYOD010000329.1:0-2795 GCA_041678445.1 Burkholderiaceae bacterium | reverse complement strand
TGCCAAGGGCGACTACGAGCAGTTGAGCCCGAACGATCACGTCAACGTCAGCCAGAGCACGAACGACGTCTACCCGACCGCGCTGAAGATCGCCACCTATCGCGGTGTTCACGGCCTGATCGACGCATTGCAGGTGCTGCGCCACGCTTTCGAGCGCAAGGCGGCCGAGTTCGCCGACGTGCTGAAGATGGGGCGCACCCAGCTGCAGGACGCGGTGCCGATGACGCTGGGCCAGGAGTTCTCGGCTTACGCCGCGATGATCGAGGAAGACGAGCATCGCCTGCACGAGGCGGTCGGTCTCGTTTGCGAGATCAACATGGGGGCGACTGCGATCGGTACCGGAATCACGGCGCACCCGAGCTACGCGGGCATGGTCTGCGAGCAGCTGTCCGGAATCACCGGCATCGCGCTCGTCACGGCGCCGAACCTCGTCGAGGCGACGCAGGACTGCGGTGCCTTCGTGCAGATTTCGGGCGTGCTCAAGCGCGTCGCGGTCAAGCTGTCGAAGATCTGCCACGATCTGCGGCTGCTGTCGTCAGGGCCTCGCGCCGGCTTGAACGAGATCAATCTGCCGGCAGCACAGGCGGGCTCGTCGATCATGCCCGGCAAGGTCAATCCGGTGATACCGGAGGTCGTGAACCAGATCGCCTATGAAGTCATCGGCAACGACGTGACGGTGAGCTTCGCTGCCGAAGCCGGTCAGCTGCAGCTCAATGCCTTCGAGCCGATCATCGCGCACAGCCTGTTCAAGAGCATCCAGCATCTGCGCAACGGCTGTCTGACGCTGGCCGAGCGCTGCGTCGACGGCATCACCGCGAACCGGGAGCGGATGCGCGCGATGGTGCACGACTCGATCGGGATCGTCACGGCGCTCAATCCGTACATCGGCTACAAGAACGCGACCAAGGTGGCGTCGGAGGCGCACGCCAGCGGGCGCAGCGTTTTCGACATCGTGCTCGAAATGGGGCTGATGTCGCGCCAGCAGCTCGAAGCCGTCCTGAATCCCGAGGAGCTGACGCGACCGCAGCCGATCCGCTGGTAGCTATCTGCTGGTAGCCGGCCGCGCCGACCTATTCGACCTGATAGATTGCGGTGGTGCCGCTGACTTCGTAGCCGACGATCAGCAGCGCCTTGCCGTTGGGTGACTTGTGCGCGGGCACGAACACCAGGCCCTCGGGACCGAGGTCGCCGAACGGCGAGCCGTTGGCTGCCCAGCCGCCGGCCGCTGCCTCGGCATCCTCCGGCTGGTCGCCCCAGTTCTCGCGGGTGTTCAGGTAGTCCTGGAACACCGGTGCCCTGGGGTCGGTGATGTCGTACACCATCACGCCGCCCATGCGTTCCAGGCCAATGAAGGCGAAGTGCCGGTCGCCGATACGGCCGATGGTGACGCCTTCCGGTTCCGGGCCCTTGGCGTCGCTGCGGCTGTCGAACTGGTGCTCGTCATGGCCGGTGTTGAAGTGAGGGGCGCAGGGAATGCCGCGGGCGGCACCGAGCCGGCAGTTCGCGTCCTCACCGATGAACTTCTCGAACTGGCTGCCCGAATCCCATACCAGCGCCCCGTTTTCGTCCCGGATGGAGAAGGAACGGCCGCCATAGGAGTGCAGCGTGTGGTACATCAGGCGGCTCCTGGGGTCGGCGGCGACAAGGCTCGCGTCTTCCAGCCCGGTCTCGAAGTTGTACAGCTTCGGCGTGCCATCGGCATTCTGGTGATAGCCCATGGTCCAGGTGATGTTCAGGCGGCCCAGCTTGTCATCGTCGCGGCAGCTGCCGGAACGGCGCTGATCGGCATGCATGCAGTTGGCGCCGCCGATGCCGAACACGGCTGGATCGAGCAGCGCACCCGCGGCCAGGTCGCGCAGCTGCTGCGGCATGTCGTCGCCGCCGCGGCGCTCGAAACCGTCGTTGTGCACCAGGTGCTTGACCCGGAATTCCTCGACAAAGCCCTTGCTGCGGTCGGCATCAGCCGCCGAAGTGCCCCAGTAAGCGGCGTTGTCCTCACCCCAGGCGCGAGTATCGCCCTCGTTGGCGGTGACCAGGTAAGTCTTGCCGCCGACCGTATAGGAGGCCACGGCGTCCGGCATGTAGATGCCCACCACGCCAGGCTGAGTGCGGATGTCCAGCGCCGCCGGGTCGTCGCTGGCGTCGATCTCGTTACCGGCCACGCCGTAGTTCTTGAAACCCAGCGGCAGGATGTCGGTGACTCTGGCGCTGGCCACGTCCAGCCTGGCGAAGGCGTTGTTCTCCTGTAGCGACACCCAGGCGGTCGTGCCGTCCGCGGAGACGGCGATGTACTCCGGCTCGAAATCCCTGGCGGCGCTGGCGAGGTTGCCGGCGCCGTAGGGCAGGGCGTTGTCAGCCGGCCCGAAGATGCGCACACCCCGGGCGCGCAGCGTGTCTTCCTGGCCGTTGAATGCCTGGAAACCGGCCGTGCGCACGGCCGCCTGCTTGTCGGCCTGCGTCTCGCTGTTGATCAGCTTGTCGAGGTCGATCACGCTGACCGAGCCTTCGGGATCGATGCTGTAGTCGTCATTGGGCTCGCCTTCGTTGGCAACCAGCAGGGTCGTGCCGTCGGGGGTGAAGGTGAGCATGTCGGGCAGCGAGCCGACCTCGGCGGCGCCGAGCAGCGCCAGCGTTGCGGCATCGTACACAGCAACATAGCCGCGGTCGGTCTTGGGCGCGGACTCGATGGCGATCGCCACCAGGCCGCACTGAATCGCGACGCTGTTGACGGAGACTGCGGTGGCGGTGCTGGCGCCGGCGCTGGAAGCAGCCGCTGCGGCATTGATCGCGTCGAC
>JBAYOD010000328.1:0-2812 GCA_041678445.1 Burkholderiaceae bacterium | reverse complement strand
TCGCGCACCGCGGTGTAGCGCTGGCCGGGATCGTCGCGCGAAACGAAGGTGCAGGTGACGCCGTCCAGGGCGAGCGCGGCGGCCCCGGGGGCCGCGGGCAGCGACGTTGACGCCATCACTTCACGCTGGCGAGCGCCTTGCGGACGTACTCATTGGTATAGGTTTTCGACAGGTCGATCTTCGCCTCGGCCAGCTTCGGATCGAAGGCCTGCAGCGTGCGCAGCGCCGTCGCCGCACCGGCGTCGGGAATGATGCCGTCGGGCGAGATCGCCTCGCGCACCCGGGTCCACGCTGCCAGGTAGAGGCCGCGGTCGCCGAGCAGGAAGGCTTCGGGGACGGTCTTCACGATGTCGGACGGACCGGCCCGCTGCAACCACTTCAGCGCCCGCACCATCGCGTTGGCCAGCGCCTGTGTGGTGTTCGGATTGCGCTGCAGGAAGCTGGTGGGCGCATACAGGCAGCCTGCCGGCATCGGACCGCCGAACAGCGTCTCGGTTTCCTTCAGCGTGCGGGTGTCGGAAACGATCTTCAGCAGCCCCTGCTGATCCAGCATCGAGATGACCGGGTCGAGGTTGGCCAGTGCATCGATCTGGCCCGACTGCAGCGCGGAGATGGCGCCCTTGCCGCCGCCCACGCCGATGAAGGAGACGTCGGTGGGTTTCAGGCCGCCGCGGGCCAGTACGTAGTTCGCCATCATGTTGGTCGACGAACCCGGCGCGGTGACGCCGATCTTCTTGCCCTTCAGGTCGGCAATCCCGGAGTAGCCAGGCAGGGTCTTGGTGGAGACCGCCAGCACGATCTGTGGCGCCCGCCCCTGCAGCGCGAAGGCCGTGAACATCTGCCCGCGCGACTGCAGGTTGATGGTGTGCTCGTAGGCGCCGGACACCACGTCGGCCGAACCGCCGACCACCGCGCGCAGCGCGGCCGAGCCGCCGGCGAAGTCGATGATCTCGACGTCCAGCCCTTCCTCGGCGAAATAGTTCAGTTGCTCGGCGATGGTCAGCGGCAGGTAGTAGAACAGGTTCTTGCCGCCGACCGCGATGGTGACCTTCTTCTTCTCGATGCCCCGCACCTGCGCGCCAGCGGGCAGCGCCGCGGCAGCAGGAACGGCCGCCAGCGCGGCCAGGATGGTTCTGCGTTTCATAGCGTTCTCCTCCGGTTCGCAGGAACCGGCCCGCGCAGTTGGCGGGCCGGGATCCGATACCGGAGATTAACCGATTCGGACCCACCGACCCGAATCGGCCCGGAGCCCCAAACGGTTCGTGCCGGCGGGCTTACAGCCGCTCGACGATGGTCACGTTGGCCATCCCGCCGCCTTCGCACATCGTCTGCAGACCGTACCGGCCTTCGCGCCGTCGCAAGGCCCCGATCAGGGTCGTCATCAGCCGGGCCCCCGAGGCGCCCAGCGGATGTCCGAGCGCGATGGCACCGCCATGGACATTGAGGCGCTCCGGATCGGCCCCCAGGGCATCGAGCCAGACCAGCGGCACCGAGGCAAAGGCCTCGTTCACTTCGTACAGATCGATGTTGGAAAGCTTCAAGCCCGCCCGGGTCAGGGCCCGGATCGTGGCCGGAATCGGCGCCTCCAGCATCACCACCGGATCGTGACCCAGCACATCCATCTGGTGGATGCGTGCCAGCGGCGCCACGCCGATCTTCTTCAGGCCGTGTTCGTTCACCACCATGACACCGCTCGCGCCATCGCAGATCTGGCTGGCGGTGGCTGCGCTGATGCGCCCCCCTTCGGTCAGCAGCTTGACGCCTGCGATGCCCGCGAGCGTGGCGTCTGGCCGGACGCCTTCGTCGCGGACGTGCAGCTCACCGGTTGCCTGACCGGTGGCATCCCGGACAGCCACCGGCACGATTTCCTCGTCGAAGAAGCCTTCGCTGGCCGCCCTGGCGGCCCGCTGGTGACTGTCGAGCGCATAGGCGTCGAGCCGGTCGCGCGCCAGTCCGTACCTGGCCGCCATCTGCTCGGCGCCCAGGAACTGGCTGAACTCGGCATCACCGTATCGCTGGCGGATGACGGGGCTCATGTAGTGCCCCATGCCCTGCCTGCGGGCCATCTCGGACGGGGTGAACATCGGCACGCGGGTCATGCTCTCGACACCCGCGGCGATTACCACGTCCATTGCACCCGACATCACGGCCTGTGCGGCGAAATGGATGGCCTGCTGCGACGAGCCGCACTGGCGATCGATGCTGGTGCCGGGCACGCTCTCGGGCAGACGCGAGGCCAGCACGACGTTGCGGCCCACGTTGGTGGACTGCTCGCCGATCTGGCTGACGCAGCCCATCAGCACGTCGTCGACGACGGCTGGATCGCAGCCGGTCCGGTCGAGCAGCGAATCGATCACGGCAGCGCCGAGTTCGACCGGATGCCAGCCGGCCAGCGCGCCCTTCCTGCGGCCTCCGGCGGTACGCGCGGCCGATAAGATATAGGCTTCACTCATATTCCATGTCTCCGATTTGCGGGTGCATCCGTGCGGATGAGGCGCGTCATTTGCCGGTCCAGGCGCCTTTGCGTTTCTCGACGAAGGCAACCATGCCCTCGCGTTTGTCGGCGGTGGCGCACAGGCCGTTGAACAGCCGCCGCTCGAACAGCAGCCCGGCGGTCAGCCCGGTCTCGAAGGCCGCGTTGACCATCTCCTTGTTGGCGATTGTCGCGAGCGGTGGCATCGCGGCGATTTCGGCCGCGGCCTTGATGGCGTCTTCCACCAGGGTCGCCGCGGGCACGATACGCGAGACGAGTCCGGCGCGTTCGGCCTCGTGGACGTCCATCATCCTGCCGGAGATACACATATCCATCGCC
>JBAYOD010000327.1:0-2838 GCA_041678445.1 Burkholderiaceae bacterium | reverse complement strand
ATGATGGGCTTCGAAATGCTCGATCCCTTCGACCCGGCACAGCGCACGGACCCGCTCCGGGGATCCGAACCAGAAAATGAAGCGGTCCAGGAAGCTGCGCACATAGCAGCGGAAGTGCTCGCGCGCGACCGCTGCGCGCTGTGCCTCGCTCCACTGCGGGAAACACAGCCGCAGATTGGTCAGCGCGATTCGCCGGCGCGGCACGGCCAGCCACCAGGCCAGCCGGCCGATGCCGTTGCCCAGCGCCCGCAGCGCCGGATAAGGCAGCCGCGACACCGTGCGCAGCACGGCCAGCCCGACCCGTTCGATTCGTTCCCCCATCCGTGACGGCTTCCCCTGATCTGACCCGCGGTGGCCTAAAGGTTTGACGAGCCCGCGCCGGCGGCTGCACGGGGACGCTTGTAACGGTTGTATCCCCACAGGTACTGATCCGGCCAGCGCCGGATCAGCCGCTCCATCCGCGCATTGAGCGCGGCCGGTGTGGGAGTCTCGTCGATCCGCTCCAGGTGCAGCCGCCATCCGCCGGCCACCCGTTCGCCCACCGCCAGGATCACGGCCGCGCCGCTCGCCCGGGCCAGGCGCTGCGGCAAAGACATCGTCCAGGCCGGCTCGTCGAAGAAGGGCGCCCATTCGCCCTCGCCCGCGCCCGGCACCTGGTCGGGCAGCAGGCCGACCGCTTCGCCGGCACGCAAGGCCCGCAGCATCACCCGCACGCCGGCGGTGGTGGCCGGCACGGCCCGCATGCCTTCGACGTTGCGCGAGCGCCGCACCAGCGGCCGCAGCAGGGCCTTGTGCGGCTCCCGGAACATCACGGTGATCGGCGCCCGCCCGGCATACCAGCGGGCGGTCGCGTCGAAGGCGCCGAGATGCGGCGTCAGAAACAGGATGCCGCGCCCGCGGGCCTCGGCCTCGTCGAGCAGCGCCGTATCGGCGCAGGCCATCCGCTCGGTCAGCGCCGCCGGGCCGCGCGACCACAGCCAGGGCAGTTCGAGCACCATCACACCGGCTCCGAGCGCAGCGCGCCAGGCCGGACCGGCGCCATGCAGACCGGCGCGCGCCAGGTTGGCCAGCACCTTGCGCCGGTAGCCCGCCGATCCCGCGAAGACGAGGATCCCGAGCACGGCCCCGGCACCGCGCAGCAGCGCCAGCGGCAGCCGGCCGACCGCCAGGACGCCGGCCGCCAGCGCACGGGCGGCGGTACCGGGCTCGGCGGGGCTGCGATCGGTCTGGGGCAGGTGGGCTGGCATGGCAGGAATCCGGACCGGCGAAGTCTAGTCGATCGGACGCACAGGTTCGCAGGGCGCGGTCCGGCCCGATATAATCGGCGCGTCGCCGGTTTAATGGACAACTTGCGGGGCGACGTCCCGGCGCTTCGGATGCCGGGAGAAATACCGCTAAAGCGTCGCCGCTTCTCCGCAAGCCGGCTGCGCCGACCGGGCCTGGCCACAGGACGGGCCCACCGTCCGAGTCCCATGGGAGAAGTGCTTTGGCAAACGACTATCTGTTCACCTCCGAATCGGTCTCGGAAGGCCACCCCGACAAGGTCGCCGACCAGATCTCCGACGCAATCCTCGATGCACTGCTCGCCCAGGACCCGCACTCGCGGGTCGCTGCGGAAACGCTGTGCAATACCGGCCTGGTGGTGCTGGCCGGCGAGATCACCAGCAACGCCACGGTCGACTACATGAAGGTCGCCCGCGACACCCTCAAGCGCATCGGCTACGACAACACCGAGTACGGCATCGACTACAAGGGCTGTTCGGTGCTGGTCGCCTACGACAAGCAGTCGCAGGACATCGCGCAGGGGGTCGACCAGGCCGGCGACGACAACCTCGACCAGGGCGCGGGCGACCAGGGGCTGATGTTCGGCTATGCCTGCGACGAAACTCCCGAGCTGATGCCGGCCGCCATCTACTACTCGCACCGGCTCGTCGAGCGGCAGTCGCAACTGCGCAACAGCGGCAAGCTCTCCTGGCTGCGCCCCGACGCGAAATCCCAGGTCACGCTGCGCTATGTCGATGGCCGGCCAGCCGCCGTCGACACCGTGGTGCTATCCACCCAGCACGCGCCCGATATCAGCCAAGCGCTGATCCGCGAGGCGGTCATCGAGGAAATCATCAAGCCGGTGATCCCGGTCGAGCTCAGGAAGGACGAGGTCCGCTACCTGATCAACCCGACCGGCCGCTTCGTCATCGGCGGCCCGCAGGGCGACTGCGGCCTGACCGGGCGCAAGATCATCGTCGACACCTACGGCGGGGCAGCTCCGCACGGCGGCGGAGCGTTCTCGGGCAAGGATCCATCCAAGGTCGACCGCTCGGCCGCCTACGCAGCCCGCTACGTGGCCAAGAACATCGTGGCTGCCGGGCTGGCCAGAAAGTGCCTGGTCCAGGTGTCCTACGCGATCGGCATCGCCCGACCGACCTCGGTCATGGTCACCACCGAGGGCACCGGCCGGATCTCCGACGAAAGGCTGTCGGCCATCGTCAGGGAAGTGTTCGACCTGCGGCCGAAAGGCATCGTCAAGATGCTCGGCCTGCTGCATCCGATCTACGAAAAGACTGCCGCCTACGGCCACTTCGGTCGCGACGAGCCGCAGTTCACCTGGGAGCGCACCGACCGTGCCGCCGAGCTGAAGGCGCTGGCCGGCGACTGATTCCCTCTTTGCGTTCGACTGCCGGGACGGGCTGGCGGGCCAGGACACGGGGCGAGGCTTTCGGCGCACGCCGGGTGCTTGCCACCGCTACGCGGTGGTGCCCTCCGATGCTTGTAAGTTTGAGGTGTCGGGGTGGAGGGACTCTGCGGTGCATCGGCGAGCGTGCTCGACCGACCGAACCGAGT
>JBAYOD010000326.1:0-2874 GCA_041678445.1 Burkholderiaceae bacterium | reverse complement strand
TGGGACGTGCCTTTCAACCCGGTACGGCCGCTGCCGCCCGTGGGCGGCCTGCCGCGCCTGCATGGCATCGAACCCGAGGAGGTAGACGTCGGCCTGCCGCTCGGCGAGCGCGTCGGGCACTCGCTGGTGCTGGGCACGACGCGCGTGGGCAAGACACGCCTCGCCGAGTTGTTCGTGACCCAGGACATCCGCCGCAAGAACGACGCAGGCGAGCACGAAGTCGTGATCGTCATCGACCCCAAGGGCGACGCCGATCTCCTGAAGCGGATGTACGTCGAGGCCAAGCGCGCAGGCCGCGAAGGCGAGTTCTATGTCTTCCACTTGGGCTGGCCGGACATTTCCGCGCGCTACCACGCCGTGGGCCGCTTCGGGCGCATCAGCGAAGTGGCGACCCGCGTTGCGGGGCAGCTCTCGGGCGAAGGCAACAGCGCGGCGTTCCGCGAGTTCGCATGGCGCTTCGTCAACATCATCGCCCGCGCCCTGGTGGAACTGGGGCAGCGCCCGGACTACATGCTGATCCAACGGCACGTCATCAACATCGACGCGCTGTTCATCGAGTACGCCCAGCATTACTTCGCCAAGACGGAGCCCAAGGCCTGGGAGGTGATCGTCCAGATCGAGGCCAAGCTGGGCGAGAAGAACATCCCGCGCAACATGATCGGGCGCGAGAAGCGCGTGGTGGCGCTGGAACAGTACCTCTCGCAGGCGCGCAACTACGACCCGGTGCTGGATGGCCTGCGCTCTGCCGTCCGATACGACAAGACGTACTTCGACAAGATCGTCGCCAGCCTCTTGCCGCTGCTGGAGAAGCTCACCAGCGGCAAGATCGCGCAGCTCCTGGCCCCGAACTACTCCGACCTGACCGACCCGCGCCCGATTTTCGACTGGATGCAGGTCATCCGTAAGCGCGCTGTGGTCTATGTGGGCCTGGACGCGCTGTCCGACGCCGAGGTTGCGGCAGCGGTCGGCAATTCCATGTTCTCCGACCTGGTGTCGGTCGCGGGCCACATCTACAAGCACGGGATCGACGACGGTTTGCCCGGCGCATCGGCAGGCGCGCGCGTGCCGATCAATGTCCACGCCGACGAATTCAACGAGTTGATGGGCGACGAGTTCATCCCGCTCATCAACAAAGGCGGCGGTGCCGGCTTGCAAGTTACTGCCTACACGCAGACCCTCTCGGACATCGAGGCCCGCATCGGCAACCGCGCCAAGGCCGGCCAGGTCATCGGCAACTTCAACAACCTGTTCATGCTGCGTGTGCGCGAGACGGCGACCGCCGAACTACTGACGAGGCAGTTGCCGAAGGTCGAGGTCTACACGACCACCATCGTGAGCGGTGCGACCGACAGCTCGGACATTCGCGGGGCGACCGATTTCACGTCGAACACCCAGGACCGCATCAGCATGTCCAGCGTGCCGATGATCGAGCCGTCGCATGTCGTCGGCCTACCCAAGGGCCAGTGCTTCGCGCTGCTGCAGGGCGGCCAGCTTTGGAAAGTCCGCATGCCGCTGCCCGCACCGGACCCGGACGAAGTAATGCCTGCGGACTTGCAGCAACTGGCCGGGTACATGCGGCAAAGCTACAGCGAGGCCACGCAGTGGTGGGAGTTCACCAGCTCCCCGGTCTTGCAGGACACGGACCTGCCCGACGACCTTCTGGATGACACCGCTCCGGCCGTTCCTCCCGCGGCGGCCAACGCCGCCGACGAGGATGCCGGCAACGAGGTCTCACCATGAAGGACGCCGCTTCAACTGCGCAGCGGGAGCAGAACCAGCGTCAGGGCCTGATCGTCGGCACCATCACCTTGCCGTTTCGGTTGCTCGGAGTGCTGATCGGCTCGCTGCTGTTCTCGATCGTGGTGGAGTGCGTCGGCATGCACCTGTTCTGGAAAGATCAGGGCTGGCATCACTCCCAGCAGATGCTGCAGTACGAGCTGGGGCACCTGTCCAACCATTTCACGCGCAGCGTGATCGTGCAGGAGCCGGGGCGCACGGCACACGAGCTAGTGGACACCGGCTATGAATGGGTGTTCGTGCGCTCCGGGCTGCTGGAGCGCACGAGCCAGACCGCCGAGCGCGCCCGCGCGCCTAGCCATGGACAGACACGTAACTTCCGCTACTACATCAGCCAAGTCTATGTCTGGTCGGAAAACTACTTGATCGCCGCAGCCTTCACGACGTTGACCTTCCTGGTGCGCCTGCTGGTCCTGTTGCTCACACTGCCGCTGATCCTCACCGCGGCGTTCGTCGGCCTGATAGACGGTCTTGTGCGGCGGGACGTACGCCGGTTCGGCGCAGGCCGGGAATCCGGCTTCATCTACCACCGCGCGAAGGCCAGCCTGATGCCACTGGCTGTGCTGCCGTGGGTCACTTACCTGGCCTTGCCGATCTCGGTGCATCCACTGCTGATCCTGCTACCCAGTGCCGCCTTGCTGGGACTGGCCGTGAGCCTGACCGCAGGCAGCTTCAAGAAGTACCTCTAGGCCATCTATCCGGTCATCCGCGGGTTCCTATTGTTTGCGGCCTGAAACAGCCCTGATCGCCACGATCTGGCCATTGCTGATCACACAGGAATGGCGCGATGTCGGCTCCGATCTGGCAGCGCGCCGCGTATCGCGGCGTGCCCATTTTTCTCGTGACGGCCTTCCTGCTGGGTCAGTCCCCGGTAGCGTTGGCTGAGTCCCCCGCACAGCGCCAGGAGCTGGTCGCCGCGCTGCGCCAGCTCGATGCGCTGGAGCGCACCGTCGCCGACAGCGCCGCTCATGCCCCCATCCAGCCGGGCGAGCGCTACCACTTCGATTACCTCCGGCTGCTGGCTGACCTGGCGCGCGTGCGCGCCGGCATCCAGACCCATCTCACACCGTCGCGTGC
>JBAYOD010000325.1:0-2884 GCA_041678445.1 Burkholderiaceae bacterium | reverse complement strand
CTGGGCACCGGCCCGGTCGGCCATCGGTTGCACGCAGGCGATGAAGCGGCTCTTGCGGATCAGCAGTTCGCTGTGGACGGGTGCGGCGAGGGTCAGGGGCATCCTGTGGTCGGCTGTCGGCTGTCGGCCTGCGGTGGTGCTTGCTGGCAGCGGTTCGATGATAAGCCGGGCGGCCGGCCCGACGGGGCTGGGGCGGTAACGGTTTTCGGTCAGGGTTGCGCCGGAGCCGTCGCCGTCACGCCGACGAGCCGCGCATCAGCCGGGTGTGTCGGGTGCGCACGAGGCTCACGGAACCTGAAGCCAGGTTTCGCGTTCTGCCCCGCCTCACCTGATCCTGTGCCGTCGAAGGAACAGGCCGTCGCAGACACTGCAACCACCGGACTCGCCCTTGCAGCGGCGGCCCGGTGGGGGCGAGGTTCTGGATGTGGGCGTGTGGAGGTTCAGCTGCCCGCAGCGTTGCGGCGGCGGGAGAAGCCGAGTGCCGCCAGGCCGATACCGAAGAGCGCTACGCTCAACGGCTCGGGTACGCGCCCGGTGTCAGTCCAACTACCCGTGAAGCTGCCGCTTGCCGCCGCTCCGGTGAAGAAGATGTTGACGAAGAACGCATCGCCGGCATCGAGACTCTGGCCCGCGGGCGCATAGAAGGAAATGCTGTTAGGGCCATCGAATTCCACTTCCCAAGGCGTGAGGTTGAAATCCGCACCCACACCCACACAGAAAACCGTGCCGCCCGACGCCCCGCCGGTGCAGTCGGTGCCCAGATCCTGATTGTCGATTACGACTCCGTCCGGAAGGTCGAAGCTGACGTGGAAGTCGCGATAACCGTCAGGCCCAGGCCATGTCAAGGTTGCATTGCCAACGCCGGGAACGCCCCAGGAGTTGGTGCCGAAGGCGTTCGCCACCCAGGGAAGCCCGTCTGGGGCTAGGGTGCCGCTCAGGGATCCTGGCGACCAACTGCCGGAAAAGGGAATCGGCGCGGCCAACGCGACAGCCGAGATTCCTGCCAGGGCCATGCCGACTGCCAAGGTCGAAAGCTTTCTCATCTTTCCCATGATTTTTCCTGTTCAGGCTCCGAATCGCCGCCGCGCCGTTCTCGGGCGTTTGCTGCTGCCGAAGGTGCGTCGACATTCATCAAACCATCAAGCAAGTTTCGCGCGAGTATCAGGATTTCTTTTTTATCAATGATTTGCATCAAGCCTTGGCGAGTGCGAGGTGCATGATGTAAAAAATCTCGACACAGAGTGGGTGCCCGTGCCCAGGGCGCATCATGCGCACTCGAGTTCTTCCGGTACGATTTGCCCAGCGAGAAACGCCTCGACAGGCCACAGCATCAGCGGAGAAGAGACATGACATCGACGAACATCGCGCTGTTCGGCGCCGGCGGAAAGATGGGATTCCGGCTGTCGCGGAACCTGCAGCGCTTCGGCTCCGGTTTCACGGTGCGCCATGTCGAGCCCGGCGCCCCCGGCCGCGAGCGGCTGGCGCAGGCACTGGGCATCCGGTGTGTCGATGAGGACACGGCGCTCGCGGGGGCACAGGCGGTGATCCTGGCCGTTCCCGATACCTTGATCGGCAGGATCGCTGCCGGGCTTTCGTCGCGACTGGCGGCCGGCACCCTGGTCATCACGCTCGATGCGGCCGCGCCGTTCGCCGGCCACCTGCCCGAGCGGCCCGATCTCGCCTACTTCGTCACCCATCCCTGCCATCCGTCGATCTTCAACGACGATCCCGACGAGGAGGCCCGGCGCGACCGCTTCGGCGGCCTGGCGGGCAAGCAGTCGATCGTCAGTGCCCTGATGCAGGGTAGCGACGAGGATTACGCGCTCGGCGAGTCGATCGCCAGGGTGATCTTTGCGCCGGTGCTGAATTCCTATCGGGTCAGTGTCGACCAGATGGCCCTGCTCGAACCCGGGCTGTCGGAAACCGTCGTGGCGACGCTGCTGTCGGCGATGCGCGACGCCATGGACGAAGTCGTGCGTCGCGGCGTGCCGAAGGCGGCCGCCCGCGAGTTCCTGCTCGGCCACATGAACGTCCTGAGCGCCGTGATTTTCGAAGAGATACCGGGCGTCTTCTCCGACGCCTGCAACAAGGCGATCACTTTCGGCAAGCCGCGCCTGCTGCGCGATGACTGGCTGGGCGTGTTCGAGCGCGACGAGATCGCCGAGAGCATCCGGCGGATCACCTGAGGACCGCAAGGCTCCTTGTCATCGATCGTGCATCCGCAGCCGGCTAGATTTGCCGATGATTTCTCCTGGAGGTGATGATGAATATCCTGGACGCCATTCTTTCCGCACAGGGCGGTGACCCGGTTCGCCAGATGGGCGCGCGCGTCGGTGCCGACGCAAACCAGGCGCAGAGCGCCCTGCAGGCCCTGCTGCCGGCGCTGGCTGGCGCCGTGCAGCGCAACGCCACCCAGCCCGGCGGGCTCGAAGCCCTGCTCGGTGCGCTGAACAGCGGCCAGCACCAGCGCTACCTCGACGACCCGTCGGCGCTGGGCGACGATCGCACCGTGCAGGACGGCAACGCGATTCTCGGCCATCTGCTGGGCAGCAAGGACGTCAGCCGGGCCGTGGCGGCCCGCGCTTCCGCCCAGACCGGGATCGGCGCCGACATGCTCCAGAAGATGCTGCCGCTGGTCGCGGCGATGATGATGGGCGGGCTGAGCAAGGGCAACGCCCAGTCCGGTGGCATGCCGGGTGCAGGCGGCGGTGGGGGGGTGTTCGGGCAACTGAGCGGCGGCAGCGGCAGCCCGTTCGGCGGCGGCGCGTCTGGCGGCGGCCTGCTCGACATGCTCACGCCGATGCTCGATCGCAATGGCGACGGCTCGGCGCTCGACGACCTGCTCGGGATGGCCGGGAAGTTCCTGGGGCGGCGCTGAGCGGCG
>JBAYOD010000324.1:0-2892 GCA_041678445.1 Burkholderiaceae bacterium | reverse complement strand
GGGCGGCCCCATGGGAGCTTTCGATGAAGCGCTCTACCCCTTTCTGGCGACGGAGCTGGACATCGTGCGCCGCCGCCTGGATTCAGGCCGGCCGATTCTGGGTATCTGCCTGGGTGCGCAATTGATGGCGCGCGCGCTGGGTGCCGAGGTCCGTGCCCTGGGCGTCAAGGAGATCGGTTTCGCCCCGTTGCACCTCACTGCCGAAGGTTCGCGATCCCCCCTGGCAGCCCTCGACGATACGCCCGTCCTGCATTGGCATGGCGACCAGTTCGACATTCCAGCCGGTGCGGCGTGGCTGGCCAGTACCCCCGTGGGTCGGCATCAGGCGTTTGCCACGGGCCCCAACGTGCTGGGCCTGCAGTTCCACCTGGAAGCGGAGGCAGGACAGATGGAACGCTGGCTGGTGGGCCATGCCGCCGAACTTTTCCAGGCCGGCATCGATCCGCGCAGCATACGCAAGCAGGCCCGGCAGTACGGGCCTCGGCTGGCCTCGGCTGCGCAAGACGTCATGAACACCTGGCTGGACGGCCTCCTGCCAGGCATCGAGGCCTCACCGGCGTGAAAGGATTCTCCGGTACATCGAGCCAGGGCGCATAAGCCGGCCGAGCCTCAGGGCGCGCCCGGCTCCGGCACATACACCATTGAACCATCCTTCATACGGTACGCGACGCCGGCCTTCTGCCCGTCGCCGCTGCCGATCTTGCCGCTGGCCTGGTAGCGTTCGATTTTCTCCCCTTTCTTGATCACCACCTCCATGTCGGGCTGACCTGGATTGGTGATCACCGTCACATCCTTGGCGAATGGACTGAACGGGCTGTTGGCCATGGCCAGCAGCAGTGCGGCGACCAATACCAGGAAGACATCGATCAGGTTCACCACGGACAACACCGGATCATCTTCCGCATCGTCGAGCAGATGCAGGCGCGTGCTCATACCGGCACCTCCGCGGCCATGTCCGCATGGAGCGCCACCTCGGAGGCCGGTTGCGGCAGGCCGCGCTCGATCCGGGTCAGCTCCTGGGCGTACCAGCGCCGGCGCACGCTCACGATCCAGAACGTGATCGAAGCGGCGATCAGCGCCAGAATGACCGCGGAAAAGGCGATCATCAGCCCGTGCGCGACATCGCTCAAACTCCCCTCGGCCAGGCCCTTGAGTGCCGGCCCCATCGGAATCATGGTCGCCACCAGGCCCAGCAGCGGCGCTACCCGGCTGGTGATGCGAGCCAGTTCCAGACGCTCGACCGCGACCGCTTCCAGCTCGGCCGGGCTCAGTTCCGGCTGCTGCCGATGCAGCTGAACCAGTTCGAAGCCCGCCGCCTCGCCACGGCGGCGCTGGCGCATCTGCCATAGAAAGCTGCCGAGCGCGACGAAGGCATAGACAAACAAGGCCGCGATGGCGATCAGGACCGGAATCAGAAAAATCTGACTGAGGTCATACATGGCGAGTTCGAGCGGGTTGCCCATACCAGGCTCCTATCGGTTGGAAAAATCGAGCGGGAACGACGTCAATCTCTTACGACCCGAATCTCGACACTTCTGCGAAGATTCTCGATCGAGCGGGTCTTTCGACCGGTGGTGTCATTGATCTCCGGGTACTCCACCCGTTCGGTTGTCCCACGGGGATTTCCTTCGGTCACGATTTATCGCCTTAGGTCGAAGAAAAATCCAGGCGAAAAGTCGCACGGGGTCGAGCGAATCGGGTGGACACGCCGGAGGCAAAACGGCGCTGCACCACGCCGAGCCCGATCAGCGCCAGAACCGCCAGCGGCAACAACAGGCGCAGCCAGTCCGGGCCGGTGACGGCAGCCGGATCGACCCGCTGCAGTTGCTGGCCCTCCACCCTTTGCATAGGTGCGGGCGGGCGCTCGGGCTGCGGGGCGGCCGCCAGCCCGTAGCCGACGAACTCGGCCAGGGCGGCGTTGCCAGTCTGCAAATCGAAGCGCTCGAGCAGATCCGCATAACGCTGCTTCAGCTCCTCCACAGTGGCGGCGTCGGCCTGCCAGTATTCCTGGCGCGCCGCCTCCAGCATGCGCTCCATGACCTGGGCCAGCGCCGCCGGATTCTCGCGCTCGAACCATTCACGCACGCCAAGCTCGTGCTTGTCGCGGACGTAGACATCGACGAATTCCTGCCATTGATCGTCGCGGACGATTTCACGCGACACGGCGGTCCAGCCCCAGAAGTTGTTCATCGCATCGGCGATTTCGATCGTACCGGCGTAGCCCTCCGCCATCAGATTCTCGATGTAGCCGGGATGGAATTGGCGGGTGGCCAGTTCCTTGGCGAGAAAGCCGGCGGCCCCCTCGACGCGGCCGCTGCCGCCGCCGCGCAGATTGCTGATCGACAGCGCCGGCGCCCGCCCGTCCAGGTAGCGCACCGCCAGCGCGATACCACCCAGATACTGGAACGGGTCGTCGGTGGTGAGCATGCCGTAGAGGTTGGAACTGCGCGACAGCACTGCCCCCTCGGTGCCGCGCAGCTGCTCGGCGTACAGATTGACGCCGTCGCCCCCCAGGTCGCTGCGTCCCCATTCGCTGTTGTCGGGTCCATAGGCGTACTGCATTTTCTGCAGATAGAGTTCCGCCAGCTTGCGATCACCCTCGCCTTTGCCCTCCCAGGTGTCACTGGCCAGCGCGGCATCGTCCAGACCGGTGCCATAGTTGCCGGAGGCCGAGGCGAAAATACGGGTAACGCCGGCACGACGCGCAGCCTCCGCGGCCAGTCCCTGCCCCTGCAGACGTGCAGTAATGGCACGGCTGTTGATGGCAACGGCATTGTCCGGTTCCTCGGCGGCGGCAGCCAATTCGACGGCCCGAGCCAGGTGCTGCATCAGATTGGGGAAGTGATCGGGATACAACCCGGTAGCGGACAGCACCACATCCACCCGTGGCCG
>JBAYOD010000323.1:0-2909 GCA_041678445.1 Burkholderiaceae bacterium | reverse complement strand
CGTGCTCGTGCGTTCGAGCATCACCTATACCTGCGGGGGCCTGCAGACCGACCTCGACATGCGGGTCATCCGGCAGATGTCCTCGGTGTCGACGATGCCGCTCGTGATCGCGCCGATCGACGAGTTGCTGATCGCCGAGATCCCCAGGCTCTACGCCGCGGGTTGCGACGTGGGCGGCGCCAGCACGATACGCTACATCGGCGGCCTGTCGCAGGCGCTGGTCACCGGCCGTACCGCCGGCGTGGCGGCGGCGCAGCGCCAGGACGGGGCGTTGCTGCCATGCCGATGATGAGCGCCAACGGCGCGCGGATCTATTACGAGGACCATGGCTCGGGAGATGCCATCGTCTTTGCGCACGGGCGGGGTGGAAACCACCTGAGCTGGTGGCAGCAGATCCCGGCTTTCGCCGGAGACTTCCGCTGCATCGCCTTCGACCATCGGAGCTTCGGCGCTTCGACGAACCCCGACGACGGGCGCAACCAGGCGGCCTTTGCCGGTGACCTGGCCGCCTTGCTCGATCATCTGGAAATCGAGAAGGCGCATCTGGTTGCCCAGTCGATGGGTGGTCGCAGTTGCCTGGATTTCGCGCTGCGCAGCCCCGGGCGCGTGGGCCGGATGGTGCTGGCCAGCACCATCGCAGGCGTCGTCGATCCCGAACTGGCCGATATCCTGGCCACCCATGCTGAGCCTCCGGCGGAACTGCTGCCGAGAGTCCTGTCGGCCGGATTCCGCGAGCGCGAGCCGGCCCTGACTTTCCTGTTCCAGGAGATCGAGGCCATGAACCACCTGGGCGGCAGCCCGTTCCGGCTGGTGCTCGAAGGCGCGTCGCGCCGGCAGGTCGAGGACTGCCAGGTCGAGACTCTGCTGATCGTCGGCGACCAGGACAGGCTGGCACCGCCGGTTGCGGTGGAATGGTTGATGCAGAAGATGCCCCGGGCCAGAATGAGTCTCGTGGAGAACGCCGGGCACTCGGTCTATTTCGAGCGCCCGGACGTGTTCAACCGCCTGGTGCGTGAGTTCCTGCTCGAAGGGCGCTGAGCCCGGGAGTCTCGATGATGACCCAACGATCCCCATCGATCGTCTGCAACGATGAAGCCGTCGAGCTGCCCTGGCGGCCCGGCTACCGGAATTTCGTCGTTGCCGGCAAGGACCAGGGCGTGCAGGTCAGCGCCAGCCTCGGCATTCTCGAGCCGGGGGCCGGTGCGCCGCTGCATTACCACCTCGAGGTCGACGAAGTGCTGCTCGTGCTGGAAGGCGAGTTGGACGTCACGATCGGCGACGAGACCTTCCGCGTCGGGGCCAACCACACGATCTCGGTACCGGCCGGGGTGCCGCACGCCTTCACCGCGGTCGGACCGGGGCCGGCCAGGATCATCGGTTTCCTGCCCAGGCAGGGCGCCTATGTGGCGGCCCAGTACGTCGGCGGCGATCCGCCGATCAGTGTTGCGGTGAAGTAGGCGTTGTCGGCCCGTCTCAGTGCGCGTGCAGCTGCGCCGTCAGCACCGCGACGATGGCCACCCCGACCATCATCAGCACGAACTGCATCTTCCATGCGCCGCCGTTGCGGGAGTGCCGGTGCAGGTCGGGCACCAGATCGGCGAGCGCGACATAGATGAAGCTGGCTGCGGCGAACATCAGGACATAGGGCAGCAGCCCGGCGGATTCGGCCAGCACGAAGTAGCCGGCCACGCCGCCTGCGACGGCGGCCAGCCCGCTGATCGCGTTGAACAGCAGCGCGCGCTGGCGGCTGTAGCCGGCGTTCAGCAGGATGATGAAGTCGCCGATCTCCTGCGGGATCTCATGGGCGGCGATGGCCAGCGTGGTGAGCCAGCCGAGCCGGTGGTCGACCATGAAGGCGGCGGCGATCAGCACGCCGTCGGCGAAGTTGTGGATCGAATCGCCGACCAGGATCAGCGTGCCGCCGGGACCAGCCTCTTCCCGATCATGGCCGTGATGGTGATCGTGGCCATCGCCTTCGTGGTGATGGCTGTGCCGCAGGATCTCCAGCTTCTCGAGCAGGAAGAAGGCGATCAGGCCACCGAGCAGGGCCCAGGTCAGGGTGTGCGGGTTGGCACCCGATTCGAAGGCTTCGGGCAGGACATGGAGGATGGCCGTGGCCAGCAGCAGGCCGGCCGAGAGGCTGACCAGCTGGCGGACGATGCCGGCCAGCAGGGTCAGCGACAGGGCAGCCGCAACGAGCACACTGACAACGCCGCCAAGTGTGGTCGCAGCGATGATCATTGCTAGAGTCAAGGGAGTCATCTCCGGAGCCGCCCTGGCCAACGCGATATCGTAATCTAGTGCCCGGGGCGGGCCTGCCCGACCCGTTTCGATTCAACGCATGGAGACTTGATGATGATCGAACTGCATACCTGGGATACGCCGAACGGCCGCAAGATCTGCGTGGCGCTGGAAGAGATGAGCCTGGTCTACCGGATCGTGCCGGTGAACATCGGCAAGGACGAGCAGTTCGCTCCCGATTTCCTGAAGATCAGCCCGAACAACAAGATTCCGGCCATCGTCGATCCCGACGGGCCGGACGGCAAGCCGGTGTCGGTCTTCGAGTCCGGCGCCATCCTGCTCTATCTGGCCGAGAAGTCCGGCAGCTTCCTGCCCGAGGACCGGCGGGCGCGGATCGCGGTCTGGGAATGGTTGATGTTCCAGGTGGGAGGATTCGGCCCGATGCCGGGGCAGGTCCATCATTTCGCCGGCTTGCAGAACGAGGAAGACCGCCGCTACGGCCTGGAGCGTTTCATGAAAGAGACCCGCCGGCTCTACGGGGTGATGGATCGCCGGCTCGCCGATCACGAATGGTTCGCCGGTGAACTGTCGATTGCCGATTTCGCCATCGTGGGCTGGGCCTGGCGCCACCAGCGGCACAAGGTCGACCTGGCCGATTTCCCCAACGT
>JBAYOD010000322.1:0-2913 GCA_041678445.1 Burkholderiaceae bacterium | reverse complement strand
GCGAGCGCGCAGATCGATCTCGAGCCGCTGGCGGTTGCCGGCGAAGCGGAGATCGCCGAGGTGACGCTGGCGAACTGGAGCTGGCTGGCCGGTCCGGCGCTGGCGCTCGAAACGACAACCGGGACGCTGGCCGCGGGCAGCCGCTTCGAACTTGCCGGCGATGGTCGCGTGACCCTGGCCGACGGCCGGATGACCGTCGATCGACTCAGCCTGGCTGACAAGGGACGGGAAGTGGTCCGTGTCGACTCGCTCGATGTTTCCGGGCTGCGGGTCGACGTCGACGCCCGACAGCTCGACATCGGGCGGGTGGCGCTGGCCGGGGGCAGGCTGACACTGCGCCGCCTGGCAGATGGCCGGTTCGATGCCGTCGGCTGGTGGCGCCCGGATGCGGCCAAGTCGTCTGCTTCGTCCGCTTCAGCCGGGGCTCCGGCCTGGCAGGGCGCGATCGAAACCGTGTCGGTGTCCGGGCTGGATGTCGAACTCGCCCATGCCGGGGGAGGCGAGCGTCATTCGCCGCTGCGGTTCGGCGCAGTCACCGTCGACGCAGGCGGCGTCACGCTCGACGGCGCAAGCCCGGTGAAGCTGGCGGTGTCGGCGCGCGTCGACCGCTCCGGCAGCGTTTCGGCGCAGGGCACGGTTTCGCCCGCTGCCCGCGAGTTGTCGCTGGCCGTGCAGGCCAAGGCGCTGCCTGTGACGGCCGCCCAGGCCTGGTTGCCGGCCGACTTCAACGCCGAACCTGCTGCCGGGGTGCTGTCGGCCGACGGCCGCCTGCAATTGTCGATGGGCGCCGATGGACAAGCCAGGGGGCAATGGCAGGGTGCGATCAGCGCCGCCGATTTCAAGCTGCGCCTCAAGCGCGAGGCGGTGGCCGCGATTCCGGCCCGCCAGCGGCGCAGCGGTCCCGATCCGGCCGACTTGCTGGGCTGGAAGTCGCTGCGCCTGAGTTCGACCAGGCTCACGCTGGCGCCGTTCTTCGCCGATCTCGGTGACATCGATCTCGATGGGCTGCAGTCCCGGCTGGTCATCCAGCCCAACGGACGCTTCAATCTGCAGAGCCTGTTCGACGGTGATCACGGCGAAGTCGTCGACGACGGCGCGGGGCCGGCGGGTGCGGCGGCGAGCGCCGCCGCGGCAGGCGCCGCGCAGCCTGCCGGTGGTGAGGCGCCGCGCGCCGATGACGGGCCGGTGATGAGCGTGGCCGAGCAGATGCCGGCGAGGGCCGACCCGCCACCGAAAACCGATCCGCCACCGGTCCGCATCGGGCGGATCCGACTGTCCGACGGCAACATCGATTTCAGCGACTATTTCATCCAGCCCAACTACTCGGCCAACCTGACCGGACTGGTCGGCGAGGTGGGCGAGATGGGCGGTGGCCGGCCCGCCGACCTGAAGCTCGACGGCCGGGTCGACAACACCGGGGCAGTCGCGATTGCCGGGCGCATCGACCCGATCGGCGAGCCGCTCTTTCTGGATGTCGAGGCCGAGGCCCGGGATATCGATCTGCCCGCGTTGTCGCCCTACTCGGCGAAGTACGTCGGCTACGGCATCGAGAAAGGCAAGCTGTCGGTCGATGTTGCCTATCGGGTCGAGAGCGGACAACTGACCGCCCAGAACCGGATCGTGCTCGATCAGCTGACCTTCGGTGAACAGGTCGACAGCCCCGACGCGCTGCAACTGCCCGTCCTGTTCGCAGTCTCGCTGCTGAAGGACCGCAACGGCGTCATCGATGTCGATCTGCCGATCAGCGGCTCGCTCGACGATCCGCAGTTCAGCGTGGCCGGGATCGTCATGCGGCTCATCGGCAACCTGATCGTCAAGGCGGTCACCGCACCGTTCTCACTGATTGCCGGACTGGTCGGCGGCGATGCCGAGGAACTGTCGGTCCTGCCGTTCCCGGCCGCGCAGTCGGAACTCGACGACACCGTGCGCGAGCGCCTGGCCAGGCTCGCCAAGGCGCTGACCGAGCGCCCCGGCCTGCAACTGGAGATCGGCGGACGCTGGCTGGCAGCCGACCGCGAAGCCCTGCGGCTGGCCCAGCTCGAATCCCGCCTGAAGCGGATCCGGCGCGAACTCGACGGTACCGGCTTCCAGGAGCGGATCAGAGAGACCCAGCGACCGCTGCTGGTGACGCAGGCCTGGCTGATGGGTCGGGCGCCGGCGCCGAGCGAGAAGGACCGGCCGGCACCGGCCGAAAAGGAACGGCCGTCGATCGACGTGATGGAGCGCGAACTGCTCGAAGCGATCCAGCCGGCAGAGGAGCCGCTGAAGCAGCTTGCCGCCCGTCGCGCCCAGACGGTGAAGGACTGGCTGGCGGGCAACGGCGGGATCGACCCGGCGCGGCTGTTCGTGACGGCTGCGAAGGCCGGCGACGGGGAGGGGGGCGTCGAGCTGGCCCTGAAGTGACTGGGTGCCGGCCCAGCGGGGGGTGGGTCGCTGCCGGGCGGGGCTGGGTGCCGGCGGTCCGTCCTTCGGCCGGACTCCCCTGCGTTGCTCGGGCGTGGGGCCTGCCGCCGAAACTCGCTTCGCTCACTGCGCTTCGCTTCGTTCGCTGCGCTCGGACAGTCGGCGGCAAGTCAGATGTTGGAAGCGCGCTGCGCGCGCGGCCCCACGTCCTGCGCTACTCGGCGCCGACAAAGCGCCCCGCCCGGCAGCGACCCACCCCCCGCTGGGCGGGAGGCGGTGTTGGCCTGGGGGCCGGAGCCGGAGCCGGAGCCGCCGAGTCGCAAATCGCCAAGCCGATACCGTAAAGCCCCGACGCCACGAGCTGTCCAGTCCCCATGCTTCGCAGGAGGCTGGCGGCCCCTGGCCTGGGCGCCGGGCCTTCAGAACCCGCGTCGAGCAGCACAGCCCGTGTGGCCCGCGCGCGCAGCGCGCCACCAACCATCTGACTCGGCGCGCCCTGTCTGAGCGCAG
>JBAYOD010000321.1:0-2920 GCA_041678445.1 Burkholderiaceae bacterium | reverse complement strand
GCGGCCACCGGCCTGCCGCCGCAGCGACTCGAACTCGAGATCACCGAGACGGTCTTCGTGAGCGAGGGCGCGACCGCGATCGCCACCCTGCGCCGGCTCAAGGCGCTGGGGGTACGGATCGCGCTCGACGACTTCGGCACCGGCTATTCATCGCTCGCCTATGTGCGGCGCTTCCCCTTCGATACCCTCAAGATCGATCGCGCCTTCGTGCATGAACTTTGCTCGCGCGAGGACACCCGGGTGATCGTCAACACGATCGTCTCGCTTGCCCGGGCGCTGTCGATCGAAACTGTCGCCGAAGGCGTGGAGGACGCCAGCCAGGTGCAGGCCCTGCGGGCGCAGGGCTGCGACATGATCCAGGGTTTCTATACGGCGCGGCCGATGCCGGCGCGGGAGATCCCGGCGCTGCTGGCGGACTGGCCGGGGCGCCGGATGGCGGCGGTGGGTGCGGGCTGATCCGGGCTCTCGATAGTCCGTGGCAAAGGCGGCTGCGCCCGCGGCGCGCCGCTCAGCGGTGGCGGTCGGCTTCGCCGACAACCTCCGTTTCTCGGCAGCCAGCCGTGCGCACTGCGTGCGCCCGTCTGTCTGCCTGCGAGCCTCGGCGCCCCCATTCGCTCTGCGCCGCGGGCGCAGCCGCCTTTGTCGATGCGATGGTGGTGCGCGAGCAATCGCTGCCGCGATCGTCGACGACCGCCAGCACACAGCTCCCTCAGGTGCGCCGGACCCGGCGTCGCGCCTGTCCCAGCGCGTCCTGAAGTGCCGGATTGGGGCTGAAAGCGGAATCGAGCGCCGAGGTGAATGCAGCGAAATCCCGCTGTGACAGGGTGATTCGCGCCTCGCGATCGAGCAGTGCCAGGGCCTTCTCCCTGGCCACCGCCCGGACGAAGCCGGCCATGGTCGTCCCCGTCAAGGCGGCCGCCTTGGCAAAGGTGTCTTTTTCCTCGGCGTTCATCTTCAGATCGAAGCGAGCGTTAGTCGTCATGGCAATTCTCGACGGTGATACGACGTTTTACCGTACTACATGAGGCGCAGCGGCTTCATCAGCTTCGCTGTCGTCGCTGACGGGCTGAGGATGTGTTGGCAGGATTGAGGTTGCGACAAAAATGCTTTCTTTTACTGCTCAGTAAAAATTACTATTTTGCCAAATATTCGCTAGGATCTAAATATTCACCAAACAGCAAATGAGGCGTCAGCGCCGTATGCTTGAGACCACCCTGACCGAACGACAGTTGATCACACGCTTCGTTGACACTCTACATGGGCTTCCCGAGGTGGAGGCCGAACTCGATCATTGGGAATCCGCCAGCAAGCACCAAGATCGTGGGTACGATGCCCAGGTCGATCTACACGTCGCCGGCAAGTCCTTCGTCCTGCTGCTCGAAGTCAAAAAGACCGTCTTTCCCCGAGATGTCCGTCAGATGATCTGGCAGCTTCGGACAGCGAGCCACGGCAAGCCCGCCGGGCAGGAGAAGGAGTCCTTGCCGCTCCTCATCGCTGAGTCCATTTCCCCCGGTGCAAAGGAGCTACTCATAAGCGAGCGCGTCGGCTACTACGACAGTGGCGGCAGCCTGTACCTGCCCGCACCCGGTGCATACCTCTACATCGACAAACCGCCACCCAAGACCCTTGCGAGGTCGGTGCGTGCGCTCTTTACCGGACGGCGCGCCCAAGTGCTTCATGCCCTGCTAGCGCAGCATCAGAACTGGTTCGGCGTCACGGAACTGGCACAGCAGGCGATGGTGTCGCCCGCCACCGCCTCGCAGGTGCTAACCGAGTTGGAACGGTTCGACTGGCTGGCGGTGCGTGGGCAAGGCCCGAGCAAAAAGCGCCACCTTCGCGAGCCGGCGGCCTTGCTGGACGCATGGACCAAGCAGCTTACTACCATCCGACCGCCGGCCCTGCGCCGGTACTATGTGCCGGGCGCGAAGGCCGACACGATGGCGGCGCGGATCGGCCAAGTCTTCGACGCACATGACGTTGAATACGCGATCAGCCACGAGGCCGCCGCGCAGCACTATGCGCCGTTCCTTTCCAGCGTCTCCCAAGTCCGTGTGCGTGTCCTGATCGACGCAAGCGTCGACACCGCGATCGGGGACTTGGGTGCGCGAGTCGTCAACGAGGGAGCCAACCTGGTCATTATCGAAGCCAGGTCGCCAGGCGAACTGCTGTTCCGTGAGCGGGTCCGCGGCCTGTGGCTGGCCAGCCCGATCCAGATATATCTTGACCTGCTGCGCGGCGAAGGCCGATCCAAGGAAATGGCCGAGCACTTCCGCAAGGAAAGGATCGGTTTCTGATGGCCAAGCCCGCGACACTCGACGGCTACAGTGACCAGTACACGGTGGACTGCGAGCGGGTCCTCGTGCGAGCGGGTCCTCGTGACTCTGCTTCGCGGATAAACGACAGGACCTAATGCACTCCGAGCAGGCGCGGCAACTCGGACATTGCCCCGAACACCGCCACCGCGCCGGCGGCAAGCAGGCCGCGCGGATCGTTGCGTTCGCAGAAGCCCAGTACCGTCGCGCCGGCGGCGACTCCGGCGCGGGTGCCGGTCGGGGTGTCCTCGATGACGATGGTGCGCGAGGGATCGAGCCCGGTCTCGCGCATGGCGAGCAGGTAGACGTCGGGTGCGGGCTTGGCATGCGCGACCTGGTCGGCGCCGAACACCCGGCCATCGAGATGGCGATCGAGCCGGGTGGCGCCCAGGGTCAGCGCCATCTTGGCGCGCTCGGCGCCCGAGGCGACGGCGATCGGCACGCGCCGGTAGACGAGCCGGGCGAGCACCGCATCGACGCCCGCCACCGCGACGATCTCCTCGGCCAGCATCGCGTCGCGCCGCTCGAGGTATTCCGCCTCCCAGCTCGCCGGCAGCGCCCGGCCGATGAGCTTCTCGATCTCGACGATGTCGTCGGCCAGCGAGCGT
>JBAYOD010000320.1:0-2925 GCA_041678445.1 Burkholderiaceae bacterium | reverse complement strand
CCTCGCCCCGGCCGCCGATGTCCACCCCCTCGGAGCGCAGCCATGATCCGCGTCGTGCTCGTCGACGATCATGCGCTGATCCGGCGCGGCCTGCGCGAGACGCTCTGCGAGACCGTCGACATCGAAGTGGTCGGCGAGGCGGGCAGCTACGGCGAACTGCGCGCGCTGCTGCGCGACCTGCAGTGCGACGTCATCATGCTCGACGTGAACCTGCCCGGGCGCAACGGCCTGGAGATTCTCGAGGCACTGGCCGTCACCGGCAACACGGCTCGCGCAATCGTGCTGTCCCAGCATCCCGAAGACCAGTACGGCATCCGCGCCCTGCGCAGCGGCGCGATGGCCTATCTGAACAAGGCCGCCGATCCGGCCAGACTCATCGAGGCCGTCCGCACGGTGGCCGGCGGCCGACGCTACCTGACCCCGGAAGTCGCGCATCTGCTGCTGGACACCGTGACCGGCAAGCTCGCGAGCGTGCCGCACGACCAGCTCTCCGAACGCGAGATGCAGACCCTGCTGATGATCGCCTCGGGCCGCCGGCTGTCGGAGATCGCGCGGGCACTCGCGCTGTCACCCAAGACGGTTTCGGTCTATCGTGCGAGGATCATCGAGAAGCTCGGCGTTTCCGGCAATGCCGGCCTGGCCTCCTACGCGCTGCGTCACGGCCTGATCGACTGAAGCCGTCCGGGCCGACCGGCAAGGAACAAGGCGATGTGGAAACGGTTCTCGATGCTCTGGGTGCTCGTCAAGGGCGATCTGCGCCGGCTGTGGCGCGCCTTGCGTCATCCCGATGCACCCGGCTGGCTGAAGCTCGGCAGCGGACTGCTGCTGCTCTACCTGATCTCGCCGATCGACCTGATCCCCGAGGCCTTCCTGCCCATCATCGGCGTGGCCGACGATCTCGTGCTGATCCCGGCCGTCATCCACTGGATGCTGAACCGGCTGCCCGCATCGCTGCGGGCCGAACTGGATCGCGACGAACCGGGCTCCGGACCTTCCCGGCCGTCTCCGGACTGAACCGCCGGACCGGGCCGGCCCCGGATCTGGCCATCCGGGCGGCCGGGCAGGTATGATCGTCCCCGATTGCGGAAGTCACCAACGATAAAAACCAATACCGGTCGTCGAACGGTGCGGACGAGGAGCAGCCATCCAGTTCCCTATCCATATCGATAATGCGCTCGGCCGCACGCTTCAGGATCAGATCGTCGAGCAGATCCGGGAGTTGATCGTCGAAGGCAGATTGCCGCCCGGCAGCCCGCTGCCCGCCACGCGTTCGCTGGCACGGGATCTCGGGGTTTCGCGCAATACCGTGGTCGGCGCCTATCTGCGTCTGGATGAGGAAGGATTTCTCGAAACCCGGGAGCAGATCGGCACTTTCGTGGCCGCCCGGTTCAAGCCCGATACCGTCCACGGAGCGTCTGCGCAGGCGGGCCTGCGCAACGAAGCGGGCGCTCCGATCGTGGCGACACCGCCGCCGGATCCGAAAGTGCTTCGGCACCGGGTCACCAGTCCGCTCGAAGGCACTGCCGAATACGACTTCTGGATCGGTCGCGTCGACGTCCGGCTCTTTCCGGTGCGGGCCTGGCACCGGCTGCTGACCCGCATGCTGCGCCAGCCGGTCGCCCATCTGTGCCAGTACGGCGACCCGCAGGGGCTGCCCGAGCTGCGCACCGCGATCGCGACCTACGTCGCTGGCGCCCGCGGCATCGCCGTCGACCCGTCCAGGGTGCTGATCACCAACGGCATCCAGGAAGGCCTCAGCCTGCTGGCGCGCCTGCTGGTCCGGCGCGGCAACAACGACGTCGTCGTCGAGAACCCCTGCTACCGCGGGGCCAGCGCGGTATTCGCCAGTTGCGGCGCACGGCTGCGCCCGGTGGCAGTCGATCACGACGGCATCGATCCGGCGGGCCTGCCCGCATCGGCGGCGCTGGCCTACGTGACGCCCTCGCACCAGTATCCGCTCGGTTCCGTCCTGACGCCCGAACGGCGCCAGGCACTGCTCGAATGGGCCGGCAACTGCGGCGCCTACATCCTCGAAGACGATTACGACGGCGACTTCTACTACGACCGTTCGCCGCTCCCGGCACTCAAGAGCCAGGAGCGCTTCGACCAGGTCGTCTACCTCGGAACGTTCTCGAAAAGCCTGGGCGCCGGCATGCGGATCGGCTACATGATCCTGCCGCGCGAGCTGATCGAACCGGTGCGCGCCGCCAAGGCGCTGCTCAACAACTGCCAGCCCTGGCTGGAGCAGGCCGCGCTCGCCGCCTTCCTCGCCGAAGGTGGCTACGCACGCCACCTGCGCCGTCTGCGCCAGGCCTGCGCCAGCCGGCGCGACCATCTGTTGCGCGAAATCGAGAACCATCTGCCCGGCAGCGCGGTCAACGGCGCCGGCAGCGGCATGCATCTGGCCGCTCACCTGCCGGATACCCTGCCCGATGCCGAAGCGATCGAAGAAGCGGCCAGGGCGCGCGGCGTGGGCGTCTACAGCGTGGCTTCGGCCAATGCGCAACCGTTCGGCCTGCGCGACAGCCCGCTGCTGAAACGCTGTCTGCTGTTCGGTTACGCCGCCCTGAACGAAGCCGAGATCAGCGACGCGCTGCTGAGCCTGCGTCGGGCCATCGATTCGCTGCGCTGACCGGCCGCCGCGATCTGCCGGGGGCCAGGCACCCTGCCGGGGTCGGCTGGCACCATCGGAACGGACGGTCCTGGCTCTTTTGCTTTCCTTACAGCGCCGGGATACTGGTGTGACAAGAAGGGTTGTGGCAGTGGCGCGAGGCAGGTCGTCCTCGTGCCTTCTCTCGCCGCACCCAAGGACGGAGATGACGCCATGCGAATTCCAGCCTTGTTCGGCGCAGCGATCGTGCTGCTGATGATGCTGATCTCTCCGGCGCGCGCCAACGTGCCGGACAGTGTGCCCGCGGAAACGCT
>JBAYOD010000319.1:0-2933 GCA_041678445.1 Burkholderiaceae bacterium | reverse complement strand
GCCGATGCCGGCCGCGTCGTCGAGGCGCGCCAGCACTACGAGCGCTGTCGTCTCGCGTTGCGCGCGCAGCTCGACATGGCGCTGCCTGCCGCGATCCGCGCACTGGAGAAGCGCTTCGCCTAGTCTGCCCGCTCAGGCGCTGCCGGGGCTCGGGCGCCGGCGCCACGGACTGAAGAACACGCCGAGTGCCGCGACCAGCGCGGCCATGCCGGGCAGCGCAAGGATCGCCAGGCCCCAGGCGAGGCGGGTCGTGCCGGTGTCCGGATCGAAGTTCAGGCAGGACAGCGCCGTCTGCCCGGGCAGGCGGTAGCTGGGAATGAAGGCGCCGCGCAACTCCCAGATCAGCTCGCGGAAGCGGTCGATTTCGCCGGGGGTGCCGAGCATGGCGCGCACGACCCGGCCCGCATCGACAGCCAGCACCAGCGCCGGGTGGTCGAACTGGCCGGTGACCGGGTCGCGGCGGTACCAGAAGTCCGCAGCCCCGGTGATCCGGGACAGTGCCTCGTGTTCGGTGATCGCGAAGGTCCAGTCGGCAGCTTCCGAGACCCCGATCGCCAGGGCCTGGGCGCGCAGGTCGGCCACGGTGTCGGCGTCGTCGAAGCTCAGTGCCAGTACCCGGTAGTCGGTGCCCAGTCCGCCGACTTCGCGCACTGCGTCGCGGACCCATTCGAGCATCGGGATGCACACGCCGGTGCAGCGGCGGTAGAAGAAGGTCACCAGCAGCGGCTTGCCGCCGGCCAGCGCCGACAGCGGAAGCTTGCGGCCGTCGGCCAGCTGCAGCGGGATATCGGGAATCGCGCGGGCTTCGACCCGCTCTTCGGCGCGTGAGACGCCGGCCGATGTCCCGGTGGCGAAGCCGGTGCCCGGGGCCAGGACGCCCGAGAGCGCAGTGGCCGAGATGGTGAGCGCGGCGACCAGTCCGCGCAAGGCCTGGCGCGTTCCGGCGCCTGTCGTTCCGGTGCCTCGTTTGGCCTCTTGCCCGGTAACCGGCGTCGTCACGACGCCCGTTCCTGTGCGAGCGCCCGCAGCCAGTGCCGGCCGGTTTCGGCCACGGCGAGCAGGAAGCCGACCAGGAACACCGTGGCGAACACAGCCCCGATGGCGGAGTAGAGGGCGCCGTGCGACAGCTCGGCCGGGTAGAACGCGAAGCGGCGCGGCACCGAGTAGGCGCCCGACAGATAGAACATGAAGAAGAACCCGTAGGCGCCCACCATCATCAGTGCGGCGAGCAGCTTGTGGTAACCGGCACGCTCGGTGGCGCCCGCCGCCGCGCGGCACACGTGGTGGAAGTAGCCGACGATGAGGAAGACCAGGCCGGCGACCATGTAGGTGTGGAAGTGAGCGGGCACCCACAGCGTGTTGTGCAGCCGGACGTTGGCGATGATCGTGGAATCGATGACGGCGCCCATGCCGCCGACCGCCCAGCCGACCAGGCCGAGGAAGAACAGGATCGAAGTCAGGTTCCAGCGCATCTGCGCGCGGTAGACGAGCAGCAGCGCTCCGAAGATCGTCACCACGGCCGACGGGATCGCGCTCGCGTACGACGCGATCTGCCCGATGTACTGGAGTACCCCGGGCTGGACGAAGTCCATGTACAGATGGTGGAAGTAGGCGAACAGCACGATCAGCAGCACCGTGTTCCAGGCGATCGCGACGACCGAACTCGTCTTCCAGGGCCGGCCGGCGTATTCGGGCAGCACTTCGTAGACCAGCGCCACCCCGAGGTACATCGCGAGGTTCACGATCGTGTGGCCGAAGAAGAAGATCAGGTTCTTCATCAGCAGGGCGTCGGTGGCTGCGCCGGTGGCCAGTTCGTAGAAGAACAGCGCGATCACGGCCACCCCGGCGACCAGCGCCGCAACCGAGGCGATCAGCCCGACGGTGGTGATCAGGATGGCCGGCGGCAAGGCCGGTTCGCTGCGGCCGGCGATGATGTGCCAGCCCAGTGCCTGGCCGAGCGTGTAGCGGCTGGAGATCGCACGCAGCAGGTCGAGCGTCCAGACCAGCCAGGTCACGCCGAGCACGGTCAGCGAGACCAGGAACAGCACGGCCGACCACAGCGGCCAGTCGCCCTGGAAGGGCAGCGGGTACAGGAAGTACCAGCCTGCGCCGAACCGGCCCGCGAAGACCGCCGCCATCAGCACGACGATGCCGATCACGGTGCCGGCCAGCGCGAAGCGGCCGATTGCCGGCGAGGGGGCGACGTACTTCGCCAGCACGTTGGCCACGCAGGCCATCGATGCGACGTACCAGAGCCCGGCCATGCCGAGGCCGTGCAGCGTCATCATCTGGTAGAACCAGTGCTCCAGGCCGGGCAGCCCGCCGGCCTGCACCGTCCGCATGTAAATGCCCAGCACGATGAGCACCGGGAACAGCACGAAGACCACCGCGATCCAGTAGAGCGTCTGCTGGCGGATGGCTTGTTGCATCGGAGTCGTGGACATGGCCGGTTTCCTCGCTGGCTCGCTCATTTCACCGTGATCCCGGTCTGCATCAGGTGATGGCCCGCTGCGCAGTACTCCATGCACAGGACCTTGTACTGGCCGGGTTCGTCGAACCTGACCTGCAGCCGGTTGACATAGCCGGGCATGGCCTGGACCTGGGCGACGATCTGGCGATCAGGCCCATAGAGTCCGAAGCCGTGACTCACGTCGAGGGCGGTGACGCGGAACTCGACGACCGAGCCCGCCGACAGTTCGAGCTGCCGGATGGTCGGCAGCCGGCCGATCTCGGCGGCGCGGATCAGCGGTTCGTCCGAGAAGATGAATTCGAACTGGCGGGCGGCGACGTGCACGACCCGGTCGGCCTTGGCCTGTATGCCGGCGTAGGGCGCCAGCGGTATCGTGGCAGCCAGCAGGGCCAGAACCGCGACGCTGGCAACGATGAAGAAGACCCTGCGCAGGCCGTAGGCCTTGTGAGTGTCGACGTCGACT
>JBAYOD010000318.1:0-2937 GCA_041678445.1 Burkholderiaceae bacterium | reverse complement strand
GCTTTCGGCCTGGCTCGCGGCGATCAGTGCGGGGTCGCGATCAGCCTCGGCGGTGCGCACCAGTTGCTTGAACAGCGGTGCCATGCCACCGGACAGGCTGAACGAAGCCCAGTCCATCCACTGCTCGACCCGGGCCCGCTGCCTGGCGTCGGTCGGCAGCAGGTCGGTGCGACCCTCGCGGGCGGCCAGGTAGCGCACGATGGTATTGGACTCGGCCAGCCGGAAGCCGTCATCGTCGATCGCCGGGATCTTGCGATCGGGGTTCAGTGCAGCATATTCGGGCGTGTCGATGACGCCGAACTGCAGGCCGGCGTCGATGCGCTCGAAGGGCAGCGCCAGCTCGTCGCAGGTCCACAGCACCTTCATGACGTTGATCGAATTGCGTCTACCCCAGACTTTGAGCATCGTCGGTTCTCCTTGTGCCGGTTGCCCGGGCTCGTTTGCCGAACTGGGTGATGGTCTCGATTCAGTAGGCTGGGCGATTCGGCGGGCTTGGATCAGTTTGCCAGCTTCGGCGGCCTGGCGAACAGGAACAGGAACGAGCCGCTCAGCGCGAGCAGTGCGAGCACCGTCAGACCGAGCCGGTAATCGCCGGTCAGGTCGGCGAAGCCGCCGGCGATCAGGGGTCCGCCGACCTGGCCTACCGCGATGATCGCCGAGGACAGGCCCATGATCATCCCGATCGAGCGACGGCCGAAATAATCGGCCCGGATGGCCTGCATCAGCGGGCCGCGCAGGCCCCAGGCCGTACCGTGTAGTACTGCGAAGGCGACCAGCATCGCCGGGCCGGTGGCGTAGGTCAGCGTCAGCAGGCCGACGCCGTGGCCGACCATGCAGAAGGCGCAGATCCAGCGCTTGTCGTAGCGGTCGCCGATGGCCATGCCGAGCAGCACGCCGCAGATCTGGGCGATGGTCATCAGGGTGATTGCCAGCGAGGCCTGGGCAACCGAGTAGCCCAGCCCCTCCTTGATGTGGGTGATCGCGTGCACGTTGACGCTGGTGACCGCGAACAGGGCGAAACCGTGACCCAGCGACAGCAGCCAGAAGGCCTGGGTGCGCAGGGCCTGGCGGGCGGTCAGGCCGGGCAGTTCGACCTTGCCGTTCGCCGTGAATTCACCAGCCCCGGCCTCGCCTCCCGTCGGCGGCAGGTTGCCGTCGATGCGCATGCCGAGCGCGTGGGGCCGGCCGCGGAACACCCGCGCCATCGGCCAGCCGATCGCGATCGCCAGCACTCCCGAGCCGATGGCCGTGGCGCGCCAGCCGAACAGCGTGATCGAACCGGCCACCACCGGCACCATGATGCCGCCCAGGGCCAGACCCAGGCCGACCGAGGCCAGCGCGCGGGCGCGCTGGCGCTCGAACCAGTGGATGATCGCGATGTTGATCGTCAGGTAGCCGGCCAGGCTCGTGCCCAGCGCCGTCATCAGGATCGCACCGTAGAAGGCGGCCAGCGATTCGACCATGCCCATCGTGATCAGGCCCAGGCCGAAGATGACGATGCCGATCCGGATCAGCCGGTGCTCACCGACGCGCTCGACCAGCCAGCCCAGGACCGGGCCGATCAGCGCGGTCTCCACCGACTGCAGGGCCGCGGCGCCGGCCAGCGACGTCTTGCTCCAGCCGCGTTCTTCGGTCAGCACGGCGACATAGGCGCCGAAAGCCTGGAGCAACAGGCTGGCCTGCACGAACTGCAGTACAGAGCCTGCGAAGACCATGCGCCAGCCGTAGAAACCTTTCATCTTGCAAGGATTATCGGCCGGGACGGAGGTGGCTGCCCGCCGGGCGTTCCGGGAACTGCAATCCCGGGGCGCAGCGGATTCGGTTAGGCTCGCGGTCCCGCCACATCCTCCTGTCCTGATCTGCCATGTTCCAGTCCGCCATCATTTATCGAATCGCTCCAGACTGGCAGCCGCCTGCGGTCGCGGCGCTCGAGGAGGCGCTCGAGCGTGCCCGCTTCGCGCGTTGCGGGCCGTCCGATCCGCGCTCGTTCGGCTGGGTCGAGCCGCGCGGCGAGCCTGACGGCCCGCTGCTGGAGTCGATCGGAGGCCACTGGCTGCTCGCGCTGCGTACCGAAATCCGGGCCGTGCCGGGCAGCGCGGTGCGCGATGCGCTCGACGAACGGCTGGACCGGATCGAGCAGGAAACGGGGATGCGCCCGCGCGGCAAGCAGCGCTTGGCGCTGAAGGACACGATCGTGCTCGAGCTGCTG
This sequence comes from Burkholderiaceae bacterium, assembly GCA_041678445.1. Lineage (GTDB taxonomy): Bacteria > Pseudomonadota > Gammaproteobacteria > Burkholderiales > Burkholderiaceae_E > Zeimonas. The sequence goes on along the minus strand of JBAYOD010000318.1, from coordinate 728 downwards.
CCGCGCGCTTTCAGCAAGCTCGCGACCGTCCGCGTCTGGATCGATCCGCAGGCGCGGACGATGGTGGTCGGGGCCGGCAGCGTGGCACAGGCCGATGAAGTGGTCGGCGCGCTGATGCAGGTCTTCAAGGAGATCGACGCCGCGCTGCCGCTGAGCCTGCTCAAGACCGCCATGGCGCCGTCGACGGCAATGTCGATCTGGCTGGCCGAGCGCGAGGCGCCGGCCGGTTTCTCCATCGACCGCGACTGCGAACTGCGGCAGGCTGGCCCCGGTGAATCCTCGCAGGCCCGGGCCGGTACGGCGCCGGCAGTCGACGAGGCCGGCCGCAAGGCGATCGTGCGCTATGTCCAGCATCCGCTCGATATCGCCGAGATCGTCGAGCACATCGCCCAGGGCAAGATCGCCACGCGCCTGGCCATGACCTGGCAGGACCGGGTCTCGTTCGTGCTCGATGCCAACCTGGTACTCAAGCGGATCGAGTTCCTCGACGTCGTGCTCGAAGCGGTGGCCGGTGCCTCCGCCGTGGCCGACGACCGTGCCGAAAGCTTCGATGCCGACGCCGCGATCGCGACGACCGAGCTGTCGCGCCTGATTCCCGATCTGGTCCAGGCCCTGGGCGGAGAACCCGCTTGAGCCCGGTGGAGCCGGCACGCCGGACCGGGGCGCCGGGCTGAGGCGCCGGGCCGGGGATCGATTCGCGCCCCGGTATCATGGGGGCGATCACCATG
>JBAYOD010000317.1:0-2937 GCA_041678445.1 Burkholderiaceae bacterium | reverse complement strand
GGCGATCGCTGCCCAGCGCATAGTTGTCGCGCACCTTGCCGCGCGACAGCAACGGCAGCGAATGAAGCGAGGACTCGTGAACGAGGGCCGCCATCGGTACGGCTCCGGGGAAAACCTCTATTTTGCCTGACCGACGCCGGGCAAGCTGCAGCCACGCTTGCTGAGCCGGCGACCTCGGCTCGAAGCTGGCAATCAGGCGCTCCGAACTCTTCAAGCCCCGCGCGGCGGACGATGCATGGCACAGAGCTTGTGGCCATCGGGATCGCGCACGTAGGCCAGGTAAAGCGGCCCCATCGGGCTTTCCCGCAGACCCGGCGCTTCTTCGATCGAGGTGCCGCCGTGGGCGACCGCCACATCGTGGAAACGCTGCACCAGTTCGGGCGAAGCGCACTTGAATCCGATGGTGCCGCCATTGGCAAAAGTGGCCGATTCGTCGTCGATCGGCTCACTCACGCAGAAGGTGTTCCCCTCGTGACGGTAGAAGAGCCGGGTGTGGCCGGTGGACGCCTGGTTGCGCATGCCCTCACCGGTGCCGAGCACACCCAGCACCGCGTCGTAGAACCGTTTCGATCGCTCGATGTCGTTCGAACCGACCATGATGTGACTGAACATGCCGTCATCTCCTCGCTGGTGTCTGGTCTCGGCACTGGTTGCAGGCCGGAAGTCCCGGCCTCATACGGAACGGGACAAGCCGCCGTCGACCCGAAGGTTCTGTCCGGTGATGTAACCCGCGCCCTCGGACAGCAGGAAAGCGATCGTTGCAGCAACCTCGTCGGCTCTGCCGTAGCGGGCCATCGGCACGCTGCTGCGCCGCTCCTCGGTAGCCGGCAGGCTGTCGATCCAGCCGGGCAGCACGTTGTTGATCCGGATATTTTTCGACGCATAGGTATCGGCGAAGATCTTGGTGAAGCTCGCCAGACCGGCGCGGAAAACGGCAGACGTCGGAAATAGTGCCACCGGCTCGAAGGCCCAGGCGGTCGAGACGTTGACGATGGCACCACCGCCGTTCGCTTCCATGATCGGCGCCACCAGCCGGATCGGACGCACGGCGTTCAGGAAATAGACCTCCATCCCCCGATGCCAGTCCTCGTCGGTCAACTCCAGGATCGGCCCGCGCGGCCCATGGCCGGCCGAGTTGACCAGCGCGTCGATCCGGCCCCACCTGGCCATCGCCAGGTCGACCAGGCGCTGCAGGTCGTCCGGAGACTGGTTCGACCCGGTGACGCCCACGCCACCGAGTTCCCCGGCCAGCGCCTCACCCTTTCCGGACGAGGACAGGATGGCAACGCGATAGCCGTCCTGGGCCAGTCGACGCGCGGCGGCAGCGCCCATGCCGGAACCGCCGGCGGTGATCACTGCGACCTTGGTCTGGTTCATCGTCATGCCGATGGGCCTCTCATCATGTGGATTACCTGCCGGAGACATCCGAAATCGCTCTGTCCAGGGCAGCATGGGCCAGGATCCGGGTCGTGTCGACCAGCTTCGTGCCACAGGCTTCCTCGGTGAGCACGAGCGGCAGTTCCGTGCAGCCGAGCACGACGGCGTCGCAATTCACCGCGAGCCGCTTCGTGATGTCCTCCAGTTGCTGGCGCGACGCGTCGGTGAAGATGCCGCGGATCAGCTCGTGGTAGATGATCTTCATCATCGCGTCCTGGTCCGCTGCGGACGGATAGACGGTGCTGATTCCCCGCCCGGCCAACGGCGCGTCGTACAGGCGGCGCTGGATCGTCGGGGTCGTGCCGAGGATGCCCACCCGGCGATAGCCGTGCTCGACACAATGGTCGCCGGCAACGTCGAGGATGCTCAGCACCGGAATGTCCGATTGCCTGGCGATGTCGTCGAACACCCCATGCATGGTGTTGGACGGAATGATAGCGAAGTCGGCCCCGGCCCGGGCCGTGCAGTTGATGGAGTCGGCCAGCACGGTCGCCAGCGACTGGAAATCATCGTGCGTGACGGATCGGCCGATCACTTCGAACAGCGGCGTGTGCGTCACGATCTGCGGATAAGGAATGCCGCGCCGCGCGGCCTCCCGTCCGATTTCCTGGTGGCAGACGACGCCACCCTCGATGGTGGGAATGCAGATTCCAATCGTTTTCATGGCAGGACCAACGAATCTGTGATGTCCGGATCGATAGCGGATCGTCCGGCCATCCCCGGTGCAGCGCAAGCCGCTGCAGTCCGGAAATGTCCATGATGATCGAGCGCGCGAAGTTCCGTGGCCCGTTTCGGGCCCGGATCTCCGTCTGACCTTGTTCGTTTTCCTCAGTTGCTCGGCAACCGGGCCGCCGATCTCTAGTGTTCGCGCTTCCTCCTCGAAACGAACGACAAGGAAGCACGAAATGTCCGGCCTGCCCGCCGCTCCAGCGACGGAAGCTCCGGCCCTGATCCGGCTCGAATCGGTGCGCAAGGTCTATCCCGCGCACCGCGGCCGGAGCGCGGTCACCGCTCTCGAACACATCGACCTGTCGGTCGCACGCGGCGAGATCGTCGGCGTGATCGGCCACAGCGGCGCCGGCAAGTCCACGCTGATCCGGCTGGTCAACGGCCTGGAAAAACCCAGTGCCGGCCGGGTGATCGTCGACGGTGTCGACGTCGCCGGCCTCGACGAGGCCGCCCTCGGTCCCACGCGCCGCACGATCGGCATGATCTTCCAGCACTTCAACCTGCTGGCCTCGCGCACCGTCTTCGACAACGTGGCGTTGCCGCTCGAGATCGCCGGCCATCGCCGCCGGGCCGTCCGCGAACGGGTCGAGCCGCTGCTTGAACGCGTCGGGCTCGCCGACAAGCGCGACCGCTACCCGGCCGAGCTGTCCGGCGGCCAGAAGCAGCGGGTGGGCATTGCCCGGGCGCTGGCCACCGGCCCCAGGATTCTGCTGTCCGACGAGGCCACCTCGGCTCTCGACCCCGAAACCACGGCGTCCATCCTCGACCTGC
>JBAYOD010000316.1:0-2950 GCA_041678445.1 Burkholderiaceae bacterium | reverse complement strand
TAGAACGACAAAACGAGCAAGCCCCGGTGCTCCGGCCCCGGTCACGAACGATATCGACTCACAGGAGACGTCGACCATGAAAACGGTCTTGAAGCTCGCAAGCATTGCTGCCGTGGCAGTGCTCACTGCAGGAGCCAGCCAGGCGATCGCCCAGAGCAAACCCGTGGAACTGCGCTTCGCCCACTGGCTGCCGCCCACCCATCCGCTGGCCCGAACCGGCTTCGAACCCTGGGCCAAGTCGGTCCAGCAGGCATCGAACGGTTCGATCAGGATCATGTTCTTTCCGGCCCAGCAGCTCGGCAAGGCGCCCGACCACTACGACATGGCGCGGGACGGCATCGCCGACATGACCTGGATCAACCCCGGCTACCAGGCCGGGCGCTTTCCGATGATCGCGGCCGGTGAACTGCCCTTCCTGATGAGCAAACCCGGCGGGGGCTCGGCAGCCATCGACAACTGGTACCGCAACTACAGCGGCACCGAGATGAAAGACGTGATGGTCTGCCTGTCGCACGTCCACATCGGCACCATGCACGCGAAGAAGCCCATCCTTCATCCGGATGAGGTCAGAGGCATGAAGATCCGCCCGTCCAACGGAACGGTCCAGGCATACATGAGCCTGCTCGGGGCCACCAACGTCCAGGTGTCGGCACCGGAATCGCGCGATGCCATCGAAAAGGGCGTCGCCGATGCCATCACCTTCCCCTGGCAGTCGATCATCACCTTCGGTATCGATCGCGTCGTCAAGCACCACAACGACCAGCGCCTCTACGCCTCGACCTTCAACTGGGTCATCAACAAGAACTGGTACGGCAAGCTGAGCGCTGACCAGAAGAAAGTCATCGACGATCACTGCAACAACGACTGGGCAGGCCGGATCGGCGCGGCCTGGGGTGACGATGAAGACTCCGGCCAGCAAAAACTCGAAGCGAAGGGTGGTCATACCATCCACACGCTCACTGCCGAGCAGCACAAGGCCTGGCGCGATTCCGCCGAACCGCTGTACACCCGCTGGGTTGAAACGGCCGGCAAGGTCGGACATGACGGCAAGGCCGCACTCGAGGCCCTGCGTACCGAGCTCCGGAAAAACAATGCTCTGAACGAGTGAGCCGGACCCCGGCGGCCTGACCCTGCGAAGCGCCTTCGCAGTCATCCGCCACCTCCGATCTGCGCAGAACCCGTCGGTCACCCCGCCGGGCTCTGCGCAGCCGATGGATTCCACCTCGTGACAAGCCGACACCGATGAAGCGATTCCTGAGCTCGGTCGAGAGCGTAGCGGCGCTTTTCCTGCTCCTCATTGCCTTGCTGACCGCTGGCAACATCGTCGTACGGGATCTGTTCAGCGCCCAGATCCCCGACTGGTTCGACGGCACCCGGCAACTGCAGGGCATTGCGCTGTTCTGGGGAATCGCCCTGGCAACCTGGCGCGGCTCTCACATCTGTGTCGACATCGTCTGGGAGTGCCTGCGCCCATCGGGCAAGCGCGCACTGGATCTGATCGCAACGACGATCACCTTGCTCTTTCTCGTACCGATGGCCTGGATGATCTGGGTGAAAGTCGGCAGCACCGGCACCCAGACCACCTCGGATCTGCGCCTGCCGCTGGTCTGGTTCTACGCAGTCGGCGCAACGGGCGCGAGCGTGGCCGCGGCGCTTGCAGCGGGACGCCTCGTCGCCCTGATTCGCGGCAAAGCCCCCGAAGACGACACCCACCTGCTCGATGAGGTGCGCCAATCGGCTGAACAGCGTGAGGCCAGCCGTGGATCGTGACCTGGTTGCCCTGCTCGGCTTCATCGCGATGTTCGCGCTGATGGCACTGCGCGTGCCGATCGGCATCGCGATGGGCATCGTCGGCGTGCTCGGTTTCGCCTCGCTCACGTCGCTGAACACTGGCCTGAACCTGCTGTCGAACGTACCCCTGTCGGTCCTCACCGACTACAACCTCAGCGTGATCCCGATGTTCGTGCTGATGGGCGCCTTCGCTTCCCACGCCGGCATGAGCCGTGAACTGTTCGGAGCCGGCCTTGCCTGGCTCGGTCATCGACGCGGCGGCCTGGGACTGGCCACGGTTGCCGCCTGCGCAGGCTTCTCGGCGATCAATGGCTCCTCGGTGGCCACCGCGGCCACGATGACGCAGGTTGCCCTGCCCGAAATGCGCCGTGCCGGCTACGCGCCAGGACTCTCGGCAGGCGTGATCGCCGCCGGCGGCACGATCGGCATCATGATCCCGCCCTCGGTCATCTTCGTCCTGTACGGAATCATGACCGAAACCGACCTGGCCAAGCTGTTCGCCGCCGGCGTCATCCCGGGCGTCATGGCGGTCGTCGGCTACTTTATCGTCATCCAGGTCCTCGGCCGGCGTAACCCCGCATCCATGCCGCGCGGCAAACGCCACAGCTGGCGCGAACGGTTCGCCACCCTGCGACAACTCTGGGCCGTCGTACTCCTGTTCGTTTTCGTGCTCGGCGGAATCTACGGGGGCTTCTTCACCGTGCAGGAGGCTGCCGGCATGGGTGCCATCGGCACCTTGCTGATCGGCATCCTGCGCGGCCAGTTGCGCGGCCCCCAGATCCGGGCGGCCCTGATCGACGCCCTGCGGGTCTCCTCGGCAATCATGCTGATCGTCCTCGGCGCCTATCTGTTCGGCTACTTCCTCACCATCACCCAGTTCACACAAAAATCGGTCGAACTGCTCGTGAACCTGCCCATCGGCCCGTACGGGGTCCTCGCTCTCATCATGGTCGGCTACCTGATCCTCGGCGCCGTCATGGACGAGCTGGCGATGATCCTGCTCACGGTTCCGATCGTTTTCCCGGCCATGATGCAACTCGGCTTCGACCCCATCTGGTTCGGCGTCATCATCGTCATGGCAGTCACCTTCGTAATGATCTGTCCGCCTGGCGGCATGAACGTCTTCGTCATCAACTTCTTCGCCCGCGACATACCGCTG
>JBAYOD010000315.1:0-2995 GCA_041678445.1 Burkholderiaceae bacterium | reverse complement strand
TGCAGGCGACGAGCCGGCGCTCCTCGCCGCGCTCGACCGCCTGCTGGAGCTCGGCAGGCAGAGCCTCGAGACCAAGCGCGAGCTGATCCAGTCGCTCATGGACCAGGGCCTGTTCCCCTATACCCGCCGCTATCTCGGCACCCTGCGCAACCATTTCTCGACGCTCGGGGTCAACGGCATCAACGAGATGCTGCGCAACTTCAGCGGCGACCGCCACGACATCACCAGCGAATGGGGGCACGGCTTCGCGCTGCGCCTGCTCGATCACGTCCGGGCGCGCATCGTCGCCTTCCAGGAAGAGACCGGCCATCTCTACAACCTCGAGGCCACCCCGGCCGAAGGCACCACCTATCGTTTCGCGAAGGAAGACCGCAAGCGCTGGCCCGACATCCTGCAGGCGGGCACCGACGAGCAGCCCTACTACACCAATTCCTCGCAGCTGCCGGTCGGCTTCACCGACGATCCCTTCGAGGCGCTCGCCCGCCAGGAGACGCTGCAGTCGAAGTACACCGGCGGCACCGTGCTCCACCTCTACATGGGCGAACGGATATCGAGCGGGGTGGCCTGCCGCGAACTCGTGCGGCGGGCGCTGACGCGGTTCCGCCTGCCCTACATCACCATCACGCCCACCTTCTCGATCTGTCCCACCCACGGCTACCTCGCCGGCGAACACCGCTTCTGCCCGAAGTGCGACGAGGAGAGGCTTGCCGCAAAACGCCGGCGGGTGACACAGGACCTCACGCCCGTCGAGCCATGATGTTTCAACCCACCGGAGACCCGACCATGAGCCATGCATCAACCACCGAACTCACCGCCCTCGCCCAGGCGCAAGTCCAGCTCACCGATGCCGAACGCCAGCCCTGCGAGGTATGGACCCGGGTGATGGGCTACCACCGCCCGGTATCGAGCTTCAACATCGGCAAGCAGGGCGAGCACAATGAGCGCCAGTTCTTTGCCGAGCGCCATTGAGCATGGCGGCGCCTGGCCCGGGCCCGCTGCGTCGCCAGGCGGCGGCAACGCCGATGCCCTGCGCATCGGCGGCCTGACCCCGCTGACCAGTATCGACTTTCCGGGGCGGCTTGCCGCCGTGCTGTTCTGCCAGGGCTGTCCCTGGCGTTGCGGCTACTGCCACAACCCCGAACTGCTCGACGCCACCCTGCCGGGCGCCCTGTCCTGGTCGCGGGTGCTCGACTTCCTGCGGCAACGTCGCGGCCTGCTCGACGGCGTGGTGTTCTCGGGAGGAGAGCCGCTGCTCCAGGCGGCGCTGCCCACCGTGCTCGACGAGGTACGCGAACTCGGCTTCGAGACCGCGCTGCACACCGGGGGCATGTATCCGAAGCGGCTCGCCGCCGTGCTCGACCGACTCGACTGGGTCGGGCTCGACATCAAGGGACCCTGGGATCGCATCGATTCCATTACCCGTTCGCGCAATGCCGCGCCGCGAGTCCGGGAGTCACTCGAACATCTGCTCGCGAGCGGCGTGCCGCATGAATGCCGGACCACCTGGCATCCGGGGCTCTTCGGCGAGGAGGAACTGCTTGCGCTGGCGCGGGATCTTGCCGGACGCGGGGTGCGCCATTGGGTCCTGCAGGCGTGCAAGGACCCGGCCGTGCCGGAGAGCGGCGCCGCGGTGGATCGGCTGTCCGCGACGATGCTCGCTCGTTTACGCGAAGGCATGGAGCGGTTCGAGATCAGGACGCCGTAGCGAATCGATCGGCGCGGCGACCGGCCAACTGATCGAATCCGCTTCCCGGACGCAGCTGTAAGCCGGCCGACCAATGCATGGGTTAGAGTGAGCCCATGTATTCGTCCACGGTTTCGACATGACATCCTCCCCCACCCCGACCGAAAGACTCGACACGCTGGCCCACGCCGCGATGGCGCGCATGACGGGCTCGCTGTCGCCGGTTTCGGGCCTGCTCGCCTGGCAGGACTGGTCCGCCCACCTCGCGGCATCGCCCGGCAAGCAGGTGGAACTGGCGCAGCTCGCGCTCGCGCAGTCGCTCGCCCTGATGCACCATCTCCAGGAGCGGCTGCTCGCCCCGCCCGGCGATGCGCGCAGCCTCATCGAGCCGCCGGCGCTCGATCGCCGCTTCGAGGATCCGGAGTGGCGGCAATGGCCCTTCCATCTCTGGCACCAGGCCTTCCTGCTCAACCAGGCATGGTGGGACGCCGCCACCCGTGGCGTGACCGGCGTCGATCCCCACCACCAGAAGGAAGTCGCGTTCTGGGCCCGGCAGTGGCTCGACATGTTCTCGCCCGGCAACCAGCTCGCCACCAACCCGGTCGTGCTGAAGCAGACCTTCGCCGAGGGCGGCGCCAACCTCCTGCGCGGCGCGCAGCATCTCGCCCAGGACATGGCCGCGCTCGCGGCGGGCACCGGCCCGGCCATTCCCGAGGAATTCACCGTCGGCAGGGGCCTGGCCGTCACCCCCGGCGAAGTGATCCTGCGCAACCGGGTGATGGAACTGATCCAGTACCGGCCCACGACGACAACCGTGCATCCGGAACCGGTGCTGATGGTGCCGGCCTGGATCATGAAGTACTACATCCTCGACCTGTCGTCGCACAACTCGCTGGTGAAGCACCTCGTGGACCAGGGCCACACCGTGTTCTGCATCTCCTGGAAGAACCCCGGCCAGGCCGAGCGCGACCTCGGCATGGAGGATTACCTGGACGACGGATTCCATGCCGCGCTCGATGCGGTCAACGCCGTCTGCCCGAAGGCGAAGGTACATGCCACGGGCTACTGCCTCGGCGGCACCCTGCTTGCCATCGCCGCCGCGGCCATGGCGCGCGACGGCGACGAACGCCTTGCGAGCGCCACCTTCTTCGCGGCGCAGACCGACTTCAGCGAACCCGGCGAACTGGGCCTGTTCATCGACGAGAGCCAGGTCAGCCTGCTCGAGGCGCAGATGGAGCAGACCGGCTACCTGCGGGCCAGCCAGATGGCGGGCGCCTTCCAGATGCTGCGCTCCTACGACCTGCTCTGGTC
>JBAYOD010000314.1:0-3003 GCA_041678445.1 Burkholderiaceae bacterium | reverse complement strand
TTGGCGCAGCTGTGCCCGCGACGGCTTGGGCCGCAGCCGCCCGGCGAAGCGCATCGACTCGATGCTCACCAGTCCGTCGATCCACGGCGCGATGCCCAGCGCCGCGACCACCCGCTCGGCATAGTCCCGCGGCGCATTGGTCACGACCACCCGGCGCCCCGGCAGGCGCCTGAGTGCCGCAATCAACCGGTGACGACGCCTGACGATCCGGTCGATGTCCGGAAACGGATGGGTCTCGCGCAGGAACTCGTGTGCATCGATGCCATGGTGACGCACCAGCCCGAGCAACGTGGCGCCGTAGCGACGCCAGTAGTGCATGCGCAGGGCATCGGCCTCGGCCGCCGGCAGCGACAGCCTGCGGGCCACATAGTCGGTCATGGCCCGGTTGATGCGCGGGAACACGATCGGCATGGCGTCGTGCAGCGTGTTGTCCAGGTCGAGCAGCCAGACCGTCGTCATGCCTGCTTGCCGGGTCGGGGGCGGCGCGCTCCCGGACCTTCGTCACAGGGCGTGTATCGGTGCTTCAGCCGGCTCGCCCTGTGCAAGCCGAGTGCTTCCGAAGGGAGCGCGGGGAAGAGGCGCGCACCATTGTCTGAGGCCCGCGCCAAGCGGGCCGAGTTGTGTGCGCCCCCGCGCGGACGAGGAAGACGAGGGAAGCCCCCGAAACGCGGGGGCCGCAGCACCGGGCGAGCCGGCTGAAGCACCGGTGCACGCCCGCCGCCGGCCACGGATTCCGGCGCGCCGCCCCCGACCCGGCAAGCAGGCATCGGTCGCGCCGTGCGGACGCTCAGTGGCTGCGGATCATCGTCCCGACGCCGTGATCGGTCATGATCTCGAGCAGCAGGCAATGGTCGACGCGGCCGTCGATGATGTGTACGGCATTGACGCCGCCACGCGCGGCATCGAGCGCCGAAGAAATCTTGGGCAGCATCCCGCCCGAAATCGTGCCGTCGGCGAACAGGCCATCGATCTCTCTGGCGCTCAGGCCGGTGAGCAACTGGCCCGACTTGTCGAGCACGCCCGGGGTGTTGGTCAGCAGCACCAGCTTCTCGGCCTTCAGCACTTCGGCGACCTTGCCGGCCACGACGTCGGCGTTGATGTTGTAGGTCTCGCCGTCGGCGCCCGAGCCGATCGGCGCGATGACCGGGATGAAGCCGTTCGCGGTCAGCGTTTCGATGATCGACGGGTCGATGGCTTCGATCTCGCCGACCTGACCGATGTCGATCTGTTCGTCGGGCCGTTCCTTCGACGCGATCTTCAGCCGGTGGGCCCGGATCAGTCCGCCGTCCTGGCCGGTCAGGCCGACGGCGCGGCCGCCCGCCGTATTGATCAGCTCGACGATCTCCTTGTTCACCTGACCGGCGAGCACCATCTCGACGATGTCCATCGTCTCCGCGTCGGTGACGCGCATGCCCTGCACGAATTCGCCTTTCTTGCCCACCCGGGCGAGCAACTGCTCGATCTGGGGACCACCACCATGCACGACGACCGGTTTCAGGCCAACCAGCTTGAGCAGCACGACGTCGCGCGCGAAGCTCTGCTTGAGCTGCTCATCGGTCATCGCGTTGCCGCCGTACTTGACGACGATGGTCCGGCCGTGGAAACGGCGGATGTAGGGCATGGCCTCGGCCAGCGTGGCTGCCTGCTGGGCGGGCGTGATGAGGGAACGGCCGGTTTCTTCCGGAACTGCGCTCATGGGGATCCTCGGGAACTATGCTTGGCACTCGCCACCGGCCTGAGCCGGCGACCGGCCGGGTTCAGCGACCGGCCGGGTTCAGCGTCTGGCCGGGTTCAGCGTCTGGCCGGGTTCAGCTTCTGGCCGGATTCAGCGCCTGGCCGGCGATGCGGTTTCGGCCGCCCGCTGCAGCTCCGGCATCTCGATCTTCACTTCCAGGACTTCGAGGTCGTCCTGTCGCTCGAAGTTGACCTTGATGTCCTCGGGCTGCACCGAGACGTACTTCGAAATCACCGCAACCAGCTCGCGCTGCAGTTGCGGCAGGTAGTCGGGCCGACGATCACCGCGTCCACCGCCCTCGCGGGCGAGAATGATCTGCAGGCGCTCCTTCGCGACATGGGCCGACTTCTTCTTCTCGCCGAGGAAAAATGACAGGAACGACATGCATCACCTCCTGAACAGGCGCTTGAAGAAACCCTGTCTGTGCGCGCCGGTAAATCGCATGGGCCGCGGCTCACCCAGGAAACGCGCAACGACATCCTCGTAGGCACCGGCCACGTCGGAGTCCTTCATGTGGATCGCCGGCACACCCTGGTTCGACGCCTGGAGCACCATCTCGGACTCCGGGATCACACCGATCAGCGGAATCCGCAGGATGTCCTGGATGTCGACCAGCGACAGCATCTGGCCGTCCTCGACCCGGCTCGCGTTGTAGCGGGTGATCAGCAGATGCTCCTTGATCGGTTCGCCGCCATCGATTGCACGCTGGGTCTTCGAGGCGAGCATGCCGAGAATCCGGTCGGAGTCACGCACCGATGACACCTCCGGGTTGGTGACCACCAGCGCCTCGTCGGCGTAGTGCATCGCCGTCAATGCCCCGGCCTCGATGCCGGCCGGCGAATCGCAGACGATGTAGTCGAAGCCCATCTCCTTGAGATCATCGATGACGCGCTTGGTGCCCTCCAGCGTCAGGGCCTCCTTGTCGCGCGTCTGCGAGGCGGCCAGCACGTACAGGGTCTCGCACTGCTTGTCGCGGATCAGCGCCTGGTTCAGCGTGGCTTCCTGCTGGATCACGTTGATCAGGTCGTAGACGACCCGGCGCTCGCAACCCATGATCAGGTCGAGATTGCGCAGGCCGACGTCGAAGTCGATGACGGCCGTCTTGTGCCCGCGCAGCGCAAGCCCTGCAGCGAAACTCGCGCTGGTCGTGGTCTTGCCCACGCCGCCTTTGCCGGATGTCACGACGACGATTCTTGTCATGGGGGATTTCCTTCGCTATCCGCTTAAAGGGGTTCGATGATCAGGCTTGCGCCGACGAGACGCACCTG
>JBAYOD010000313.1:0-3020 GCA_041678445.1 Burkholderiaceae bacterium | reverse complement strand
TATTACGCAGATCCGCAGGCCAACGAGGACATGTGGCACTGTCCGCAGGGCGTGCACGATTTCCTGCGTGCCTACTATCACGTGAAGAGCGCCGACTGGCCCGGCAACACGCCTCGTCCGCTGCAGGCATGGTCGGCCACGGAACTGGCGAAGCTGCCCACCTACTATGTGATGGACGCGCGTTGCGACATGGCGCAAACGGTTGCCGACGACATGCCGTCCGCTGCCGAAGTGGCCGCCTGTCGCTGGCTCACCGAAGAGGAACTGCGCGTCTACAGCGACAGCTATGCGAAGACCGGCTTCCAGGGCGGGCTGAACTGGTACCGCAGCGCCATTTCGGACCGTTTCAACGAAGCCCTGTCACTGTTTGCCGGCCGCACGATCGACGTTCCGTCGTGCTTCATTGCCGGGGCCGCCGACTGGGGCATCCACCAGAGACCCGGCGCGTTCGAAGCGATGCAGTCCAGTGCCTGCACACAGATGCTCGGCTGCCACCTGATCGAAGGGGCCGGACACTGGGTTCAGCAGGAGCAGCCCGGGCAGACTGCTGCGCGGCTGCTGGATTTTCTTGACCGGGTTGCCAGCTTGCGGGAGCGGTGATCCGGACCGGGCCGCACTGGTCCGTCCGGGTGTGATCCCCGGGGCATCGTTCCGTGTCGGAAGATGCCCCGGATCTACGAACCTGGAGACTCAGTTGAGCCGGTTGTTGGCGTTCCAGGCCGTGTATCCCTCGTGGAACTTCGCGAAGGACTCCCAGGCTTCCTTGAAATCCGGGGAAGCTGACTGCAGCTCTTCAAGGACCTCGGCCCAGGCCTTGCGCATGGCTGCAATCACCTCGTCCGGATAGCGGCGGATTTCGACGCCCTTCTTCTTCAGTTCCTCCATGGCCTGCATGTTGAGGACGGCGCCGTGAGCCATCGTATTGACGAGATTCGCGTCACAGGCGGCCTTGATCTGCGTCTGCTGGGAATCGCTCAGCTCCTTCCAGCGGTCCATGTTGATCAGCAGTTCGTGCAGGGTCGCCTGCTGTTGCCAGCCCGGGAAGTAGTAGTACTTGGCAACCTGGTTCAGCCCCACTCCAATGTCGATTGCCGGCATCGAGAACTCGGTGGCATCGATGGTTCCGAGTTCGAGGGCCGGGTAGATGTCTCCTGCCGCAAGCAGCTGGGTGGAGACCCCGAGCTTCTCCATGACCTTGCCGCCGAAGCCGGCGAAACGCATCTTCAGGCCGCGAAGATCGGCGACGGAATTGATTTCCTTGTTGAACCAGCCACCTGCCTCAGGCGGAATGAGCAGGCACGGAATGCCCATGACGTTGTGTTTGGCGTAGGTTGCCTGATACAGCTCCAGGCCGCCGCCGTACTTCATCCAGGCCAGGAACTCGGCCTCGGCCGGTCCGAACGGAATCGACGAGAACATCGAGATTGCCGGAAACTTCCCGAGGTGGTAGCCCGGCGAGGTCCATGCAGCGTCGATCGAGCCCTTGGAGATCGCGTCGAATATTTCGAGTGGCGGCACCAGCGCATTGGGTTCGTAGAAACGGATCCGGAGGGTGCCGTTGGACAGCTTCTGGACCTGTTCCGCGAACGGCTTTCCGGTCGTGCCGAGATGGGTCAGTGTGCTGGGAAAAGCACTGGCCATCTTCCAGCGATGGGTCTTGTCGGCGGCCAGCGCCGGGTTGGCGGCGGCGAGCGCCACCATGGCCACGGCGGAGGCCACCGATAGCGAGCGTTTGAACAGTCCGGACATAGGATCTCCTCCTGGGATGGATCGCGCCTGGCCAGGATGGCTTTTACTTCAGACCAGGTCGCAAACGAGGGCGGACGGGTTCTCCAGACATCCGCGCCATGGCTCTCCGGATGCAGGCCAACCCGGCCAGATGTCTTGTCTGTTGAGACAAAACGAAATTTCCTGGATCAGGCTTGCCATACCCATGCGAGTGTGTTTAAGTTTATTCAGAGCGCTTGGGGCAAGACAAGGGAATGCTCGATTGTCTCATTGGATAAGACAAAATTCATAGCGCCAGCCACTGCCATGACCACGCCGCGAGTGCCCTGCTCGCCGGCTGACCGGGGCTCGATCAAGAATGGAGAAATGCGGCAGAGCCCGATCCATGGCACTCGCCTCCAAAAGCTCATCAGGAACCAGAACGCTGGCACGTGCAGTCAGCCTCATTCGTGCGATTGCTGTCGCAGACGGGCGCGGCGAGCGGCTTGCTGATCTGGCGCGCACAACGAATCTGCATCGGGCCACCGCGCATCGGCTGTTGCTCGCATTGTGTGACCAGGGTCTGGTCGAACGGGACAACGACAGCGGACGTTTCCGGCTGGGGATGGAGTTGTTCGTCTGGGGTAGCCGCGTTTCCGAGCGACTGGATTTGCGATCGATTGCCCAGGCAAGCTGTGACCGACTATGCCTGGCCTTCGAAGACACTGTCTATCTGTCGGTACGACGAGGACTCGACTCCGTATGCATCGACCGCCGTGAAGGGGAGTTTCCGATCCGGACCCTGACCCTCGAAGTCGGTAGCGTGCGCCCGCTGGGTGTGGGTGCGGGCAGCCTGGCGTTGCTGTCGGCTTTGCGCGATGACGAACTCGAGGGGGTTCTCGTACGCCTCGAAGAGCGGCTCCGGCCATATCCTTCTTTCGATCTCCCGATGCTGCGCCAACTTGCCGCCGAGACGCGCGCGCGCGGCTATGCCTTCAATGACCAGCGGCTGATGCCCGGGATGAGTGCGGTGGGTGTGTCGATCGTGACGCCGGGCGGTGCGCTGATCGGTGCCTTGAGCGTGGCTGCGATTTCTTCGCGCATGACTGGGCCGCGTCGCGAGCAGATCGCGCAATTGCTGCGGCACGAGGCGGCGATCGTGTCACAACGACACTGGGCGCCGCAGATGCCGATACGAAACGATCGAAAAATTTCAACTCGCCGGATGGCGGAAGGAGAAATCGAGCATGAGTCTGGCTGATCGCGTGGCTGTTGTGACCGATGGCGGAATGATGTCGTCCGGCCCGCTTTTC
>JBAYOD010000312.1:0-3035 GCA_041678445.1 Burkholderiaceae bacterium | reverse complement strand
GTGAAGTACATCGGCGCCGCCTACCTGATCTGTCTGGGAATTCGTCTGCTCCGGCGCAGGGATCAGGCGCTGGCGCTTGCCCCGGTTGCCTCGCAGGGCGCGCGCCGCGCCTTGATCGAGGGTGTCGTCGTCGAGGCCTTGAACGTGAAGACCGCGCTGTTCTTTCTGGCTTTCCTGCCGCAGTTCGTTTCCGCTGACGAGCCGTTGATTCCTCAGCTGGCGCTGCTGGGCGGCATCTGTGTCGCGCTCAACACCCTTGCGGATGTCGTCGCCGTGCTGGTGGCGGATCGCCTGCTGAGTTCGGGCGCTGTCCGCGAGGCGCGCGCTCGCCTGCTTACGCGGGCTTCGGGTCTGACCATGATCGGGCTTGCCGGGTACCTGGCACTGGCCCGGCGCGAGGCCTGATAGCGGGATCAGTCGCGCCGTGCCCAGCTCGCCAGCGCCTCCGCCCGTGCAATCGTTGCCTGCGCGTTGCGATAGATCGGAACTTCGACCTCGATCCCGTCGACCTCGACGCGTGACGCACCGTTGCGGCGGGCCCGCTCGAATGCGGTGACGATTCGCCGGGCGGCGGCGAGGGCAGCGGGTTGCGGCGTGAAGACTTCGTTCACCCCGGGCACGTGGGCGGGGTCGACTGCGCTCTTGGCGCGATAGCCTGTCCGCCGGGCCGATTCGGCGTGACGCCGGGCGCCGGCCGGGTCGACCCAGGTGTAGGGCAGGTCGATCGCCAGCACGCCGGCGGCCACGCAGTCGACGTGAAAGCGCTGGCGGGCGTGGTCGAGTTCGGCCATGTCGAGCGTGCGCTCACAGCCCAGGTCGGCAGCCAGGTCTTCGGCGGCCAGCAGGACCGCCACGACCCGGTTGTCGGCGCTGCAGATCGAGAAGGTGTCGCGCAGCCCGCGCGCGTTCTCGACGTTGGGCACGATCTCGGTGCTCCCGGCGGGAATGCCGAGCCGGCGCTCGTGTCCGGCGATTGCCTCGGCCAGTCTGCGCACCGCTTCGGGCCCGGCCACCTTGGGCAGCATCACGACGTCGGGCCGGCCCGCCATGGCCGCTGCGAGGTCTTCTTCGCCGCAATCTTCGAGCGGGTTGACCCGCACTGCCGCGAGGGCGCCGCTTGCCCGCCAGCGATCGTAGAGGCCGGAAGCGGCCAGCGCGCGGGCGGCTGGCCGGTCTTCGGGTCGGGTGAAGTCTTCGAGTTCCTGGATCAGCACGTCGGCGCCGCAAGCCGGCCCCTGCTCCAGCGCCCCGGCGTCGGCTCCGGCGACGAACAGCCAGGTCCGGCGCAGCTCGACCGGCCGGCGGTTCACCGGGCCTCCAGCACGAGTTGGGTCTGGGTGACGATCGCGCACAGCTTGCCCTGTTCGTTCGTGACGGAGGTCTGCCAGACCATGGTCGTGCGGCCCCGGTGCAGCGCGATGCTCTCGCCGCGTACCGTCGTGCCGAGCGGCGCGCCGGCGATGAACTTGGTACTCGAATCCGTGGTCGTCGTGCGTTTTCCCGCTGGCAGGTTGACCACCGTGCCGAGGGCGCCGAGGGTGTCCGCGAAAGCCATGTAGGCGCCGCCGTGCAGGATGCCGCCGGCGGTGCACAGGTCAGGGCGCACTGTCAGTTCGGCGAGCACGCGCTCCGGCGAGACTTCGAGCAGACGAACGCCGAGCAGGCCGGGCAGCAGTGGATCGAGCAGAGTCTGGAGGCTTTTCAGGTCGTGCATGGCAGGTTCCTCGTGTGCCGGATGTTCGCTGATCGTGGCCTGGTTCGAAGCGGGTCGCGATCGGGTCCGATGTGCAGTTTACGTCGAGCCGTCGCCGGCCAGGCAGGTGCGGATGCCGTCGCGATAGGCGGTGGCTGCGATCCCGCAGGCCGCCTCGATCCTTACCGAAAGTTCGCAGGCCAGGCGCACGAAGGTTTGGCCGGGCATGGTTTCCCTGGAGGTCGGGAGGCGCCAGGTCTGCCCCCAGGCCTGTGCCGACTGTCCGAGCAGCGCGACGGCGCGACCTGCGTCGGGCGTGTAGGTGAACGTGTGCAGGGCCCTGGCGTTGCCGACCCACTGCGGCGTCTTGCCGGCCCTCAGGCGTTCGAACACGGTGACGTGCGGAAAGCTCTGCACGGCTCCGGGTCCGTACTTCGCCCTTGCTGCCGGCGATGGTTCGCGCCGTCGCCTCGGGGTCCAGAAGGTCCGCTGCAACGGTTTCGTCGCCCGGGTTGACCTGGCGGGGGCGGCGCTCACCTGCCGGATCCGGTCGGTCGAGGCCGAGAGGCTGCGCGAAAGCTCGCGACCGATGACGCCGTCGGATCCCAGGATGGTCTGCATGGCTGCCCCCGCGATTTCCGGATCAGCCGTTCAGCACCTCCCGAACCTGTGCGACGACGACCCCGGCGAAGGCGGCGTCGTTGATGTGATGCGGGATTCGCAGCAGTCGATGCGTGCCGGTTTCGACGAAGTCGCGCGCCAGGGTGTCGAACAGCGCCTGGTTGGCCTGCGGATCGTGAAAGGGCTGACCTGGCGCATCGAGCATCGACAGCCCGCCGAGGGGCAGCAGCAGCCTGACCGGCCCGGCCGAGGCGTTGAGTCGTTCGGCGATCCGCTTTCCGGCGGCGATCAGCTCGTCAGCCGTGCTGCGCATCAGGGTCACGTGCGCGTTGTGGATGTGGAACAGGCGCTGACGGTAGCGCTCGGCAATCGTGTCGGGCGCGCCCCAGTTGACCATGTCGAGCGCGCCCAGCGAGCCGATCCAGGGCAGGCCATGCCGAGCAGCCGCGGCCAGCCGGTCGGGCCCTGCATCGCAGACACCGCCGGCCAGGTTCTGGCTGACCTCGGTGGTCGTGAGGTCGACGATGGCCTGCAGCATGCCGGCGCTGGCCAGGGCCTCCATCGTGCGTCCGCCCGCGCCGTTGGCGTGGAACACCTGGACGTCGAAGTCGTCCTGCAGGCCGGCGCGTACCTGCTGCACGCAAGGCGTGGTCACACCGAACATGGTCACGGCCAGCGCCGGCTTGTCGTCACCGCTGTCGGCCGGCGCCCGGTGAAGCAG
>JBAYOD010000311.1:0-3041 GCA_041678445.1 Burkholderiaceae bacterium | reverse complement strand
CCATTGATTTTACTGGAGGCGGAGGTCGGAATCGAACCGGCGTAGACGGCTTTGCAGGCCGCTGCATGACCACTCTGCCACTCCGCCCAGGGCCGCGGCACGCCGGATGGGAGACCGGTTACCGGGATGCTCATGAAGCCGTCCATTATATGTAGTTTCCCTGGCTGCTGTCCATTTCCCGACTTTTCACGTGCTTGACCTTCCCACAATGACAAGCTTTAAGCTTTGCTCATGACGAATCTCGACTTCGGAAAGCCAGCCATGAGCGTGCCAGCGGCAGCCGATGCCCGGACAAACAATGAGACAAGCGACATCCCCGATGCCCGCAGCATCCCGGCGCTGATCAGCCTGCCCATCGAGGGCATGACTTGTGCGAGCTGCGTCGGCCGGGTCGAGGCGGCCCTGGCCAAGGTCGAAGGGATCGCCAGCGTCTCGGTCAACCTGGCGACCGAGCGTGCGGACATTCGTCCGGCCGGTCCGGTCGATCGCATGGCCCTGGTCCAGGCGGTCGAGCAGGCCGGCTACGACGTCCCCGCCAGCACCACGGAACTGGCGGTCGACGGCATGACCTGCGCCTCGTGCGTGGGGCGCGTCGAGAAGGCACTCGAGGCTGTCCCCGGGGTCACCGAGGCCGTGGTCAACCTCGCCACCGAGCGGGCCACGGTGCGCGGTGTTGCCACCGTCGAATCGCTGGTGGCGGCCATCGACAAGGCGGGTTACGAGGCCCGGCCCATCGACACCACGGCGCAACGCGACGACGAGACGGCGAAGCGCAAGGACGCCGAGCAGGCCGCACTCAGGCGCGACCTGATCCTGGCCCTGGTCCTGACATTGCCGGTCTTCGTGCTCGAGATGGGCTCGCACCTGATCCCCGGCATGCACGAATGGGTGGCTGCCACCATCGGCATCCAGACCAGCTGGTCCCTGCAGTTCGTGCTGACCCTGCTGGTCCTGGCCATACCCGGCCGGCGCTTCTACGCCCAGGGGTTCCCGGCGCTGGCCCGCCTGGCACCGGACATGAATTCGCTGGTCGCAGTCGGCACGAGCGCGGCGTTCGGCTATTCGGTGGTCGCCACCTTCGCCCCCGGGCTGCTGCCTGCCGGCACGGTGAACGTCTATTACGAAGCGGCCGCCGTCATCGTGGCGCTGATCCTGCTGGGGCGCTACCTCGAAGCACGGGCCAAGGGTCGCACCTCCGAGGCCATCAAGCGTCTGATCGGCCTGCAGCCCAGGATGGCGCGCGTCGTGCGCGACGGCCGGATCGTGGACATTCCGATCAGCGAGCTGAGCCTGGGCGACATCGTCGAAGTGCGTCCCGGCGAGCGGGTTCCGGTCGATGGCGACGTGACCGCGGGCCGCAGCTTCGTGGACGAATCGATGATCACGGGTGAGCCGATTCCGGTCGAGAAGAACACGGGCAGCGCGGTGGTCGGCGGGACCGTCAACCAGAACGGTTCGCTGACGCTGCGCGCCACCGCCGTCGGCCAACAGACCCTGCTCGCGCAGATCATCCGTCTGGTCGAGCAGGCGCAAGGCTCCAAGCTGCCGATCCAGGCTGTGGTCGACAAGGTGACGCTGTGGTTCGTTCCGGCAGTGATGCTGGCCGCCCTGCTGACCTTCGTGGTCTGGATGATCTTCGGCCAGTCACCGGCGCTGAGCTTTGCGCTGGTCAATGCGGTCGCCGTGCTCATCATCGCCTGCCCCTGCGCCATGGGTCTGGCCACACCGACCTCCATCATGGTCGGCACCGGCCGGGGCGCCGAAATGGGCGTGCTGTTCCGCAAGGGCGAGGCCCTGCAATCTCTGAAGGACGCCCGGGTGGTGGCCGTCGACAAGACCGGCACGCTGACCGAGGGTCGCCCGGACCTGACCGACCTGGAGGTCGCCGAAGGCTTCGAGCGCAGCCAGGTGCTGGCCAGGGTTGCCGCGGTGGAGTCACGCTCCGAGCATCCGATCGCCCGCGCCATCGTCGAATCGGCCGTGAAGGCAGGCATCGCGCTGCCGGAGATGGCGGATTTCGAGTCGGTGACCGGCATGGGCGTGCGCGCCACGGTCGACGGCGTGCGCGTCGAGGTCGGCGCCGACCGCTTCATGCGCGAACTGGGCCTGGACGTCAGCCGCTTTGCTGCCACGGCCGAGCGCCTGGGGGATGAAGGCAAGTCGCCGATGTACGCCGCTATCGGCGGCCGGCTGGCCGCCATCCTGGCGGTCGCCGACCCGATCAAGGCCAGCACGCCGACTGCCATCGCCGCCTTGCACCAGCTGGGCCTGAAGGTGGCGATGATCACCGGCGACAATGCCCGCACCGCGCAGGCCATCGCCCGCCAGCTCGGCATCGACGAAGTGGTGGCCGAGGTGCTGCCCGAGGGCAAGGTGGCAGCCGTGCGCCGGTTGAAGGCCGCCCACGGCCAGGTCGCCTTCGTCGGCGACGGCATCAACGACGCCCCCGCGCTGGCCGCCGCCGATGTGGGCCTGGCCATCGGCACCGGCACCGATGTGGCTGCGGAGTCGGCCGACGTCGTGCTGATGTCCGGCAACCTGCAAGGCGTTCCCAACGCCATCGCGCTGTCCAAGGCCACGCTCGGCAACATCCGCCAGAACCTGTTCTGGGCCTTCGGCTACAACACGGCGCTGATCCCGGTGGCGGCCGGCGTGCTGTATCCGGCCTACGGAATTCTGCTCTCACCCATCTTCGCCGCGGGCGCGATGGCACTCTCCAGTGTGTTCGTGCTGGGCAACGCACTGCGCCTGCGCCGCTTCGAGCCGCCGCTGGCGGCCGAGGCAGGCCAGGGTGCAAGCCACTGACACAGGGAGAATGGCCATGAACATCGGCGAAGCTTCCCGGGCGTCAGGAGTCTCGGCCAAGATGATCCGCTACTACGAGCAGATCGGCCTGACCCCGCCGGCTCAGCGCACCGACTCGGGCTACCGTGCCTACACCGGAACCGACATCCACCGCCTGCAATTCATCCGCCGCGCCCGCGATCTCGGCTTCGCGGTCACCGAGATCGCCGAACTGCTGAACCTGTGGAACGACAAGT
>JBAYOD010000310.1:0-3051 GCA_041678445.1 Burkholderiaceae bacterium | reverse complement strand
CTCGGCGTTGATCCGGAACTGGATGGCGAAACCCGCGGCGCGCGGCGGCTGCTGCGGGTCCAGGCCCAGCTCGCGCAGCGACTTCCCGGCCGCGATGCCCAGTTGCAGGGCGACCAGATCGACGCCGGTCACGGCCTCGGTGATCGTGTGCTCGACCTGCAGCCGCGGATTGGCTTCGATGAACACGAAGCTGCCGGCCGGGTCATCGTCGTCGACGAGGAATTCGAAAGTGCCGAGGCTGCGGTAGCCGGCCTGGCGCGCCATGGCCAGCGCCGCGGCCACGATCCGCTCGCGCAGCGCCGGCGCCAGCACCGGAGCGGGTGCAATCTCGACCAGCTTCTGGAAACGCCGCTGCAGCGTACAGTCGCGCTCGCCGAGCGCGACGACCTCGTTGCCGTCGCCAGCCACCTGCACCTCGATGTGGCGAGCCCGCGCGGTCAGCCGTTCGCCGTACAGGTCGGCCACGCCGAAAGCGGCCTTCGCCTCCGACGCGCAGCGTGCATAGGCCTCGGCCAGCGCCGCCCGCTCGCTCACCACCCGCATGCCGCGGCCGCCGCCCCCGCCAACCGCCTTGATGACGATGCCGTGGCCGTGCGCACGCTGGGCGTCGAAAAAGGCCTCGATCTCGGCCAGCGTCGCGCCACCCGGGGTCGACGCCATCACCGGCACGCCACAGGCGCGGGCCTGCCCGAGCGCCTTCGCCTTGTCGCCGAACAGTTCGAGCTGGGCCACGGCCGGCCCCACGAAGTTCAGGCCGGCCCGCCCGCAGGCCGCCGCGAAATCGGGGCGTTCGCTCAGCAAGCCGTAACCCGGATGGACGGCATCACAGCCGGTCTGTGCGGCAGCGGCCAGCACGGCGTCGACGTCCAGGTAGGCGGCCGGTCCGTCGCCGGCCAGCGCCACGCAGGCGTCGGCCATCGCCAGATGCGCCAGCGCGGCGTCGTCGCGCGAATGCACGGCCACCACCGCCAGGCCCAGGTCGTGGGCTGCGCGCAGGATGCGCAGCGCGATCTCGCCGCGGTTGGCGATCAGCAGCCGCCTCACAATTGCTCGTCCCTGAGCGACGGCTCGTCTCTGAGCAGCCGGCGCAGCATCTTGCCGGCGCCGGTGGCCGGCAGGGCGTCCCGGAACACGACCTGGCGGGGCACCTTGTAGACCGCCATGTTCTCGCGGGCCCAGGCAATGACCTGCGCCTCGGTCGGCCGCGCATCGGCAGCCAGCGCCGGTTCGAGAACGATGAAGGCCTTGACCACCTCGCCCTTGTCGGCGTCGGGCACGCCGATCACGCCAGCCTGCGCGATGGCTGGATGGCGGACCAGGATGGCCTCGACCTCTTCCGGGAACACGCTGTAGCCGGAGACCTTGATCATCTCCTTGAAGCGGCCCATGAAGCTCAGGTAGCCGTCGGCGTCGAGCCGCCCCATGTCGCCGGTGTGCACCCAGCCGTCGCGCAGCGTCTGCGCCGTCGCCTCGGGTTTTTGCCAGTAGCCCTTGAAGACGCCGCGTCCGCGCAGGGTGATTTCGCCCTGCTCGCCGGCCGGCAGCTCGCGACCGGTGTCCGGATCGATGATCCGGATCGTGGTCCCGGGCACGGCCTGGCCGTGCGTGCCCCAGCGCACCGCGTCAGCCGGCATGATGGTGTCCATGGTGTGGGTCTCGGACAGCCCGTAGGCCGCCTCGTAGCTGGCACAGTTCACCGCGAACCCGCGCCACTGCGCAGCCAGCGCCTCGGTGAACGTGATGCCGAAGCTGGTCACCGGGTTCAGCCGCAGGCTGCCCAGGTCGTAGTCGCGGGCGCCGGGCACCTGCATGGCCGCGACGTTCATCGGCGCGATGCTGTACCACCAGCTCACCCTGTGGCGCTCGATCGCCTGCAGCACCGCCTTCGGGTCGAACCGGTACAGCAGCACCGTGGTGGCCCCGGCATGGATCGTCATGTCGACGCCCATCAGCATGCCGGCGATGTGGTAGAGCGGCGCAATCGCCAGCATCACGTCATCGTCGCCAACCCGGTAGAGCGCGACCGATACCTCGGTCTTGTACAACGCGTTGTCGAAGCTCAGCATCGCCCCCTTGGGCAGGCCGGTGGTGCCCGAGGTGTAGGTCATCAGCGCCGTGTCATGCAGATCGACGGTGACCTGCGGTGCCGGCGCACCGGTGCGCATCACCGCGATGAAGTCCTCGGTGCCGGCCGGCAGCTCGCGCGGCGCCTCACGCAGGCGCGCCAGTTCCTCGGGCAGGTCGATCGTCGGCGCCGCGGGCAGCAGGTCGGCATAGTGGACGACGAACACGTGTGCGAGCGCCGTACCGGCCCGCACCTGGTCGACCACCGGCAACAGCGGCGCCGCAGCCACGATGACCCGCGCGCCGAGATCGGCCAGCTGGTACTGCAGTTCGTGGGCCTTGTTCAACGGCCCGCACGGACAGACGACGGCGCCGAGCTTCTGGATCCCGTAATGGGCGATCACGTACTGCGGACAGTTCTGCATGAACAGCGCCACCGGCTCGCCCTGGCGCACTCCCAGCGCGGCCAGCCGGGCGGCAAAGGCGTCGCTGCAGCGATCGAGCTCGCCATAGCTGAGCGCCGCGCCATACCAGAGGTAGGCCGGATGATCGGGACGGCGGCGGGCCTGGGCGCGCAGGATCTCGTGCAGGGGCTGAGCACCGGCAGGCGCGCCGGGCGACGGCTTCGATGGGTTCATGTACCGTTAAGCAGGCTTTCTCGCGGACAGGCCGCCATTGTCGCCGGCCGGGCAAGGCCGGCGCAATTCCGCGCCTCCTGAATGTCGGCCGGGAAACCACCCGATGCCTGTCGGGGACGGCACCTGATAAGCTGGCCGGTTCTCATTCCTGATGCCCCCGCCACCCGACTGGCCGCCTGATCACCGCCATGATGAACGGTTGCGCTCCGTGAAGCCCAGCAAATCTCCCGATCGCAGCGCAGCGACCCACTCCTCGTCGCCGTGGGCGCCGCTGTTCGACCGCGTCTTCCGCAGGCTGTGGATCGTCTGGCTGATCGCCAACACCTGCATGTGGATGAACGACGTGGCG
>JBAYOD010000309.1:0-3056 GCA_041678445.1 Burkholderiaceae bacterium | reverse complement strand
TTGTTGATTTGAAGCGTGAGAAGAACATCGTGCGCCCGGTCGCCAAGGCCACCGAGTTCCGAATCGTAGCTCTGTAATCAGGATACGAATAGGGCGGTTACCACCTGCACGACGCAGTTACCACCCACCAGAATCTTCATTCACCCAACCCGCCCGGCGGCAACGCTTGGCGGGTTTTTTATGGATCATGGTTCTCCAGAAGCCGGATGGATGAGATCCACGTGCGTCCACGGATAGACCGCGATGTCATCGCGCTGCACCTCGTCGAGTACAGCCCCTTCGCCACACCGAGCCAGAAAACCGCGCGGGTCATCCTGGGCCAGCGCGCGAATGTCCAGATCTTCCAGTGAGTAACGAGGACGGTCGGCCAGATCCTTGGCTGCAATGACAGAAGCTCGGGCAGGATCACCCTCCTGCGCGAGCCAGGAAACTGACGGGATCGAGCAGGCAGCGCTCCGACACCGAACCCTCCAGCGCAAACATTCTGGGAGTTCTTCGAAACTCGAACAGCCGATAGAGCCGGAACTGCGGCGCGTAAACCTTCGAGAATTCGACCTCATTTCGGGAAATGTAGAAGGGTGTCTGTTTTCCAAAGGCCGTGGTCTTCACCTCGATGAAACGCTCGCGCCCGTCGGGCTCGAAAGACAGCACGTCGAAGCCCAGGCCATCGCCACGCGTCGCAGCAACATGTTCGACGCGATCGCCCAGCGTCGCACAGCCGAGTTTCCGAAGACGCGCCCGTTCGTAGGCGACGACAAAGCCTTCGCCCGCTTCACCCAGGGACCGGTTGCGCGCCTCGCGATCGAGGTAGTCGCGCACGACACCGCGAAACTGCGGACGGTAAGCTCCTCGTTCCGTCTCGGCGCGCGGCAGCGCTGCTGGCGCAGCCACGAGCGCCGAGCCATAGTCGGCGTACAACGGTGCCACCGCAGGTTGTTCGACCGCGCGCCGTGCCGCCTGATCGAAGACTTGATCACGGGCAATCCTTTCCTCGACGACATCGAACAGCAGTGCCTGTGCGTTGCTTCGCGGCTTGTAGCCGACGATATACGGACAGCCGAGATCGATCAGCACCGAACTGATGTTTGCGTGCTTGAATTCGATCGAGCCGTCGCTGCGACCATTCAGCCGCAGGGACAGGCCCGTGCGGTGTGCGGTCTTGCTGTATTGCTGACCACTCAGCTCCTGCATCAGCATGTGCAGGTGGTCATCGACGATCGCCTCGACTTCGGCACGGGACCAGTCGCTTCCCTGGGCAGATGCGGTTGCCATGACCGGAATCTACCAGGCCGCTCTGTCCGACTCAGTACGACTTGTCCTGCCCCAGCACCTTCTCCGCGATGAAGCACAGGATCATCTGCTGGCTGACCGGCGCCAGGCGCGGAATCCACGACTCGCGCATGTAGCGCTCGACATGGCAGGCCTTCGCGTAGCCCATTCCGCCGTGGGTAAGGATGGCGATTTCGCAGGCCTTGGCGCAGGCCTCGGCGGCGAGGTATTTGGCGGCATTGGCTTCGGCGCCGCAGGGCAGGCCCTGGTCGTATCGCCAGGCAGCCTTCTGCACC
This sequence comes from Burkholderiaceae bacterium, assembly GCA_041678445.1. Lineage (GTDB taxonomy): Bacteria > Pseudomonadota > Gammaproteobacteria > Burkholderiales > Burkholderiaceae_E > Zeimonas. The sequence goes on along the minus strand of JBAYOD010000309.1, from coordinate 1,491 downwards.
ATCAGGTGGGCGGCCTCCAGCCCCATCCAGGCCTGCGCGAGCGGGTGCTGGACGCCCTGGTTCTGCCCGATCGGCCGGTCGAAGACGATCCGCTCGCGGGCATAGCGGGCGGCGCGCGCCAGCGCGGCCCGCCCCAGACCGACGGCTTCTGCGCCGATCAGGATCCGTTCGGGATTGAGGCCGTGCAGGATGTACGAAAAACCCTCGTCCTGTTCACCCAGCCGGTCCTGCACCGGAATGCGCAGCCCGTCGATGAACAGCTCGTTGGTGTCCACGCACTTGCGACCCAGCTTGTCGATTTCGCGGACTTCCACGCGGCTGCGGTCCAGATCGGTATAGAACAGGCTCAGCCCCTCGGTGCCCCGGCATTCCTGCACCGGCTTCGTCCGGGCCAGCAGCAGTATCTTGTTGGCCACCTGCGCGGTGGAAATGAAAACCTTCTTGCCATCCACCACATACTCGTCGCCGTCGCGCACGGCGCGGGTCTGGAGCTTGAGGGTATTCAGGCCGGCGTCGGGCTCGGTGACCGCAAAGCAGGCCTTGTCGGCGCCGGCGATCAGCGGCGGCAGCCAGCGCTGCTTCTGCTCGTCGGTGCCGAACACCACCACCGGATGCAGCCCGAAGATGTTCATGTGCACGGCCGACGCTCCCGACAGGCCGGCCCCGGTGGCGGCGATCGTGTGCATCATCAAGGCCGCTTCGCTGATGCCCAGTCCGGCGCCGCCATAGGCTTCGGGCATCGCGATGCCCAGCCAGCCCGCGTCGGCCAGCGCCTTGTGGAAGTCGTGCGGAAATCCGCCGGTCTGGTCCTTGCGCAACCAGTAATCGTCGTCGAACGGGGCGCAGACGCGTTCGATGGCTGCGCGGATCTGTTCCTGCTCGGTGCTCGGGGCGAAATCCACGGCACTGCTCCATGCGATGAGGGCTCGGGAAAAGTATCCTACCGTTGCGATCGTCCCGGCCAGCACGCGACCGTGGCGAACTGCGAACTGCGAACTGCGAACGAAGAACACGACACCGGATCGATGATGCCCGTCACCCTGCCCAGCCTGCCCGACCCCGTCCTGAATCTGGAGCAGCTCGCCGCCATCGAACAGGCGGCCAGCCGTCATGCGCTGCCCGGTGGCGAAGGTGGAATCGTCTTTCGCAGCTGGGGCGAGGGTCGGCCGGTGCTGCTGCTGCACGGTGGCTCGGGCAGCTGGAATCACTGGGTGCGCAACATCGCCGCGCTGGTGGCTGCCGGCCGGCAGGTCTGGATTCCGGATCTGCCCGGCTTCGGGGAGTCCGCCCGCCCACCCGGCGGCGGCGACGCCGACGCACTGCCGCAGCCTGTCGAACAGGCACTGCAGACCCTGCTCGGTGACGCATCGGTCGACCTGGTCGGTTTCTCGTTCGGCGCAATGGTGGCCGGCTTCATTGCCGCGCACTTTCCCGCACGCGTACGCCGACTGGTCCTGGTCGGAGCGCCGGCCTTCGGCATCCGCCCGGCCA
>JBAYOD010000308.1:0-3093 GCA_041678445.1 Burkholderiaceae bacterium | reverse complement strand
CAGCCGCTGGGCGTGTGCGCCGGCATCACCCCGTTCAACTTCCCGGTGATGGTGCCGATGTGGATGTTCCCGGTGGCGCTGGCGGCCGGCAACAGCTTCGTGCTCAAGCCCTCCGAGCGCGATCCGTCGGCCTCGCTGCTGATGGCCGATCTGCTCAGGCAGGCCGGCCTGCCCGACGGGGTCTTCAACGTCGTCAACGGTGACAAGGAAGCGGTCGACGCGCTGCTCGCCCACCCGCAGGTGGCGGCCGTCAGCTTCGTCGGCTCGACCCCGATCGCCCGCTACATCCACGACACCGCCAGCGTGGCCGGCAAGCGGGTGCAGGCGCTGGGTGGCGCCAAGAACCACATGGTCGTGATGCCCGACGCCGACCTCGACCAGGCGGTCGATGCGCTGATCGGCGCGGCCTACGGCTCGGCCGGCGAGCGTTGCATGGCGGTGTCGATCGCGGTGGCGGTCGGCGATGTTGCCGACCGGCTGATCGAGCGGCTGGCCGACCGGGTGCCGAAGATCAAGGTGGCGCCGGGCATGGACGACAGCGCCGAAATGGGTCCGCTGGTGACGGGCGCGCACCTGGCCAAGGTGCGCGGCTACGTCGACGCCGGCGTGGCCGAGGGCGCGAAGCTGGTGGTCGACGGACGCGGCCTGAAGGTGGCCGGCAACGAGCAGGGATTCTTTCTCGGCGGCTGCCTGTTCGACGAGGTCCGGCCCGGCATGAAGATCTACGAAGAGGAGATCTTCGGCCCGGTGCTCGGCATCGTCCGCGCCGGGGATTTCGAGGAGGCGCTGGGCCTGATCAACGCGCACGAGTTCGGCAACGGCTGTGCGATCTTCACCCGGGACGGCGACGCGGCCCGCGAGTTCGCGCTGCGCGTGCAGATCGGCATGGTCGGCGTCAACGTGCCGATCCCGGTGCCGATGGCCTTCCATTCCTTCGGCGGCTGGAAGGCCTCGCTGTTCGGCGACCATCACATGCACGGCCCCGAGGGCGTGCGCTTCTACACCCGCTACAAGGCCGTCACGCAGCGCTGGCCGACCGGCATCCGGGCCGGCGCCGAGTTCGTGATGCCGACGATGAAATGAGCGGACGGAGAAAGGTCATGACATTGCAACTGAAGGACAGGGCGCTGCTGAAGGCCCGGGGCTACATCGACGGCCAATGGGTCGACGGTGACGAGGGCCGGCGCGTGACTGTCGGCAACCCGGCCACCGGCGAGGCCATCATCGAGGTGGCCGACATGGGCGCGGCCGAGACGCGCCGGGCGATCGAAGCCGCCGACCGCGCGTTGCCCGCCTGGCGGGGCCGCACCGCCAAGGACCGGGCCGCGATCATGCGCCGCTGGTTCGAGCTGGTGATCGCGCACACCGAAGACCTGGCGTTGCTGATGACCACCGAGCAGGGCAAGCCGCTGGCCGAGGCGCGCGGCGAGGTGGCCTACGGGGCCTCATTCATCGAGTGGTTCGCCGAGGAGGGCAAGCGCGCCTACGGCGACGTGATCCCGACCACGCAGAACGACCGGCGCCTGTTCGCGCTCAAGCAGGGCATCGGCGTCTGCGCGGCGATCACGCCGTGGAACTTCCCGATCGCGATGATCACGCGCAAGGTTGCACCGGCCTTCGCGGCCGGCTGTACCGTGGTGGCCAAGCCGGCCACGCTCACGCCGCTGAGCGCGCTGGCGCTGGTCGAACTGGCCGAGCAGGCCGGTTTCCCGCCGGGCGTGTTCAACATGATCGTCGGCCGCTCGTCGAGCGCGATCGGCCAGGAGCTGTGCACCAACCCGCTGGTGCGCAAGGTCTCGTTCACCGGCTCGACCGAGGTCGGCCGCATCCTGCTGCGCCAGTCGGCCGACACGGTCAAGAAGCTGTCGCTCGAACTCGGCGGCAACGCGCCGTTCATCGTCTTCGACGATGCCGACCTCGACGCCGCCGTCGAGGGTGCGATCGCGTCCAAGTACCGCAACGCCGGCCAGACCTGCGTCTGCGCCAACCGACTCTATGTGCAGGACGGCGTCTACGATGCGTTCGCGGAGAAGTTCGCGGCACGGGTCGCGCAGTTGAAGGTCGGCAATGGTGTCGATGCGGGCGTCGTGGTCGGCCCGCTGATCGAGGCGTCGGCGGTCGCGAAGGTCGAGGAGCACATCGCCGATGCGCTGGCCAAGGGGGCGAAGGTCGCCGAGGGTGGCAAGCGCCACGCGCTGGGCGGGCTGTTCTTCGAGCCCACCGTGCTGACCGGCGTGTCGCCGGAATCGATGGTTGCGCGCGAGGAGACCTTCGGCCCGCTGGCTCCGCTGTTCCGCTTCAAGACCGACGACGAGGCGGTGGCGATGGCCAACGACACCGAGTTCGGGCTCGCTGCCTATTTCTATGCGCGCGACGTCGGCCGCATCTTTCGTGTCGCCGAGGCGATCGAGGCCGGCATGGTCTGTGTGAACAGTGGCATCCTGTCGAACGAGGTGTCGCCGTTCGGCGGCGTCAAGCAGTCCGGGCTCGGCCGCGAGGGCTCGAAGTACGGGATCGACGACTACCTGGAAATCAAGTACCTGTGCCTGGCCGGGATCTGATCCCGGTGCAGGGGATAGCCGAATCAAGCGAGGAGATCCGATGATGAAGTTCCGCGCCGCGGTGCTGCGTGAGATGGGCCTGCCGATGCCCTATGCCGACAGCCGGCCGCTGTCGATCGAGGAAGTCGAGGTGGCGCCGCCCGGGCGCGGCGAACTGTTGGTGAAGATTCGCGCTGCCGGCCTGTGCCATTCCGACCTCTCGGCGATCAATGCCGACCGGCCCTGGCCGATGCCGATCGTGCCCGGGCACGAGGCGGCTGCCGAGGTCGTCGAGCTGGGCGCCGACGTCACCGACCTGAAGGTCGGCGACCACGTCGCGCTGATCTTCCGCCCCAATTGCGGCGGCTGCGCCAATTGCGCGAAGGGCCGGCCAGCCCTGTGCGTGCCGGGCGGACAGTCCAATGCCACCGGTTCGCTGCTGGGCGGCTACAAGCGCCTGCGCGCGGTGTCTGGTGTGGGGATCGACGGCCAGCCCGGCGGCACCCTGAACCATCACCTGGGTTGCGCGGCCTTCGCCGAGTACGCGGTCGTG
>JBAYOD010000307.1:0-3107 GCA_041678445.1 Burkholderiaceae bacterium | reverse complement strand
CAGGAAGGCCACGCGCGGACCATAGGCCCGGAACAGGAAGTGGTAGTCACCGCCGGCATGCGGCCAGGCCGCCGCGAGTTCGGCGTAGCACAGCGCGCCGGCCAGCGAGACCAGCGCACCGGCTGCCCAGGCTGCCAGCATCCAGCCCGGTGAGCCGGTGAACTGCGCGACCAGTGACGGCGCCTTGAAGATGCCGGCCCCGATGACGATGCCGACGATGATCGCGATCGCGTGCCGCAGCGACAGGGTCTGCTGCGGATCGGAGGCCGGTGCGTGCATCAGTTGTTGAAGACGTCGGATTCGGTCACCGGTGTCGAACCGCCGACCACACGGGCGTTGCCGTTGCGGGTGGCGGTGAACGGCACGCTCTGCTCGTCGTCGTGGACGGTGCCGGTCAGCGAGCCGCCGTCGAGGCGGCCTTCGAAGCGGCGCAGCCGGCCTTCCTCGTCGGTGAAGGCGAAGCGGACACGATCGCCGGCCACCTTGGGTTCACGGAACGTGGTCTCGAAGTCCTCGAACACGACCCGGCCGCGGAAATTCTGGAAGGTCTGCTCGACGTCGAGCGTGGCCATCGCCGGTCCCTTGCGCTGCGGGAAGCGCAGCGTCCACTCGCCCCCGAAGTTGCCGGGTACCAGCCACAGGTGGACCGAGGCGCCGTTGATCCGCGAGGTTTCGTCGGCGGTCCAGTCACCGAGCCTGAACTCGTGCGAGACGATCCGGGTGCCGGGCTTGAGTGCCATCAACCGGTGGCGCAGGCGCATGTTCAGGTGCGGCAGCAGGTACATGGTGATGACGCTGGCCCGCGAGAAGTCGGATTCGAAGATGTCGGCCTTCTCGAAGCGGGCGCGATCGGCCACCCCGGCGGCCTGCGCGTTGCGTTGCGCGTGCCCGACCATGTCAGGGTTGTACTCGATGCCCAGGCCGCTGGTGCCGAAATCGCGGGCCGCCGCGATGACGATCTTGCCGTCGCCGGAGCCCAGGTCGATCAGATAGTCGCTGGGCTTGAGCTGCGCCATCGACAGCATCCGGTGGACGAGCTTGTCCGGGGAGGGGATCCAGATGACGTCCTTGCCGGGCTGGCCACGGTGGGGTTCGTAGACCGGCGCCGCCTGGTCGCTGCCTGCGGCGGTCGTGCGTGCCAGCACGAGGCCGGGCAGAGCGAGGCCGCCGAGCAGCGTCGTGCCCGACAGGCCGAGGAAATCCCGTCGCGCGAAACCGCGCGGGCGTTCGGGAGAGGCGGCGGTCGCGGGGCGTGAAGTGGGCATGGCGGGGGTTCGGTGGGAGGGGTTCATCGAAGCGGGGTTCATCGAAGGAATCCGGCAGTGTAGGAAATCCGGGCCGGGGTCAGGGCGAAATCCCCGGCGCTTTGATGGGACATCGGTCAGCCGCCGGCCAGCTTGCGCTCGACGCTGCGCACGAAGAAGGCAACGCCGAAGGGGATTGCATCGTCGTTGAAATCGTAGGCCGGATGGTGGACTTCGCAGGCGCCTTCGGCGTCGCCGTTGCCGATGTTCAGGTAGCAGCCCGGCACCTGTTCGAGCATGAAGGAGAAGTCCTCGCTGGCCATGATCAGCGGCGGATTGCGGTCGACCCGGTCGGCGCCGACCAGTTCCGCACAGACGCCGGCAGCGAATTCGGCCTGTTCCGGATCGTTGACCGTCGGGGCGAAATTGACCCGGAAGTCGACTTGCGCCTGCGCGCCCATCGCCTGCGCTACCCCTTCGGCGGTGCGCTTCATCCGCTCGCCGATCATCGTCATCGTTGCATTCGAGAAGGCCCGCACCGTGCCGGACAGCCGGGCGGTCTGCGGGATGACGTTGTAGGCGTCGCCCGCGTGGAACCGGGTGATCGACAGCACGGCGGTATCGACCGGGGCGACATTGCGCGACACGATGGTCTGCAGCGCCGAAGCCACCTGGGTGCCGACGACGATCGGGTCGATGCCGGCCTCCGGACGCGCGCCATGGGCGCCGACCCCGACGATGTCGATATCGAAGAAGGCGCCGCCCGCCATCATCGGGCCGGCGCGTACCGCGAAGCGGCCGACCGCCAGCCTGGGCCGGTTGTGCATCCCGAAGATCGTGTCGCAGGGAAAGCGTTCGAACAGGCCGTCGTCGATCATGGCCCGTGCGCCGCCCAGGCCTTCCTCGGCAGGCTGGAAGATGAAGTTGACGACGCCGTCGAAGGCGCGTGTCTCGGCGAGCACCCGGGCGGCGCCGAGCAGCATCGCCGTGTGGCCGTCGTGGCCGCAGGCGTGCATGCGGCCATCGTGCCGCGAGCGGTGCGCGAAGCTGTTGGCCTCCTGGATCGGCAGCGCATCCATGTCGGCGCGCAGGCCGATCGAGCGGGTCGAGCTGCCGTTGCGCAGCACGCCGACCACCCCGGTTCGGCCGATGCCGCGATGCACTTCGATGCCGAACGATTCGAGCCGGCTGGCGACCAGATCGGCGGTGCGGGTTTCGGCAAAGCCCAGTTCCGGATGGGCGTGGATGTCGCGCCGCCATTGCGTGAACTCGGCGTGGTGGGTTGCGATCTGCGAAGGGATGGGCGAAGCGATGGCGGTCATGGCAGGCGGAATCGGCAAACTGGGCCAGACTACAGTAACGCAGCCGGGACTGCGGGTACACTCGGAAGGCACTCGAATGAAACCGTCGGCCCGGCCGGTGATGACGCGACGACAGGGCACGAAGGCAGGGCACGACGGGAACCAGGACAAGGAGACGAAGGCGATGCGTTCCTATGCGGTGACCCGGCTCGGCGCTCCGCTTGAACCGATGGAGGCGGCCGATCCCGTGCCCACCGGCACCGAAGTGCTGATCGAGGTCTTGCGCTGCGGCGTCTGTCACAGCGACCTGCACCTGCAGGAGGGCTTCTACGATCTCGGCGGCGGCAAGCGGCTGAGCCTGACCGAGCGCGGCGTCAGGCTGCCGCTGGTCATGGGCCATGAGGTCTTCGGCCGGCTGGTGGCCAAGGGTCCCGACGCTCCGATCGGCGACGACGCGCTGGGTCACGACTTCGTCGTGTTTCCCTGGCTGGGCTGCGGCGAATGCGAGATCTGCCGGCGGGGCGCCGAGAACGACTGCCCGAAGTCGTCATCGATCGGCGTG
>JBAYOD010000306.1:0-3107 GCA_041678445.1 Burkholderiaceae bacterium | reverse complement strand
GGCGGCCACGACCTCGGTCCGTCGATCGTGCTGACCAGGCCGCTGTCGTACATGGACTTTCTGAACCTGTGGAAGGACGCCCGCCTGATCCTGACCGACAGCGGCGGCCTGCAGGAAGAGACGACCGCGCTCGGCATCCACTGCCTGACCCTGCGCGAGAACACCGAGCGGCCGGTGACCGTCGACGAAGGGACCAACACCCTGGTCGGCTGTGATCCGGCCCGGATCGTCGCTGCGGCGCAGGCGGCCCTGACCGGTGACGGTGGCAGCAAGGGGCGGCGTCCGGCATTGTGGGACGGGCGCGCCGCCGAGCGGATCGTCGCCGAGCTGGAGGGCCTGCTCGGCGGCTGAACGGTGTCAGGCGGTACGCACGTGCAGCGGAATGACCTTGGAGCTGGGCGGCTCGGCTGCGGTATCGCCGTAGGGCGTGTATTCCGGAATGAAGCGGGCGAGTCCGGCCCGGACCTCGGCCGGTTCGGGATGGCCGGGCTGCGTCAGCCAGCTCATGACCTCGCGCTCCCAGGCATCGTCGGGCAGGCCGGTCGAGCGGGAAATCCGCAGTTTCGGGTGGCGGGTCGGCAGCGTGGCCTCGCTGTCGGCCAGCAACTCCTCGTAGAGTTTCTCGCCGGGGCGCAGGCCGGTGATCTCGATCGGAATCTGTTCCTCGGTCAGACCCGAGAGCCGGATCAGGTCACGGGCCAGATCGACGATGCGCACCGGTGCGCCCATGTCGAGGACGAAGACTTCACCGCCATTGCCCAGCAGCTTGGCTTGCAGCACGAGCTGGGCGGCTTCCGAAACCGACATGAAGTAGCGGCGGATGTCGGGGTCCGTGATCGTGATCGGTCCGCCGCGCGCGATCTGCTCCTTGAACTTGGGTACGACGCTGCCGGTCGAACCGAGGACGTTGCCGAAGCGCACGACCACCGCCTGGGTGCGTGATCGGCGCGCCCGGCGCAGCAGCAGCAGCTCGGCCAGCCGCTTGCTGGCGCCCATCACGCTGGTCGGGTTGACGGCCTTGTCGGTCGAGACGAACACCGCGTGCTCGACCGGATGGCGCTCGATCGTGTCCATCAGCGTGGCGGTGCCCAGCGTGTTGTTCTGGACGACCTGCCAGGCGTTCTCGTTCTCCATCAGCGGCACATGCTTGTAGGCCGCCGCGTGGAAGACGACCTGCGGGCTGTGCTGCTCGAAAACCCTGTCCAGCCAGCCGCCGTCCTTGACGTCGCCGATCACCGGGTGAAGTTCCAGGCCCTCGACGTCGTGCAACAGGTTCTCGTGGACGCGGTACAGCGCGTACTCGTTGCTGTCGAACAGCACCAGGCTGCGCGGCGAAAAGCGGGCGATCTGCCGGCACAGCTCCGAGCCGATCGAGCCGCCGGCGCCGGTGACCAGCACGGTCCGGCCGGCCAGCATCTGCAACAGGCCGGTCACGTCCAGACTGACCGGGTCGCGGCCGAGCAGATCGTCGACCTCGATGTCGCGGATCGATGACACCCGGACGTGTCCGTTGATCATCTCGTCGATGTCGGGGACGACCAGCAGCCTCAGTCCGGCCGGCTCGCACAGATCGAAGGCACGCCGGCGTACCCGGCGGTCGGCCGTGCCGACCGCGAGCAGGGCGTGCCGGGCACCGGTGGAGCGCGCGATGGCGGCGGCGTTGTCCCAGGAACCCAGCACCGGTGCGCCGTAGACGTCGCGGCCGACCTTGTTGCGGTTGTCGTCGAGCAGCCCGACCACCGACCAGGTCTGGCTGCGGGCGAGCTGCATCACGAGCTTGTAGCCGGCGTCGCCGGCGCCGAGCACCAGCACGGGCTTGCCCTGGCCACGCAGCCCCTGGTAGGGCCGATGTTCCTTCCACCAGCGATAGAAGATGCGCCCGCCGGCCATGAAGAAGATCAGCAGGATGGGGTCGAGCAACAGGGCGCTGCGTGGGACCAGTTCGGCGCGCGACCACAGGAACAGGACCGTTGTGACGATCGGGGCGGAGACCCCGACCGCCGCAGCGATCTGGCGGAAGTCGTGGAAGCTCGCGTAGCGCCAGATGCCGCGGTAGATCCGGAAGGTGGCGAAGCAGCCGACCTGGATCGCCAGTACCACGGGCAGCGTCCACAGCAGCGCGGACATCGCGAACGGGTCGAGCGTGAAGCCGTAGGCGACACGGAAGCTGATCATCCAGCAGACGGCTGCTGCGAGGGCGTCGTAGAGGCCGGCGATCAGGGCGCGCGGCTGGATATTGAGGCGAAACGAGGGCAGGGCCAAGGCGCGGGAGAGGCGAAACGATGAATGATTCCGGAGAGGTCTCCGTGGCCGCCGGAACGAGGCCTGGCGGGCAGATCCATTATCCTCTCCTTCGCTGTTTTTCTACAGTCCCCGCCCACAGGGTCACGCGGCAACAACGGTCGCCGCGGGTAGAATGGGCCGCCCTTTCCTGTGTGGGATTCGATGATGTCCGACCTGCAACCCGTGATCCTGTCCGGGGGCTCCGGAACGCGCCTGTGGCCGCTGTCGCGCGAGAGATACCCGAAGCAACTGCTCGCGCTGGGCGGGAGCCAGACGATGCTGCAGCAGACGGTATGCCGGATGGACGGCTGGCCCGATGCCGGGCCGGACGCCGGCGACCCTGCACGAGACGCTGCCGGCTCCGCGTTGGCCGGGGGGCTGCCGGCGCTACGGGCGCCGATCGTCGTCTGCAACGAGGAATACCGCTTCGTGACGGCCGAGCAACTGCGCAGCACCGGCTGCGCGCCGGCGCAGATCGTGCTCGAGCCGGTGGGCCGCAACACGGCCCCGGCGCTGACGCTGGCCGCGCATGTTGCGCGGCGCGGCAGCCGCGATCCCATCCTGCTGGTGATGCCGGCCGACCATGTGATGCGTGAGCCGGGTGCTTTCCATGCGGCGGTGGCTGATGGCCTCGCGGCGGCCCGCGCCGGCGCCATCGTCACCTTCGGCGTGGTGCCCGATCGGCCCGAAACCGGCTACGGCTACATCCGTGCCGCGAGCGCAGAAGGGGCGGTCCGGGCGATCGCAGAGTTTGTCGAGAAACCCGATGCCGCCACGGCCGAACGCTACCTGGCCAGTCGCCACTACCTGTGGAACAGCGGCAT
>JBAYOD010000305.1:0-3120 GCA_041678445.1 Burkholderiaceae bacterium | reverse complement strand
GAGGCCGGCAGATTGCGCCCCAGCATGCGCAGCGAGCTGGGCGGGATTTCGGTGATGCCGCTGGTCGTGCGCCAGGCAAAGCGTGGGGCCTCCGGCATGCCGTAGTGATCGTGTGCGATCGGGTAGACGCTGGAGCTGTAGCGGTGGCCGGTTTCGGCCAGCACGTCGTGAGCCCACAGGTTGTTGCGCCCGATCGAGAAGCTCGGGGCACGGTAACCGGTGATGGCGACGCCGCCGGCGTCTTCGAGCAGGCCGCGGGCGCGCAGCAGGTCTTCGCGAAAGGCCTCAGGGCTCAGCGCACTGACCCGCTGGTGACCATAGCCATGGCTGGCCAGTTCATGCCCACCGGCGACGATCGCGCGCACCACGCCGGGGTAGCGCTCGGCCACCCAGCCCAGGGTGAAGAAGGTGGCCCGGGTGTCGTGACGTTCGAGCAACGCCAGGATGCGTTCGATGTTGCGAGCCACCCGGCATTCGAGCGTATCCCACTGGCCACGGTCGATGTGGGGGTCGAAGGCGGCGACCTGGAAGTAGTCTTCCACGTCGATCGACATGGCGTTGGCGTGCCTGCGCATCACGGCCGCTCCGCGGTGCGCTCGGACTGCGGGGTCGCGTTCGGTGCCGGCTTCGCGGCGTTGCCTCCCCCTTGCCGGAAGCGGCGCAGCACCCGCTTGAGCGCGCTGTAGATCAGTGCGGTCGAGGATTCGAGCACGGCGACCCGGTCCTCGAGGCGCGCGAGCCGTTCGTCGTTGCCCAGGCCCTCGCGTGAGATTCCGGTCGCGCGCCCGGCGGGCAGGTGGACCAGGTTGGCGGTGTCGGCCCGCGGCCCCAGCTCGTTGGCCAGTTCCTCGGCGATTTCGCTGACGTCCTGGGCGCTGATCGTGTGCTTCTCGGCGAGAAAGGCGCTCAGCAGCAGGCGGTCGGCCAGGGTGTTGATCCGGCGCGGGATGCCGCCCGTCACTTCGTGGATCCGGGCGAAGACGTCCTCGTCGAAGGCCGGGTCGCCGCTCCAGCCGGCGTGGCCGAGGCGATGTTCGATGTACTGCCGGGTTTCGGTCTGGTCGATCGGGCCGAGGTGGTAGGCGGCGATGATGCGCTGCTTCAGCTGGCTCATTTCCGCACGCTGCATCAGGTCGCGCAGCTCGGGCTGGCCGATCAGGAAGCTTTGCAGCAGCGAGCGATTGTCGAGCTGGAAGTTCGACAGCATGCGCAGTTCCTCGATCGCGGCCGGGCCCAGGTTCTGGGCCTCGTCGACGATCAGCAGGGCGCGCCGGCCCTCGTCGTGAAGCTGCCTGAGGAACTGCTCGATGCGCAGCAGCAGCGAGGATTTGTCGGCCATGTCCGCTTCGAGGCCGAGGCCGCCCGCAACCACCCGCACCAGGTCGGAGGCGTCGAGCTGGGTGGTGACCACCTGCACCGGCAGCACCTTGTCGACCGGCAGCCGGCGCAGCAGCTGGTGCACCATGGTGGTCTTGCCGGCGCCGACTTCGCCGGTCACGACGATGAAGCCCTCGGCCTGGTGCAGTCCGTATTCGAGGTAGGCCATTGCCCGTCGATGGCCGCGGCTGCCGAAGAAGAACTCCGGATCGGGGCTGAGCTGGAAGGGCTTGGCCGAGAGGCCGTAGAACGACTCGTACATGCTTATCGGAACCTGAAATCGACGCCGCCGTAGATCGCGTTCTCGTCGTAGGGGCTGGCGGTACCGCGGCCGCGGGTCGACTGGGTGCTGTGGCGCAGGCCGCCGAACACCGTGGTGCCGCGGTCGATGCGTGATGACAGGCCGGCCTGCACGGTGGTCAGCTGGTTCTCGAAATCGGCCGTCGGTGATTCGACGTAGCGGCGCGCGATGCTGGCGCTGAGCTGGCTGCGTGCACCGAGCGACTGCTGGTAGCCGAGCACGGCGCCGCGCTCCTCGACTTCGCCGGAGAAGCCGGTCGACGACAGGCCGGCGCTGCCGCGGATGCCGCCGCCGGTGTTGAGGCCCGGAATCTCGGCGCGAGTTTCACGGTTCGACAGGTACAGCGACAGGGTCAGGCTGCGGCCGGCGCCGGCCAGGGCCCAGAACGCGGTGAGGCGATTCTCGAGAACCGCCGCGTCGGTCAGGAAGCTGGGCGACAGTCGCAGGCCTTCGGGCAGCAGGATGCCACGCGAGAGCAGGTCACCGATGATGGTGTTCGGCCGGCCAATCGGATTCGAGGTCATCGCGCCCGGATCCATTGCCAGCAGCGAGCCGTCGGCACTGCTCATCATCAAGCGGTGGTACTGCATGCCGAGCGTGCTGCGTGCCAGCGTCCAGGCCAGTCGGGCCGAGCCGGTGGTGCCATAGAAGCGTTCGGCGATGTTGGCGCTCAGGCTGAGCCGGGCATTCGGGTTCCAGTCGAAGCCGAAGCTGGGTCCCCAGCCATAGTCGTCGCCGTCATCGTTGCGCACGCCATCGATCTGCTCGTATTCGAGGCCGCCCGACAGGCGCAGGCGATGACCGACCCGGTAGAACACCGTCATGCCGGAGTGCCGGCGATCACGCTCGAAACCGCCGCGGAAGTCGTTGCGCTGGAAAGTGCCGAACCAGCGCCAGTTCCAGGCAGCGCCCCGGTCGATGCCGTCGACGATGGCCGAGGCGCTCTGATTGGACTCGGCGTAGTTCAGCGATTGCGAGCCGCTCGAGCGGGTATGCGAATAGCGCAGCTGGTAAGTGGCCAGCGAGCCGATCCGGTCCTGGTACCAGGGCGAGATCGTGAAGTTGCGGTAGCGGCCGGAGTTGCTGAACGAGGACAGCGGATCGTCGGACAGGTCGCCGGAGATGTCGTCGGCGACGCTGCCCATGAAGGCGCGTACATCGACCCACAGCTTGTCGCCGGCCAGCGCGAAGCTGCCGTCGCCGCTCAGGTTGTGGCGAAACAACTGGTCGCGGTCGTCGCGCGCATACGCGAAGTTGCGCATCTGGTACGACAACTGGTAGCGGGCGCGTGGCCGTTCCGAGCTGGCCATGACGTAGGGCGTGACTTCGAGCCGCGCATCGCTGCGCGCCCGATCGCTGCGGTAATGCTGGAGGTTGTCGGACAGCGTCAGCTCGCTGCGCACGCCATAGGAGAGGCGGGGCGCGCCAACGGTGCCGAGCGG
>JBAYOD010000304.1:0-3139 GCA_041678445.1 Burkholderiaceae bacterium | reverse complement strand
CGCGGTCAGCGTTGCATAGTCGCCCGGCACGGTGCCGGTGCCGAAGTTCTTCGCACGCTCGACGATGCGCTCGGTCATCTCGGCGATCTCGTGCATGAACAGCTCGCGCGACAGCTTGCCGCGCTCCATCTGCGCGAGCTTGTACTCCCATTCGCCGGTCAGCTCGGGGGCGGTCAGCTCGGTAACTTCGAGCCCGCGCAGCAGGGTCAGCAGCTGGAAGGCCTTGGGCGTCGGGATCAGCTCCTTGCCTTCGCGCACCAGATAGTTCTCGGCGATCAGCCCCTCGATGATCGCGGCCCGGGTGGCCGGCGTGCCGAGGCCCTTTTCGGCCATCGCCTCGCGCAACTCGTCGTCCTCGACCAGCTTGCCGGCCCCCTCCATCGCCGACAGCAGCGTCGCCTCGTTGTAGCGCGGCGGCGGGCGTGTGCTCAGGCCCACGCTCTCGACCGGGTCGGCCAGCACCTTCTCGTCCGGCGCCACCGGCACCAGCGTATCGTCGCTGCCACCCTGGCGGCCGTAGATCGCCAGCCAGCCGGCCTTGACCAGCACGCGTCCGTCGGTGCGGAAGCGGTGTTCGCCGACCTGGGTGATGCGGGTGGTGACCAGGTACTCGGCCGGCGGGAAGAACACCGCGAGGAAACGCCTGACGACCAGATCGTAGATCTTGTGCTCGGCCTCGGACAGGCCGCCGGTCTTCGGCGCCTGCAGCGTCGGGATGATCGCGAAGTGGTCGGAGACCTTGGCGTTGTCGAAGATCCGCTTGTTCGGCCGGACCCAGCCGCCGTCCAGCACCTGACGGGCGAATGGCGCGAACTCGGCGGTGCTGCCCTTGGCCTGGCCGTCGCGCAGCATTTCCATGGTGGCCACGACGGTGTCGCGGTAGTCCTCGGGCAGCGCGCGCGAATCGGTGCGCGGATAGGTCAGCACCTTGTGGCGTTCGTAGAGCGCCTGCGCCAGGGCCAGTGTCGTGCGCGCCGAGAAGCCGAAACGGCCGTTGGCCTCGCGCTGCAGGCTGGTCAGGTCGAACAGCGCCGGCGACTGCTGGGTGGTCGGCCTGGACTCCTCGGTGACCGTGCCCGTGCGGCCCTGGCAGGCCGCCGCGATGGCCTCGGCCCGGGCGCGGTCCCAGATCCGCTCGGCCCGTGCCTCTGGATCGTCGTCCTTCTTGCGGAAATCGGGATCGAACCAGCGGCCGCCGTACTGGCCGGCCTGCGCGCCGAACTGTCCGTGCACCTCGAAGTAGTCGCGCGGCACGAAGCGGCGGATCTTCTCCTCGCGCTCGACCACGATGGTCAGCGTGGGGGTCTGGACGCGGCCGACGGTGGTCAGGAAGAAACCGCCGTCGCGCGAATTGAAGGCGGTCATCGCGCGCGTGCCGTTGATGCCGACCAGCCAGTCGGCTTCGGAACGGCAGCGGGCCGCATCGGCCAGCGGCCGCAGCTGCTGGTCGTCGCGCAGGTTGGCAAAGGCTTCCCGGATCGCTGCCGGCGTCATCGACTGCAGCCACAGGCGCTTGATCGGCTGCCTGGCCTTGGCGTACTGGGCGATCAGCCGGAAGATCAGCTCACCCTCGCGACCGGCGTCGCAGGCGTTGATCAGCAGATCGACGTCCTTGCGCCGGATCAGCCGGGCGAGCATCTTGAGCCGTTCCTCGTTCCGGGCGATCGGCTGGATGTCGAAGTGCGGCGGAATCACCGGCAGATGGGCGAACGACCACTTGCCGCGCTTGACCTCGTATTGCTCGGGGGCGGCGATCTCGACCAGATGGCCGACTGCGGACGAGACGATGTAGTCGTCGCTCTCGAACCAGTCACCCTGGCGCGTGAAACCGCCCAGCGCCCGCGCGATGTCGGCGGCCACCGAGGGCTTCTCGGCAATGATCAGGGCTTTGCTCATTCAGTGTCCATGGAGGGCTTGCAGCGCCGCTGGCGGACGCACGACGGCCGCCAGCGAGGGGCGCCAATCATAAGTGGCCCGCGCGTCCCGGCGCAAGCCACCGGGCCCGGGCCTCAGCGCCGACCGCCTGCGCCGCGGCGGCTTCGCTCGGCGGTAATGACCGGTTCCGGGCGGCCCGACCAGGTGAACCGCCAGACGCCGGCCTGCCGGGGGTTGCCGACTACCGGCGGGCGGAAGCAGACCAGGTTGGTGCCCCCGGCGCGGCGCACGCTCGGGTAGACGAGGCCGATCGCTCCGCGCGCGAGCAGGCGCGCCGCCAGCCGCTGCGAAGTCCGGTAGCTGCGCGGATCCAGGCAGGCGGCGAAACGGGGGTCGTTGCGCAGGTCATGGAACTCATGGCTGAAGTCGGCGAGGAAGCACTGGTAGCGCACGCTGTCCTCGAACCGGCCGATTTCCTGGTACTCGACGGTCTTGTGGAAGGCCACCTCGGCCAGCGCGGTCTCGATCTCGAACGCGCAGTACCAGGCCCCGCGCTGCGGCCCGTTGAAGCGGCTGCCCTCGGGGCGCGCATGGCAGAAGGCCGCGTTGACGACGCGGAAGTTCGGCACGCCGAACACCAGCTCCCCGATGCCGATGCCCGGCAGGAGTCCGCGCTCGGCCAGCAGCCGATCGTTGGTCGCATTGTCCAGGTCGAACAAGTCGGCCAGCTCGGTGTCGCTGCCGGCAATGCCGGCCAGCACCGAATCCTCGTGAGCCACGAAGCGCGACGGGATCAGGCGGCAGGTGTCGAACTGCCGGATCTGCCGACTGGATGGCAGGGCCGCGCTCAAAGACCGCCTCGCCGCGCATCGAGCAGCCGGCGCACGGTCTGCATGGCCAGCAGGCCGCCGGAGATCATGTAGGCCAGCGGCGTGCGGCCGGCGAAGATCGTGTTGCTGTTGGGCAGGCTCGGCCATTCGTCGGCCAGCGCCTCGCCATACAGGATGTGCAGCGCCTTGTAGATGCCGATCAGGTAGGAAATGCGCGTGATGCGGTCGACTTCGAGCAGCCGGTCGGGCTTCTTCTTCCACTCGTACCAGGCGCTGCTCGACAGGCCGCCGAGCAGCTCGCGCGCGTCCTCGTCGCGCAGTTGCCAGTGGTCGGCGATCGCAAAGTAGGCGCGCAGCGCCGAGCGCGACAGGCGCTGGCGCTCGGCACGCGAGCTGAGGTCGACGATGCGGTCCGGCTCGAAGCCGCTGGCGGG
>JBAYOD010000303.1:0-3178 GCA_041678445.1 Burkholderiaceae bacterium | reverse complement strand
TCGTCCCAGGCGATGACGGCGTCGCCGACCCGCAGCCGCCAGGCGCGGGCCGTGCGTCCGGGCGCCATCCCGTTGCGACAGGTGCCCGGATAGACGGCTTCGCGATGGCGTTGCCGGGCGGTAACGGAATCGGCGATTTCGCGCCGGGTGCAGCAGCATGGGTAGACGAGCCCGGCAGTGCGCAGCTGCTCGAAGGCCTGCTGGTACAGCGCGTGTCGCCGGCTCTGGTGGAGCACGGGGCCGTCGTGTGCGAAACCCAGTTGCGCCAGCGCATCGACGATCGCGGTGGCCGCGCCCGCGACCTCCCGTGGTGGGTCGAGGTCTTCGATCCTCAGCAGCCAGCGCCCGTCGTGGGCCAGGGCGTCGAGCCGGCTGGCCAGCGCCGTGGCCAGCGAGCCGGCGTGCAGCGGGCCGGTCGGAGAAGGGGCGAAACGACCGACGTAGTCGCGTTTCATCCGCCGCGCGCGGCGAGCAGGTGGTTGGCCAGTTCGGCGAAGCCGGCGCCGTTGGCGGACAGGGTGATCCAGGCCGGCAGCACCGGTATCCGGTCGGCGTGCTCGCGCAGGTTGGCAACCCCTACCGAGTGCCGGAATGCGGCGAACAGGGGCGCGTCGTTCGGGGCGTCGCCGATGCAGACCCAGCGGTCGCGGGCGGCTTCGTCGGCGTCGCCGAAGTGTTCGGCGAGCAGCTTGCGGGCGGTGCGCCCCTTGTCGAACTCGCCGAACCAGGCGTTGACGTGGATCGAACTCGGTTGCGCGTGCATGCCCTCGGCACGCAGCAGCTCGACGATCCGGGCCACGCGGGGCGGGCTCACGGGTGGCACGATCGACTCGGCGATGTCGATGGCCAGGTCGACCAGCCGGTAGGGCTGGTCACCGGCCAGCGCGGCCTCGGGGACTTCGGCCAGCACCTTCTGTGCGATCGCCGTGCGCCGGCTGCGCGCCGCTTCGAGCGCCGCGGCATCGGGGGTGAAGACGGTGCGTACGCCGTTGCCTTCCCTGACCATGTAGAAAGCGCCGGTTTCACCGATCACCGCGTCGACCGGCCACATCCGGACGAAGTGGTCGCACCAGCCGGCTGAGCGGCCGGTGACCGGAACGATCCTGAAGCCGGCCGTCTGCAGCCGCTGCATCGCCGCGAAGGCGTCGGGATCGAGCCGCCCGCCGGTGCTCAGCGTGTCGTCGAGATCGGTCAGGACGCCGCGGACGCTGGCGGCGTCGAAACCGGCGAGCGGCTCCAGGCGCGCGCGGCCGCCGGACGGGTCGGGCTGGTTCCCGGACAGGCCTGGCGGGCTCACGTCGGCACGCACCGGTTCACGTCGGCACGCGCGAAACGGCGACCGCCGGGCGGCTGCGTTCGAGCAGGGCATTGCCGATCAGCGCGACCAGCACCACGGTGCCGCCCTGCAGGGTGGCGGTCGACATGGTCTCACCGGCGCCCAGCCAGGCCCAGATCGGGCCGAAGACCACTTCGAGCAGCGCGATCAGTGCGACCTCGTGCGGCGCCAGCGAGCGGGTCGCCCGGACCATCAGGAAGCAGGGCACGGCAAGCTGGCCGAAACCCATCAGGGCGAGGATGGACAGGTCGTGGGCGCTGCCGCCGACCGGCCAGGCCACCGGCAGGACGAACAGGCACGACAGGATCGCACCGACCAGCACGGCCGGCGCGAGATCGACCTCGGCCTGCAGCTTCTTGAGGGCGACGATGTTGGCCGCCGAGGCCAGCGGCACGGCCGCTGCCACCAGCATGCCGGTCAGGCCCTCGGCCGAGACGCTATCGCGTACCATCCAGCCGATACCCAGACCGGCCAGGCAGATCGCGCCCCAGGTCGCCGGTGCAATGCGGTGGCCCAGCACCGCGCGCCCGAGCAGCGCGGCCAGCAGCGGCGCGATGCTCAGCACCAGCAGCGTGTTGGCGACGCTGGTGAGGCTGAGCGCCACCATGAAGCAGGTGAACATGATCGACCACATGAAGCCCGAGAACAGTCCCGGCCAGCCCATCGCCACGACCGGGGCGAACGGATTGCCGCGGTGCCGCCAGGCCAGGATGGCAATCATCGTGATGACGCAGAAGAAGCTGCGCCAGAAGGTGATCTCGAAACCCTCGGCACGCTCGAGCTGGCGGGTGAGCACGCCGGCAGTGCTCCAGCACAGTGCACAGAAGGCGAGCAGGAGGGCGGCGTTCCGATGGGAGAGTTCGCGGGGCATGGGGATAGAATTGTACCGATGACCGACCCCCGATTCGTCCATCTGCGCGTCCATTCGGAATACTCGATCAGCGATTCGATCGTGCGCCTCGATGCGCTGGTTTCGGCGGCTGCTGCCGATGCCCAGCCGGCCGTCGCGGTCACCGATCTGGGCAACCTGTTCGGCTGGATCAAGTTCTACGGTGCGGCCCGCGCCCGAGGCCTCAAGCCGCTCTGCGGGGTCGATTGCTGGGTCACCAACGAGAGCGATCGCGATCGCCCGTTCCGCTTGCTGCTGCTGGCGCGCAACCATGCCGGCTACCTGCGTCTTTGCGAGCTGCTGAGCCGCGCCTGGCTGGAGAACGAGTACCGTGGCCGGGCCGAGTTGCGGGCCGACTGGTTCGATGGACCGGCTGCCGATGGCCGGCCGCTCGGCGAGGGCCTGATCGCCTTGTCGGGGGCTCACCAGGGCGAGGTCGGCCAGGCCCTGCTGGCCGGCAACCGCGAGGCCGCCGAAGCGGCCGCACAGCGCTGGGCGCAGCGTTTCCCGGACGCCTTCTATCTGGAAGTGCAGCGCTACGGCATCCCGGAAGCCGAGCACCAGACCCGGGCCGCTGCGTGGCTGGCGGCCGACACCGGGCTGCCGTTGGTGGCGACCCATCCGGTCCAGTTCCTGACCCCGTCGGAGTTTCGCGCGCACGAGGCACGGGTGTGCATCGCCGAGGGCGAGATCCTGGCCAATCCCCGCCGCCAGCGCCGTTTCGCCGAGGACCAGTACCTGCGCTCGCAGGATGAGATGTGCGAGCTGTTCGCCGACCTGCCGTCGGCGCTGGCCAACAGTGTCGAGATCGCCCGCCGCTGCAATGTGTCGATGGTGCTCGGCAAGCCGCAACTGCCGCTTTTCCCGGCGCCCGCGGGCGTTTCGCTCGACGACTATCTGCGCCAGCTCGCCGTCGAGGGTCTGGCCGAGCGGATGGAAACCCTGTTCCCGGC
>JBAYOD010000302.1:0-3195 GCA_041678445.1 Burkholderiaceae bacterium | reverse complement strand
GCGGCAAACGACAGCCAGGCCCATTCATAGGCATTGCGGCTGACCGGAGCCTGCCAGTCGGCAGCCACCTTGAGCTTAGGCAGCGCCCGCTTGACGCAGACCGGGCCGAGGCGGCCGTCGACACGCCAGATATCGGACGACACGCCGCCGGCCAGCGGTGTGCAGCGCAGCGGCTCACCGGTTTCGGCCAGGCCGTTGCGGACCAGGAACTGGCCGATCAGCGATTCGATCGTGTTCATCGGGTCGAGCGGTGCCGGCAGGTCATCGGATCAGCGGCGCGAGCCCGGTCGTGCCCGTCCGGTCGTACCCGCGAAAGGCAGGCCGCTTTCCTCCTCGATGCGCAGCAACTGGTTGTACTTGGCGAGCCGTTCGCCACAGCGCAGCGAACCGATCTTGATCTGGCCGGCGCCGGTGCCGACCGCCAGGTCGGCAATGAACGGATCCTCGGTTTCACCCGAGCGCGCCGACACGATCTGCGCGTAGCCGGCCGCACGTGCCTGGCGGATCACTTCCAGCGTGCCGGTCAGCGTTCCGTTCTGGTTCAGCTTGATCAGCACGCCATTGGCGATGCCTTGCGTGACGCCGCGCGCCACCCGCTGCGGATGGGTGGTGAACAGATCGTCGCCCACCAGCTGGACCCGGTCACCGAGTGCCCGGGTCAGTGCCTGCCAGCCCGACCAGTCCTCTTCGTCGAGCCCGTCTTCGATCGACACGACCGGAAAATCGCGTACCCAGTCCGCCAGCATCCCGGTCATTGCCGCACTGTCGAGCGTGCGGCCCTCGCGCTGAAGCCGGTAGCTGCCGGGGGTCTCTCCCTTGAGCGCGCTGGCGGCAAGGTCGATCGCGATCGTCATGTCACGACCGGGTTCGAAGCCGGCTGCCGCGATCGATTCGACCAGCAGCTCGAGCGCTTCGCGGCCCGTGGCGAATCCGGGACTCAGCCCGCCCTCGTCGGCCAGCAGGGTGCTCAGGCCGCGCTGGCTCATCAGCCTGGTGGCGGTACTGCGAACTGCTGCGATCATTTCGATGGCTTCGCCGATCGAGCCGGCCGAGGCCGGGATCACCAGGAAGTCCTGCACGTCCATGCCGCGCCCGGCATGCAGTCCGCCCGACAGGATGTTGACCATCGGCATCGGCAGGCTGCCGGGCGGATTTCCGGCCAGCTGCGCAATCCGCTGGTACAGCGGTTGGCGCAGCGCGGCGGCGCTGGCCCGGCATGCAGCCAGCGATACGCCGAGGATGGCATTGGCGCCGAGGCGGCTCAGTTGCGGCGTGGCGTCGAGGGTACGCAGGCGCTCGTCGAGTCCGGCCTGGTCGAAGACATCGAAGCCGGCCAGTGCGGCGGCGATCTCGGTATTGACATGGGTGACGGCGCGACGCACTCCGAGTCCGTCGAACGATGCCGGATCACGGTCGCGCAGCTCATGGGCTTCGGCCGCACCGGTGGAGGCACCGGAAGGCACGGAGGCTCGCCCCAGACTGCCGTCTTCGAGTGTGAGGTCCACTTCGACGGTCGGGCGGCCACGCGAGTCGAGGATCTGGCGGGCATGCAGGGTGCGCAGCTGCGCGCGCAGGGGGGGTGCTGACATCGTCGGCCGGGTCCTGTTTGTTGTCCTGGATCTATCGTGAGGCGAGTTTAGCGCTCCCCGGCTGTTCGCCGCCGTGACCGGACGCTACCATCGGCCTTTCTTCTCCCACAAGGGCCGTCGCCACGGGTGCCACGATGACCGATTCCACCTCCCAGGCCGGCGGCAAAGACCGCCGAGTCGATCCCCGCATCGCTCGCGCGGCCGACTGGCTCGTCGAACAACATCAGCACAGGCAGCCGTTTACCGGTTTTCCGAGTGATTGCGAGCCAGCCGACATCGACGAAGCCTATGCCGTGCAGGATGCCTTCGTGGCCTTGAAGGCGCGCGCCTGCGGCGCACCCACCGGCTGGAAGATCGCCTTGTCGAACCCGGCGATGCAGCGCTTCGTCGGGCTCGACGAGGCGATCGCCGCCCGGGTTCACGGCAGGCAGGTGGTCGGTTCGCCGGCGCGGGCCACGGTGCGCGACTATGGCCGGCTGGCCGTCGAATTCGAGATCGTTGCCGAACTGGGCGAGGATCTGCCCCCGCGTGCCCAGGCTTACAACCGCAATTCGGTTGCCCAGGCGGTGCGCAGCATTCGCCCGGGACTCGAGCTGATCGACGACCGCCGTGCCGACTACCAGTCGTTGAAGTCGCACCGGTTGCAACTGGTCGCCGACAATGCCTGGAACGAAGGCGCGGTGCTCGGCGCGCCACGCGAAGACTGGCGCCGGCTCGATCTGGCCGAACTCGACGGCTTCGTGGCGATCAACGGGCAGGAGATCGGCGCCGGGTCGGGGCGTGACCTGATGGGCCACCCGCTCGAGGCCCTGGCCTGGCTGGCCAGCCACGCCTCGCGTCGTGGGCTGACGCTGCGGGCCGGCGACTTCGTGCTGCTCGGCAGCCTGGTCACCTCCAAGTTTCCGAAGCGCGGCGAGCAGATCGACTTCGCGCTGGAAGGCTTCGATCCGATCTCGCTGTCGCTCGATTAGGCGCCGGTGAAGTTTGTCGTGCGTTTGTCGAGGAAGGCCTCGACCCCCTCACGGAAGTCGGCCGTGGCCGTGCAAGCCAGAAAGCCGCCGGCCTCGGCGTCCAGGTGGGCGTCGAGGCTGTTCTGCAGCGAGTTGCGGAGCAGCCTCTTCATGTGGCCGAGCGCCTGCGTCGGGCCGCTGGCCAGGCGCTCGGCCAGCGACTGCGTTTCTGTTGCAAGTTGCCCGGCGGGTACGACACGGGTCACGATACCCAGGCGCAGTCCGCCGCCCATGACAGTGCCATGGACAGCCGCGATCACCGGCGCATCCATTCCGGCCATCAGGCGAAGACCACCGTGCATGCCTGCGATCAATTCGGTCGCGACCGATTCCGGCTTGGTGCGCATCTCGGCGAGATCACCCCCCGCTCGAGTTCTGTCCGGAACCCGCCTCCAGTGCTCATCGTCCTACGCCGCCGGCCCCGGTTCCAGCACGATCCGGCCAACCACCTTGCCGGCCGCGAGGTCGGCCAACGACTGATTGACGCTGTCCAACGGCCGCAGCGTGAGTGGTGTGGCCGGCAGCTCGACCCGCTGGGCCAGTTCGACGAGTTCACCCAGCGCGGGCAGGCCGGCCACGTAGGAACCCCGGATCGT
>JBAYOD010000301.1:0-3195 GCA_041678445.1 Burkholderiaceae bacterium | reverse complement strand
CCGCTGCCTGACGGATGCCGAAGGACGCTACCGCTTCCTGACGATCCGGCCGGGCGCCTATCCATGGGGCAATCACGCCAATGCGTGGCGGCCCACCCATATCCACTTTTCGCTGTTCGGGCGGCATTTCGCCACCCGCCTGGTCACGCAGATGTATTTCCCGGGTGACCCGCTGCTGGCGCTCGACCCGATCTTCCAGGGTACGCCCGAGCAGGCCCGCGAGCTGTTGATCGCGCGCTTCGAGCTGGCTCTCACCGAACCGGATTTCGCGCTTGGCTACGCCTTCGACATCGTGCTGCGCGGCGCCCGCCAGACCCCGATGGAGCGTTGATTCGATGCGCCTGAAACAGACTCCGTCGCAGACCGTCGGTCCGTATTTCGCCTATGGGCTGACCAGTACCCAGTACGGCTATCCGCTTGCCAGCCTGTTCGGTGCCGTGCTGGCCGATCGCCATGCGGCAGGCCGGCACCTGCGCATCATCGGCCAGGTGCTCGACGGCCAGGGCCAGCCGGTCGACGATGCGCTGGTCGAAATCGCCCAGCCGGATGCCACCGGCCGCTGGCCGGCATCGACTGAAGAGATCGCCGCCAGCGGGTTTCGCGGTTTCGGCCGGATGGGAACCGGCACCGAAGCCGACCGGCGCTTCGAGTTCCGGACGGTGATGCCGGGTGTCGCGACGCCGGGCGAGGCGCCGTTCGTACTGGTGATCCTGACCATGCGTGGCATGCTGAACCACGCCTTCACGCGGATCTATTTCGACGGCGAAGCCGCCAACGCAAGTGATCCGGTGCTGACGAGCGTGCCGGCCGAGCGCAGGCATACCTTGATCGCGCAGCGGGCTGATGACGGCCAGGGCATCGTCTACCGCTTCGACATCCGGATGCAGGGGCCCGACGAGACGGTGTTCTTCGATGTCTGAGGCGCCGGCGATCCGCCGCGTCCAGGTCGCGATCATCGGTGCCGGACCGGCCGGCCTGCTGCTCGGCCAGCTGTTGCAGCGCGCCGGCATCGAGACCCTGATCCTCGAGCGGCGCAGTGCCGAATACGTGCTGTCGCGGATCCGGGCCGGCGTGCTCGAGCAGGGCACGGTCGACCTCCTCGATCGGGCCGGCGTCGGCGAGCGGGTGCACGCCGAAGGCCTGGTTCACCAGGGGATCGAGCTGTGCTTCGGCGGCAGCCGCCACCGGCTCGACCTGGCTGCGCTGACCGGCAGGGCGGTCACGATCTATGGCCAGACCGAGCTGACCCGCGACCTGATGGCCGCACGGCAGGCCAGCGGTGCTCCGACCGTCTACGAGGCCGAGGAGGTCAGTCTGCACGACTTCGATGGCCATTCCCCGTCGGTGCGCTATCGCAAGAACGGTCGTGAGCAGTGGCTGCGCTGCGACTTCATTGCCGGTTGCGACGGCTTTCACGGCGTGAGCCGCGCCAGCGTGGCGCAGGCCGCACTGACGACCTATGAGCGCGTCTATCCATTCGGCTGGCTGGGGGTGCTGGCCGATGTCGTGCCGGTTTCGGACGAGCTGATCTACGCCAACCACACCGAGGGCTTCGCGCTGTGCAGCATGCGCTCGCGCGCGCGCAGCCGTTACTACGTCCAGTGTTCGCTCGGCGACCGGGTCGAGGACTGGCCCGATGCCCGCTTCTGGGAGACGCTGGCCCGTCGGCTCGATCCGGCTGCGGCCGCGCAGCTGGTCACCGGACCCTCGATCGAGAAGAGCATCGCGCCGCTGCGCAGCTTCGTGGCCGAGCCGATGCGCTTCGGCAGCCTGATGCTGGCCGGCGACGCGGCCCACATCGTGCCGCCGACCGGTGCCAAGGGCCTGAACCTGGCGGCCAGCGACGTGCACTATCTGTCACACGCCTTGATCGACCACTATCGCAACGGCAGCCTGCGTGAACTGGACCGGTATTCGGAGCGTTGCCTGCACCGAGTCTGGAAGGCCGTGCGCTTCTCGTGGTGGATGACCTCGATGCTGCACCGCTTTCCCGAAACCGGCGAGTTCGGCCAGAAGATCCAGGCGGCCGAACTCGACTATCTGGTCAGTTCGACGGCCGCCGCGACCTCGCTGGCCGAGAACTACGTCGGACTGCCGTTCGAGGTTTGAGGCCGGCTCAGGGGGTGCGCATCAGCACCGGCACGCCGGTCTCGCGCAGGCAGGCGGCCGTGACGCTGCCGGTGACGACCGCCCTCAGGCCGCTGCGACCATGCGTGGTCATCGCGAGCATGGCATCTCCGAGGCCGCTCACGAAGCGCGGGATGGCGTCCTTCGGCTCACCATGCAGCACTTCCCAACTGGTGTCGATGCCGTAGCGGGCCTTGATGTCGCGGGCATGCGAGCGGATATAGCTCGACTCCTGGACGTCGGCGGCCGGAATGCCCCGGTCGATCTCGAGCTTCGGATCGAGGACCGAGACGATCACCAGCTGCGCGCCGATCCATTTCGCGAAGTTGGCGGCGTCGGCGATCATGGTCTCGGACTCGCGGCTGCCGTCGAGCGGCAGCACGATGCGGCCGATCGCTGTGTCCGGTTCGTCGCGCGACCGGGATGGCCGGCGCACCAGCACCGGCTGGCGCGACTCGCGCACGATGTCGAGCGCGACGCTGCCGAACAGTGCTTCGGCCACGCCGGTGCGGCCCAGCGAGGACATGGCCACCAGCGTGCCGGGAACCCGTTCGGCTTCGGCACGGATGGACGGTGCGACCTCACCGGCCGTGACCACGCACAGGCCTTCAGCCCCGACGCTGGCGGCGCGCTCGGAAACGCTGGCCAGGTCTTCCTCGCGTTCGGATTGATCGAAGGCGACACGCAGCAGCGCGAGCTTCGCGCCGGTCTTGCGGGCCAGGGCGGCGGCGTAGGGAATCATCTGGTCGGCATATTCGGAGCCGTCGACGGGAACCAGGATGCGGTCGTACATGGGGTGGGCCTCGGTTGAGCGGTATCGGGAATCCGGCGCGGTATCGGGAGTCCGGCACCTGGCTCCGGCTGCAGGCAGTATAGGGACAATGGCCGGGGGGTGTCTTGCGCCAGCGCAAGCGCTTTCCGATACCAACTCGCGTTCGAGCGCCTGGGGCAGCCAAGGTGCGGGGGGCTTCGCCTGGCCGGCGCCGGGTGCTTGGCCCCGCTGCGCGGGGCTGCCCTCGGTGCTCGGGTTCCTGGCTGCGCGGCGTAACTCGCTTCGCTCCCGCCGCT
>JBAYOD010000300.1:0-3195 GCA_041678445.1 Burkholderiaceae bacterium | reverse complement strand
TGCCGCCGCCCAAGGGCGATCCGGCGGCACCGCTGCAGGCCCTGATCATCGATTCGTGGTTCGACAACTATGTCGGCGTGGTCATGCTGGTGCGGGTCATCAACGGGGCGCTGCGCCCCAGGGACCGGATCCGCCTGATGGCGACCGGTGCCGTCCACCTGTGCGAACAGGTCGGCGCCTTCACGCCCAAGGCCGTGCCGCGCGACCTGCTGGCCACCGGCATGGTCGGCTACGTGATCACCGGCATCAAGGAACTGAAGGCGGCCAAGGTCGGCGACACGATCACCCTGGTCAATCCGGCGGCCAGCGCACCGCTGCCCGGCTTTCGCGAAGTCAAGCCGCAGGTGTTCGCGGGGCTTTATCCGGTCGAGGCCAACCAGTTCGAAGCGATGCGCGAGGCGCTCGAGAAGCTGCAACTCAACGACGCTGCGCTGCAGTTCGAGCCCGAGGTCTCGCAGGCGCTGGGCTTCGGCTTTCGCTGCGGATTCCTCGGCCTGCTGCACATGGACATCGTCCAGGAGCGGCTCGAGCGCGAGTTCGACATGGATCTCATCACGACGGCCCCCACCGTCATCTACGAGATCGAGATGCGCGATGGCACGGTGCTGCACGTCGAGAACCCGTCGAAGATGCCCGACCCGGCAAAGATCGAGGAAATCCGCGAACCGATCGTCAATGTCACGATCTTCACCCCGCAGGACTATGTCGGCAACATCATCACGCTGTGCACCGGCAAGCGCGGCGTGCAGACCAGCATGAGCTATCACGGCCGGCAGGTCCATCTGAGCTATGAACTGCCGATGAGCGAGATCGTGCTCGACTTCTTCGACAAGCTGAAATCCACGTCGCGCGGCTACGCGTCGATGGACTACGAGTTCAACGAGTATCGGGCGGCCGACGTCATCAAGATGGACGTGCTGGTCAACGGCGAGAAGGTCGACGCGCTGTCGCTGATCGTGCATCGCTCGATTGCACAGAGCCGCGGCCGCGATCTGGTCGCCAAGATGCGCGAGCTGATCCCGCGGCAGATGTACGACGTGGCGATCCAGGCCGCGATCGGCAGCAACATCATCGCGCGCGAGAACGTCAAGGCGATGCGCAAGAACGTGCTGGCCAAATGTTATGGCGGCGACATCAGCCGAAAGAAGAAACTGCTCGAAAAGCAGAAGGCGGGCAAGAAGCGGATGAAACAGGTTGGCAACGTCGAGATTCCCCAGGAAGCCTTCCTCGCGGTGCTGCAGGTCGAGGATCGCTGACGCCCGCCCGACGCGCCATCGCCGCGAGGCCATCTCCCGAGGCTGTTTTCCGAAGCCATCTCCCGAGGCCATTCCCCGGAACCGAACCCGATGAATTTTGCCCTGCTGCTGTTCCTGTTGCTCGTCCTGACCTTCGTTGCCTGGGTGGCCGACCGCCTGGTGTTCCGGCCGCGCCGCCAGCGGGCCGCCGAAGCGGCGCTGACCGGATTCGAGCGTGACGCTGCCCCCGGCCTGCGAGCCAGCGGGGGTGAACAGGCGGTCGACGCCGAGCGCCGTGCGCTGCGCGAGCGCATCGAACGCCAGCCGCTGTGGCTCGAATACACGGCGGGGCTGTTTCCGGTGATCCTGGTGGTGTTTGCGCTGCGCTCCTTCGTGGCCGAACCCTTCAAGATCCCGTCGGAGTCGATGCTGCCCACCCTGGTGGTCGGCGACCTGATCCTGGTGAACAAGTTCAGCTACGGGGTCCGGCTGCCGGTGATCCATACCAAGATCCTCGATACCGGCGAGCCCGAGCGCGGCGACGTGATGGTGTTCCGCTATCCGAGCGACCCGTCGGTCGACTACATCAAGCGGGTGATCGGCAAGCCGGGCGACCAGGTGGCCTATCTGGACAAGCGGCTCTACATCAACGACGAGCCGGTGGCCCTGGTGCCGGCCGGGCAGTTCGAGGACCGGCGCCGGCTGACGCTGTCGCCGCAATACTCGGAAACCCTGGGAACGAACACCCATCACGTATTGACAGAACCGGACAGACCGCCTTTCATACAGCCGATGGAGCGGTTCCCATACTTCGAGAACTGTCGCTACGAGCGGCGCGGCGTCAGCTGCACGGTGCCCGATGGTCATTACTTCGTCATGGGCGACAATCGCGAGAACAGTCTCGACAGCCGGTTCTGGGGCTTCGTTCCGGAAGGCAACATCGTCGGCAGGGCCTTCCTCATCTGGATGAACTTCAGCGACTTCTCCCGGATCGGCAGCTTCAAATGACCATGCTCATGCCCAACCTGCGGTCGCATCGTGCCTCACTGCTCCGGCCCCGTCGCGCGACCCAGCGCGGTCTGTCGCTGATCGGTTTGCTGTTCGGCGCGGCGATCGTCATCCTGATCGCGGTCGTGGTGCTGCGCGTCGTGCCGTCGGTGATCGAGTTCACCGCGATCCGCGGCGCGGTCGAGAAGGTCGCCAGCAGCGGCGTGTCCACGGCCAAGGAGATCCAGTCCGGTTTCGACCGCTTCGCCGTGATCGACGACATCAAGTCGATTTCCGGGCGCGACCTGCTGATCGAACAGGTTGACGGTGGCACCGTCGTGTCGTTCTCCTACGAGAAGCGGATCGAGCTGGCCGGGCCGGTTTCGTTGCTGATCCATTATCACGGGAGCGCCCGGAACTGAGCGACCGGCAGCGTTGTGCGGGCGCACGGGCGGCGATGGATCTCGACAGACTGCAGCAGCTGATCGGACATCGGTTCGATGATCCTGCGCTGCTGCGCCAGGCGCTGACCCACCGCAGTTTCGGACAGCCCAACAACGAACGACTCGAGTTCCTCGGCGACTCGGTCCTGAACTGTGCGGTGGCCGCGCTGCTCTACCAACGCTTCGGGCAGCTCGCCGAAGGCGACTTGTCGCGGCTGCGCTCCAACCTGGTCAGGCAGCAGGCCCTGTTCGAGATTGCACAACGGCTGGCCCTGTCCGACAATCTGCGCCTGGGCGAAGGCGAACTGCGCAGCGGCGGGCACCGGCGTCCGTCGATCCTTGCCGATGCCTTCGAGGGCCTGGTCGGCGCGATCTACCTCGATGCGGGTTTCGACGCTGCCGCAGGCGTCATTGCCGGGCTGTATGCGCGCTTGCTGGACCAGGTCGATCCGTCGACACCAGGCAAGGATGCGAAGACGCAGCTGCAGGAGTGGCTGCAAAGCCGTCGGCTGCCGTTGCCGGTCTATACG
>JBAYOD010000299.1:0-3211 GCA_041678445.1 Burkholderiaceae bacterium | reverse complement strand
CGGCGCGTAATAGATCTTCACGTCGCCGCTTGAGTCCATCAACAGGCGCGGATCGCGCACCACCGGAGGCGTCGACCCACAAATAATCGGCGCGTACTTTTCGATCAAATCTGTTCTCATTATTTGATGTGTCCTGGTCTACGACTGGTCCGCCAGCCTGCTGGAATCAGTCCGAAGCCCACAGCCGATCGTCGTCCTGGGTCGCGGCCCAGAAGTCATCGAACAGCGCCAGCTTGGCTTCG
Source organism: Burkholderiaceae bacterium (assembly GCA_041678445.1). Taxonomy (GTDB): domain Bacteria; phylum Pseudomonadota; class Gammaproteobacteria; order Burkholderiales; family Burkholderiaceae_E; genus Zeimonas. The sequence goes on along the minus strand of JBAYOD010000299.1, from coordinate 2,969 downwards.
TCCTTGGTCGCGTAGGTCTTGGTGCTGAACCGGCTGCCGATCCGGTAGCCCCACCGCTTGAACTTATTCATGTGGACGCCGAGGTTGTGCCCATCGACGTTCAGAAAGCTGTTCCCCTTGGCAGAAACTCGCCACTTGCGCTGCAGCCATCGGGTTCGGCGTGCTGCTCGGTTGCGCAACTTGGCCTCGCGCCGTTTCGGTCCTTCGTAGTCGCCACTCATCTTCTCGGAGCAGACGCAGCCGACGTCGAAGTTCTCGTCCAGATCCGGGTGCTCCATGATGTGGACGTAGCGGATCTTCTCGTTGCCGCACATCTGGCAGGTCGCGTAATCGGTTTCGTCCGCCGACTCGCCGTCGGCCCGCAGGTCGACCACATCCACGCAGTGCCATCCTTTGTGGGGCACGCCCGGCTGGTCCCATCGATTTCCGCTCATGCCAGTTCACTCCATCTCAGAATCCCGGGTACTTCCGCCAGATCCGCTGGTTCAGCTCTTCGTTGTCGCTGTACTCGCCGATCGCCCAATCCTTGAAGGCGTAGAGGTCTTCAGCCAATTCGGTGATGACATCGCGCAGCTCCAGCGGCTCCAGCCACTCGGCAGGGATCGCCTTCACGCCGTGCATCGCGCCCAGCAGGTTGCCGACGATCGCTCCGGTTGAGTCGGAATCGCCATCGTGGTTCACGGCCAGGATCACGCCCTGTTTGAAATTGCGGGCGACCAGCGCGCAATAGATGGAGATCGCCAGGGCATCCTCGGCGATCCAGCCCTGGCCCAGCCGGGCAATGGCTTCTTCATGCGGCAAACCGGAATCAGCTAACTCCTCAGCCATCTCGATCGCACGCAGCGTCTCTTCGTGGCGGGGCTCGGCTCGCAGCAGGAGTTTGGCAGCGGCCAATGCCTCGCGCAGCGACGCGCCATCGGTCAGTGCCAGGACCAGCACCGCCAGCACACCACCGGTCAGGGCTCCGGTCGGGTGCCCATGGGTCAGCGCAGCCAACTCGGTACCCAGCCGGAAGGCGTCTTGGGGAGATTCGTACTGCCGCAGGCGCCAGGCGAACAGACCGACCGGCGCAACCCGCATGACGCCGCCGCAGCCCTTGCTGTCGTTGCGGGCCGGCTCCCCGAGCGAGTTCATCGCCCGCAGGGCCGATAGGCAGGTGTTGCCCGGTGCGCGACGGCTGTGCAGCTGACGCTGCTGAAACAGCCAGCCAGGCTCATCGGTGCCGAAGTCGATGTCGCATATCGGGCGTTCGCCTTGGGTTTGCAGCCAGCGCAAATAGGCGTGCGCCGTTACCCCGGAATAGGTCGTGATGCCTTTGAAGCAGCCGCGCACCCAGCCTCGGATTAACCCCTCGGCGGTGAACAAGGTCATCTGCGTGTCGTCGGTGATCGTCCCAATGCCACCATAAGCCGGTGCGTACTGGGTGATTCCCTTCGGGCCGAAGCGACGCAGAATCTCGGTCCGCTTCATGAACTCAACCGGTGCGCCCAGCGCATCGCCGACTGCGCCACCGAGCAGGCAGCCCAGAAACCGCCCCTGGACCGTGCGCTTTTGCTGGCGCTTGCTGCGCCAGGCCGGAGGTGCCGGTGTCTCGAATTTTTCCGCCGCGCGCGTATCGGCAACAGGCTCCTCGTCCTCATTGCCGGACAGGGTGTAGTAGACGCCCAACTCTGCGACTACGCGGGCGGCGGGCCGGGAGACGAGGTCCAACTGCTTACGCCACTCAGGCACATCGGAGCCGTCCCAACTGATGCCCAGGCCTTTCTCCCAGTAGGACAGGTAGGCCTCGCCCCGGTCGGCGGCGTAGTAGTTGCCGTTGCCTGCGGAGCAGTCGAGCGCGTACTCCCAGTTGTTCTCGCGCATGCAGACGCCGTGCTGGGGGTGAGGCACTTGCCCCAGCCCGATCAGGTATTCCGCGCTCTTGGCGTCCAACGGGCGAAACACGGCCACCCGCAAGCGTCCGTCGTCCCGGGCGGTGATGGCAGCGATCAGAACATCACCACGTTGGATGGTGACCAGTTTGCCGCCGAGGTCCACGGGCCCGACCTCGAGCCACCAGTGGTCACCAGCGGCTGAAACGACATCGCGGGCATCGTCGGGCGCCAATAGCTCGGCAAGCCGATCCATTGCGGGTTCGACCTGCTGCCATTCGGCGTCACCATCCCGGCTACGCTGCTGCAGACCGTGCAGCATCACGGCCAGCGGCGGGTCTCCGTTATCGAGCAGGGCCGACTTCAGATCGGCGGCTGGAACGGGGTACGCGATGTCCGGCAACCCGTACTGCGCCAGCGTCTCTGGCTTGAGGTGAAGCTCTGCGAAATCTTGCATGGCGGCCGTACCGATCCTGTTATCGCTGCGCCGCTTGTGGTTATCACAATACGACGAACACCCAAATCAAAATAGAGTCATGGAAAGATTCTAGGGCAGACCATATACTTTCTGCAATAACCCGTACAAGCATTCGCTAACCCGAACGAGTCAACCAGCATGTCGAACGAACAGCTTGCAGATCTAACCCAGCCACAACGCGACCGGCTCGCGTTCGTGGAGTTGCGCGTGCGCTTCGTCGGGGAGATACGCCGTCATGACTTGGTCACGCGGTTTGGCATCCAGTCCGCCGCCGCATCCAGGGATCTGGCGCTGTACAAAGAATTGGCCCCGGGCAACATCGACTACGACCCCAAGGGCAAGTCCTACGTCCTGGGGCCGAGCTTTCAGCCGGTCTTCGACTTCCCGCCGGAGCGGGTGCTGTCTTGGCTGACCCAGGGCTTTGGCGATGGTGAGCCAATGCGGCTCAAGGCGTGGGTAGCCAGCGAGAGCCCGTCACGGCTCACGCATCCGGAGCTGGATGTGCTGGCGAGCGTGACCCGGGCGATCCACCAAGAGTGTCCGCTCGGCATCGAGTACCACTCCATCTCCAGTGGCCGCACCGAGCGGGAGATCGTCCCGTTCGCGCTGATCGACAACGG
>JBAYOD010000298.1:0-3246 GCA_041678445.1 Burkholderiaceae bacterium | reverse complement strand
GATCGTGCAGCCGCCACTGCACGGTGGCGCACAGGCCGTCGGCGTCGCCGTTGCAGACGTCGAACAGGCGCCGGCTCATCGGGTGTCGACCGGCAGCACGAACGGGGCTTCGTCGGCGTCGAAGGGTTCGTCGCGGTCGAGCTGCCATTCGAGCACGGCCGGGTCGGCTTCCGATGGATCCTTGCCGGCGGCGGCGCGGGCCACGATGCGGGCGCGCAGCACGTCGAGCGGGGCGCGGCAGTCGACGATGCCGAAGCTCAGCCCGCGGGCACTGGCCAGCTCGCGAAACGGCCGCCGCTGGGCGGCGCGCAGGAAGCTGGCGTCGACGATCACCGGCCAGTCGTCGGCCAGCGCCAGATCAGCCAGTTCGAGCAGGCGGGCGTAGGTGCGGGCGGTGTCGTCGGCACCGTAGATGCCGGCTGGATGGCGATCGGCCGAGCGTGCCTGGGGAGTCAGGCCGAACAGCCGCTTGCGGATCACGTCAGAGCGCAGTCGCAGCGCGCCGTGGGTCTCGACGAAGCGGGCGGCGTAGTGGCTCTTGCCGGAGCCCGACAGTCCGTGGGTGATGACCAGGGCCGGTGCCGGCGCCGTGATCAGGCGCCGGGCCAGGTCCAGGTAGTCGGGGCCGGCCGGATCGGGGTTTGCGCCGTCACCCCGCTGCGCGGTCCGGATCGCGGCGGTCATTGCCCTGACCAGTGCCCGGTACACCAGGTAGTAGCGCAGCACGGGCAGGCCGTCGTAGTCGCCGCTTTCCTCCAGCCAGACGTCGATGAAGCGTCCGGCCAGGTCGGCGCGGCCGTGGGCCATCAGATCCATCGCGGTGAAGGCGATGTCGCTGAACACGTCGATCATGCGCAGCGCCGGATCGAACTCGATGCAGTCGAAGGCCGTGACCTCGTCGCCGAGGACGATCGTGTTGGCCAGGTGCAGGTCGCCGTGGCCGTCGCGCACGCGGCCGGCGGCGCGCCGGGCCGCGAACACCGGCGCCAGGCGGCGTGCGCGCTCGTCACACCAGGCGCGCAGTCCGGCCACGGCGGCGGCCGGCGTGCCGAGTTCCGCGAGGGTGTCGAGCACCCGGGTGGTGTCGCCGGCAATGGTCTCTGCCTGACCGTATGTATCGGGCGCGACGGCCGCGCTTTCATGAAAGCGTGCGATCCGGCGTGCCAACTGCCCGACCTGGTGGCCGTCCAGCGTGCCGGCGGCGACGCGGGCATCGAGGATCGCGTCGTTCGCGAACTGGCGCATCCGGACCGCATGGTCGATCACCGGAGCGTCGCCGTCGAGCTGCGGCGCGGCGCGGCTGCCGCGGATCGGGACCACGTCGAGATAGACGTCGGGGGCCAGCCGCCGGTTGAGCCGGACTTCGTCGTGGCAGAGCCGGCCGCGGGTCTCGGCGCTCGTTGCGTCGATGAAGCCCAGCCGCAGCGGCTTCTTCAGCTTCCAGGCATGCTCGCCGTCGAGCAGCACCCAGGAGATATGGGTTTCGATGCAGCGCACCCGGCGTCCGGTGAGCTGCTCGAGCAGGCTGCGCAGGGCCGGCGCGAGGGGGTCGGCGGCGGGCGGAGCGTTCGTCGTGCAGTCTGACATGAGGACAATCATGGGCCGAGGATTGCGATGGTGGCACACTGTCGGCTCTGTCGATACCAGGATTGCCGGAGCCGATGACCGCCATTCATGACTTGAGTGCCCTCGAGCTGTCGAATGCCTACCTGCGCGGCGAACTGTCGCCGGTCGAGGTGGCGCGCACGCTGTTCGCCCATATCGAGCGCTGGGAACCGGAGATCAACGCGATGTACCTGGTCCAGCGCGACTCGGCGCTGGCCGCGGCGGCGGCCTCCGAGGCCCGCTGGAAGGCCGGTGAGCCTCTGTCGCCGATCGACGGGGTGCCGGTCACGGTCAAGGAGAACCTGTATTCGGCGGGCGATCCGTCGCCGCTGGGCACGCTCGCCAGCGACCTCGCGCCGCGCCCGATCGATGCGCCCCCGGTCGCGCGGCTGCGCGAGGCGGGCTGCGTGATCCTGGGCAAGACCACGATGCCGGACTTCGGCATGCTGTCGTCGGGCCGCTCGTCGATCCACGGGACGACCCGCAACCCCTGGCGGCTGGACCGAAATCCGGCCGGTTCGTCGTCGGGCGCCGCGGCAGCCGGAGCGGCCGGCTACGGACCGTTGCACGTCGGCACCGACATCGGCGGCTCGGTACGGCTGCCCGCGGCGCTGTGCGGGCTGTTCGGGCTCAAGCCCAGCCTGGGCCGGATTCCGATCGACCCGCCGTACACGGGCCGCGTTGCCGGGCCGATCACCCGGCGGGTGTCCGACGCCGCCCTGATGATGAACGCGCTCACGCGCCCCGATGCGCGCGACTTCATGAGCCTGCCCTACGATCCGATCGACTACGCGGCGACTCTCGACGGCCTGTCGCCGAGGGGCTTGCGCATCGGTGTGCTCACCGATATGGGCGCCGGGCTGACCCCCGAGCCCGAGGTCGTGGCGGCCGTGCAGGCGGCAGCCCGCGTGCTCGAAGCCGAAGGGGCGACCCTCGAAACTGTCGAGCCCTTCGTCACGCCCGAGACGCTCGACGCCGTCTGCGCCTTCTTCGAGGCACGCTCGTACAACGACCTGGCGCGCATGAGCGACGAAGCCCGTTCCCGGGTCCTGCCTTTCATCGTCGAATGGTGCAGCCATCGGGCACCCGGCCTGTCGGGCTCCGACCTGATGGTGGCCTACGGCCGCGTGATGGCCATGCGCGAGGCGACGATCCGCGCAACGACCGGCTGCGACTTCGTGCTGACGCCGGTCACGCCGGTGGTTTCCTGGGGCGCCGAACAGCACAGCCCGAGCGAGGACCCGCACGATGCGCTGTCGCACATCGCGTTCACGGTTGCCTACAACATGAGCGAGCAGCCGGCCGCCTCGGTGCCCTGGAGCCTGTCGGCCGACGGCCTGCCGATCGGCGTGCAGATCGCGGCCCGGCGCTTCGACGACCACGGACTGTTGCGGCTGGCCCGCGCCCTGGAGCGGCTGCGGTCCGCTCAGGCGCCGTGGCCGCAGCCCTGAGCCCGGTCCGGTCCGGTCAGCCGGCAGGCCCCTGTCATACGGTTTTGCGTTCGAGCGCCTGGGGCAGCCAAGCTGCGGGGGGCTTTGCCTGGCCGGCGCCGGTGCTTGGCCCCGCTGCGCGGGGCTGCCCTCGGTGCTCGGGTTCCTGGCTGCGCGGCGTAACTCGCTGCGCTCCCGCCGCTTGCGCGTC
>JBAYOD010000297.1:0-3265 GCA_041678445.1 Burkholderiaceae bacterium | reverse complement strand
GGGGCCGGCATCACTGAGAGGTCGGCATGAAGTTCATCGACGAAGCGCGCATCGAGGTCGTTGCTGGCAACGGCGGCAGCGGCATCGTGTCCTTCCGTCGCGAGAAGTTCATCCCCAAGGGCGGCCCGGACGGGGGTGACGGCGGGCGCGGCGGCAGCGTCTGGATGGCGGCCGATCGCAACATCAACACGCTGGTCGACTATCGCTACCAGCGCCGCTTCGAAGCCCGCAACGGCGAACGTGGCCGGGGGTCCGACCAGTACGGTGCCGCTGCCGACGACATCGAACTGCGGGTGCCGGTCGGCACCCAGGTTTTCGATGAAGACAGCGGCGAGCTGCTGTTCGACCTGACGGGCGACGGTGAGCGCGTGTGCCTGGCGCAGGGCGGCGCCGGCGGGCTGGGCAACATCCGCTTCAAGTCGAGCACCAATCGCGCACCGCGCCAGGCCACGCCCGGCAAGCCGGGCGAGCAGCGCCGCCTGAGGCTGGAGCTCAAAGTGCTCGCCGATGTCGGTCTGCTGGGTCTGCCGAACGCCGGCAAGTCCACGCTGATCGCTGCGATCAGCAATGCCAGGCCGAAGATCGCTGACTATCCGTTCACGACCCTGCACCCGAATCTGGGGGTCGTGCGCGTGGGGCTGCAGAAGAGCTTCGTCGTGGCCGATATCCCGGGCCTGATCGAGGGAGCTGCCGAAGGCGCCGGACTGGGGCACCGCTTCCTGCGCCATCTGCAGCGCACCCGGTTGCTGCTGCACCTGGTCGACCTGGCGCCTTTCGACCCGCACGCCGATCCGGCCCGCGATGCCCGGGCCATCCTCAAGGAGCTGCAGAAGTACGATCCCGAACTGGCCGCCCGCCCGCGCTGGCTGGTGCTGAACAAGATCGACATGCTGCCGCCCGATGAGCGCGAGACGCGGATCGACGACTTCATCCGGCGCTACCGGGGGCGCGGTCGCAGTGCGATTCCGGTCGAGCGGGTCTTCGCGATTTCGGCCCTGACCCGCGAGGGCTGCGAGCCGCTGTGCGTCGCCGTCCACGCCTATCTGGAGTCGATCCGCGAGCCCGAGCCTGCCGAGCCCGACATCCGTTTCGACCGCCAGCCCGAACCGGACGGTCGCTTCGATCGTCAGCCTGAACCGGAAGCTGGCTTCGACCGCCAGCCCGAGGCCGGCTCCGACGCGGACGATGGCCTCCCTGACGAGGCAGGCCGCGAGGACGGCCGTCATGGCTGAACCCTCACCCGACCAGCGATCCGTCGCTGCCCGGGCCGATGCCGGCGAGCCGGCGCCGGTCGTGCGCGATGCGCACCGCATCGTCGTCAAGGTCGGGTCGTCGCTGGTCACCAACGAGGGGCGCGGCCTCGACGAGGGGGCGATTTCGGGCTGGGGCGCGCAGATCGCTGCGCTGCGCGCGCTGGGCAAGGAAGTGCTGCTGGTTTCCTCGGGAGCGGTGGCCGAGGGAATGAAGCGGCTCGGCTGGTCACGCCGGCCCAAGGCGATCCACGAACTGCAGGCGGCGGCGGCCGTGGGCCAGATGGGCTTGGCCCAGGTCTATGAAACTCATTTCGGGGCGCATGGCTTGGCGACGGCCCAGGTGCTGCTCACCCACGATGACCTGGCCGACCGCAAGCGCTACCTGAACGCCCGCGCAACCCTGCTGACCCTGCTCGAACTCGGCGTGGTGCCGATCATCAACGAGAACGACACCGTCGTCACCGACGAGATCAAGTTCGGTGACAACGACACGCTCGGTGCGCTGGTTGCCAACCTGGTCGAGGCCGAGGCGCTGGTCATCCTGACCGATCAGTCGGGGCTGTATACGGCCGACCCGCGCCGCGATCCGCAGGCGCGGTTGCTGGCGCGAGTGGTGGCCGGCGATCCGCGGCTCGAGGCGATGGCCGGTGGCGCGGGCAGCGCGTTTGCCAAGGGCGGCATGATCACCAAGGTGCTGGCGGCAAGGCGTGCCGCCTCCGGTGGCACGCACACGGTGGTTGCCTCGGGCAAGCTGCCCGACGTGCTGGTCCGGCTGGCGCAGGGCGAGGCGATCGGCACCCAGTTCGTCGCGCAGACGCCGCGGCTGGCCGCGCGCAAGAAATGGCTCGCCGATCACCTGCAGCTGCGTGGCGCGGTGCGACTCGACGACGGGGCGGCGCAGGCGCTGGTGGCCAGCGGCCGCAGCCTGTTGCCGATCGGTGTCGTCGAGGTCAGTGGCGAATTCGAGCGCGGCGAGGCGGTTGCGATCCGCGACCCCCAGGGACGCGAGATCGCGCGCGGACTGACCAACTACTCGAGCTCCGATGCGCGGCGCATCATGCGCCGGCCCAGCCTGGAGATCGAAGCGGTGCTCGGCTATGTCGCCGAGCCCGAACTGATCCACCGCGACAACCTCGTGCTGCGCTGAGCCGCCGGGGCCCCCGCAGGGGCCGCCATGCCGTGCCCGACGCTGCCGCGTTCCCCGCTCAGCGCATCGCCACGAACTCGTAGCCTGCGCCACGCCGCTCAATGCGGCCGATTGCGGGGAAGGGCATGTGGTAGCCGGAGACCAGCCAGTTGCTGGCCATTGCCCGTTCGAGCAGGCGCCGGCGGGTGGTCCGCGCCATTTCGGCGTCCATGTCGAAGGCGACGGCCCAGTCGGGGTTGCGGACGAAGAGCTGGGCGATGTTGGCGAAGTCGGCCAGGAAAGCCCAGGTCTGGCCGCCCGATTCGAGCAGATAGGCGGTGTGCCCCGGCGTGTGGCCGTAGGCGGCCAAGGCGGTCAGCCCCGGTGCCGGGCTGGCGCCGGCTGCCAGCTTGTGGACCTGTCCGGCGATCGGGCCGAACACGCGGCGCGGCGCCTGGAAGGCACCACGCATCGCCGCCGGAGCCTTGGCCATGTTCGCGTCGTTCATCCAGAAATCCCACTCGGCCGCCGGGACATGGATGCGTGCCTTTGGAAAGCTCAGCTGACCGGCCTTGTCGCGCAGGCCGTTGATGTGATCGCCGTGGAAGTGCGAGATCAGCACGTCGTCGATCGCATCGGCCTGCAGGCCGGCCGCCTGCAGGTTGGCCAGCAGCCGCCCGCTGGTCGGTGCGCCGAACTGGCCGTTGCCGGCGTCGATCAGCAGCCGCCGGCCGTCGATTTCGACGAGGAAGGCCGTGAACGGAATCGTGACCTGGTCGGTGGGCAGCTGCGCCTCGCGCAGCGCCTGCTGAACCTGGGCGAGCGAGGCGTTGCGCACGAAGCTGTCGTCGTTCAGCGGCCGGACCGCGACGCCGTCGGCGATCGC
>JBAYOD010000296.1:0-3360 GCA_041678445.1 Burkholderiaceae bacterium | reverse complement strand
GGTAAGCAGGCGGATCTCGGCCCCGCCCCAGTCGGTCGACCCGCTGACGTGCAGGATCCTCATGCCGCCCGCCCCGCCTGGGCCCGGTGCAGCCCCGCATAGGCGCCGCCCAGCGCGATCAGCTCGGCATGGCTGCCCTGCTCGACGATGCGCCCGCCTTCGAGCACGACGATCCGGTCGGCCTGTTCGATCGTCGACAGCCGATGCGCGATGACCAGGGTCGTGCGGCCCGACATGCCCTGCTCGAGGGCCTCCTGGACTTCACGCTCGGTGCCGGTATCGAGCGCCGAAGTGGCTTCGTCGAGCAGCAGGATCGGGGCATCCTTGAGCAGCGCGCGGGCAATCGCCAACCGCTGGCGCTGGCCGCCCGACAGCTTGGCGCCCCGCTCGCCGACCATGGTGTCGAGCCCGTCCGGAAGGCTCTCGACGAAGCGCTCGAGCGCGGCCTTGCGCAGCGCCTCGCGGATCGCCGCGTCGTCCACCGGCCCCCGCACACCGAAGGCCGTGTTGGCCCGCACGGTGTCGTTGAACAGCACGATGTCCTGGCTGACCAGCGCAAACTGGTCGCGCAGGCTCTCCAGGGTCAGCTCGGCAATCGGGATGTCGTCGATGAGGATGCGCCCGCCGGTCGGTTCGTGAAAGCGCGGCAACAGGTTGGCCAGCGTGGTCTTGCCGCCGCCCGAACCGCCGACGAAGGCCACCATCTCGCCGGAACGGATCTGCAGGTCGACACCGGCCAGCGAGTCCTGCGACGCTCCCGGATAGCGGAAGGAAACGTTCTCGAAGCGGATGTCGCCGCGCACGCGGCCGACGCTGCGGGTGCCCGGATCCGGTTCGGTCTGCCGGTCGAGCAGCGCGAAGACGTTCTCGGCGGCCGCGAGCCCGCGCTGCAGCGGGCCGTTGAGGTCGGCCAGGTGCTTGAGCGGCCCGAGCAGCATCAGCATCGCGGTCACGAAGGACACGAAGCCGCCGACCGTGGTCTGCCCGCTGGCCGACTGCACCAGTGCGATTGACACGACCGCGGCAACCGCGATCGCCGCGGTCAGCTGGCTGATCGGCGCCATGGCCCCGCCGGCGATCGCCTCGCGCATCGCAAAGCCGCGCAAGCGTTCGACCGTACGGTCGAACAGCGCCTGCTCGCGCTCGTAGGCGCCGAAGATCTTGATGACCTTGTAGCCATGCATGGCCTCTTCGACGACCCGGGTCAGCTCGCCGGTATGCTGCAGGTTCTGCCGGCCCAGCTTGCGCAGCCGGCCCCCGAACACCCGCACCAGCACCGCCATGACCGGGATCAGGGCCAGGGCCACCAGCGTCAGCTGCCAGTTCAGGATCATCAGCCAGGTCAGCAGGCCGATCACGATCAGCGAATCACGCACCAGGGTGGACAGCACGTTGGTTGTGGCCGCCATCAGATTGTTGACCTCGAAGACGATACGCGAAATCAGCAGGCCTGCGGCCTCGCGCTCGAATTCCGAAGCCGGCAGCCGCAGCGCGTGGCCGAACATCTGCCGGCGCACCGAGGCCAGCACATTGTTGGCGACCCAGGCCAGCCCGTAATGGCCGGCGAAGGTTCCGACGCCGCGTACGACGAAGATCAGGATGATGATCGCCGGCACCAGCCACAGGCTGATGCCCGACTGGGCAACGAAACCCTCGTCGAGCAAGGGCTTCATCAGGGCCGGAAAAAAGGGTTCGGTCAGGGCCGCCACGACCATCCCGGCGATCGCCAGCGCGAAGCCCTTGCGATAGGGGAAGGTATAGCCGAGCAGCCGTCGATAGATCGCGAGGCTCTTGTTCATGCCGGCCGGGGCATCAGTACTCGAGGGCGGTCTCGAGCGGACGCAGCGAGTCGGCCAGCGCACCGAGCAGGTCGTCGTGCGGCTGCACCCGCCAGCCCTGCCCGAGCTCGATCGCACAGACCGCCTCGGTGTTGCCATACTCGACCACGACCGGCACGGCCGCAACGTCCTGGCGGTCGCCGACCGCAAACGGTCCGATCGCGCTGCGCAGCGCCGCGCTGTCGGCGCGGCCGTTCAGCCGGATGCGCAGCCGCCGCGCGAACTCCTGGCGCGCACCGACCAGATCGAGCACGCGCTCGGCAACGACCCGCTGGCCGCCCGTGTAGTCGTCGCGGCTGATCTTGCCGAGCACCACCAGCAGTTCGTCGTCGCGGATGATGCGCCGATGGGCGTCGTAGAGCTCGTTGAACACCGAGATCTCGACCCTGTCGGTGCCATCGTCGAGGGTCACGAAGACCATCTTCCCGCGTCGCGTCATCATCGTGCGCTGCGCGGCCACCACGCCGGCGATCCACAGCGGCTGCGGCGCCGGCTGCAGGCTGGCGAGCCGGGTGCGCACGAAGCGCGCGACTTCGTCGCGATAACCGTCGAACAGATGGCCGCTCAGGAAGAAGCCGAGCGCTGCCTTCTCTTCGAGCAAGCGCTGGCGCTCGCTCCAGAGCGGCGCCGGCAGCCATTCGGGCGCACTCGGCATGCCACTGTCGTCGCCGAACAGGCTGACCTGGTCCACGGCGGCGCCCGCGGCGTCGGCCGCGTCGATCGCCCGGCCGACGTTGGCCAGCAGCCTGGCACGGTCGTCATCGAGCGGGTCGAAGGCGCCGGCGCGCACCAGCGCCTCGATCGTGCGCCGGTTGACGATCTTGCGGTCGACCCGCTCGCAGAAGTCGAACAGGTCGGTGAAGGCGCGCTCGGCGCGCACCCGCAGGATCTCGGCAACGGCCGACTCGCCGGTGCCCTTGATGGCCCCCAGGCCGTAGCGGATCGCCCGCCCGGACACCGGCTCGAAGCGCAGCGCCGAGGCGTTGATGTCGGGGGGCAGCACCTCGACGCCATTGGCCTGGGCATCGCCCACGAACAACTGCACCTTGTCGGTGTCGTCCATGTCGGCCGACAGCGTGGCCGCCATGAACTCGGCCGGGTAGTGCGCCTTCAGCCAGGCAGTGTGGTAGGTGATGACCGCGTAGGCGGCCGTGTGCGACTTGTTGAAACCGTACTCGGCGAACATCGCCATCAGGTCGAACAGCTTGTTCGCCAGGTCGACCGGATAGCCTTTCTTCTGCGCGCCCTCGACGAAAATGCCGCGGTGCTGCGCCATTTCCTCGGGCTTCTTCTTGCCCATCGCCCGGCGCAGCAGGTCGGCGCCGCCCAGCGTGTAGCCGCCGATGATCTGCGCGATCTGCATCACCTGTTCCTGGTAGACGATGACGCCGTAGGTGGGCTCCAGGCAGGCTTTCAGGTCGGGATGGAAATAGTCGATCTGCTGCTGGCCCTTCTTGCGCAGGATGAAGTCCTCGACCATGCCCGAGCCCAGCGGGCCCGGCCGGTACAGCGCCAGCACGGC
>JBAYOD010000295.1:0-3373 GCA_041678445.1 Burkholderiaceae bacterium | reverse complement strand
GCTTCGAGGTTGACGAAGGTGGTGTTGAGGAAATTGCGCGACGGCGGCGAGATCAGCGCGATCGGGAAACGCGCGGCCAGTTCCGGCGTGGACCAGGCCGATTCGTGGGGCGGCAGCCAGTCAGGCAAGGGGTCCAGCCCCTGGTCGGCCAGCCGCTGACTGTAGAACTCGCAGCGCCCCGAAGGGGTCGGGAAGCCGCCTTCGGCGAACGGCGCGGCAGCATGCTGCATCCGGATCCAGCCCTCTCGGCGGACGTCTTCGAGCGTCTTGCCGCCGACCTCGGGGGCGTTCCAGTCGATCGCATCGCGTGCGATTTCCTCATCGGAAGCGCGCAGCGCCGGCTCGTCGAAGCCCATCCGCGCAGCCAGTTCCCGGAACACGGCGCTGTTCGGCCGGGACTGGCCGACCGGCGCGATCGCCGGGTTGTTGGCCAGCAGATACCAGTGACCGTAGGCCTTCTGCAGGTCGAAATGCTCGAGCTGAGTGGTCGCCGGCAACAGCCAGTCGGCGTAATCGGCAGTATCGGTCTGGAAATGCTCGAGCACGACCGTGAACAGGTCGTCGCGTGCAAAGCCGGCGATCACCTTCTCCGAATCGGGCGCCACCGCCACCGGGTTCGAGTTGTAGACCACGATCGCCTCGATGGGCGGATCGGCGTCAAGCAGCGCATCGCCGATCTGGACCATGTTGATTGCCCGCGGCGGGTTGCCGGGCCCGCCCGGCAGCAGGTCGGGGCGCAGCGCCGCCGCCGGCCGGGTCGGCACCATGTTGCTGGAACTCAGCAGCATGCCGCCGGCCGGATCGCGCCAGGCACCGATGAGGGCCGGCAGTGACGCCACCGCACGCACGCCGTTGGCGCCGCCGCGGATGCGCTGCATCCCGTAGTTGAGGCGGATGGCTGCCGGCCGGATCGTCGCGTAGTCGTTGGCCAGGCCGACCACCTCGGCCGGCGTCAGCCCGCAGATCTGCGCGACCCGCTCGGGCGGATACTGCGCGGCACGGGCAGCCAGTTCCGCGAAGCCAAGCGTGCAGCGCTCGAGGTAGTCGTGATCGAGCCGATCCTCGGCAATCAGCACGTTCATCATGCCGAGCGCCAGCGCCGCATCGGTGCCCGGCATCAGCGCGATGTGCTGGTGGCACTTCAGCGCGGTATCGCTTCGATAGGGATCGATCGCAACGAGCTTGGCGCCGCGCCGCTTGGCCTGCTGGGCAAAGGTCCAGAAATGCAGGTTCGAGGTGATCGAGTTGGAACCCCAGATCAGGATCAGCCCCGATTCGGCGAACCGCTCGACGTCCATCCCGACACCGGCCCCCAGCGTGTAGGTGAGCCCGGCCATGCCGGGTGCCGAGCAGATCGTGCGTTCGAGCAGCGAGGCGCCCAACCGGTGGAAGAAGCGGCTGGCCATGCCCTCGCCCTGCACCCAGCCCATCGTGCCGGCGAAGCTGTACGGCAGGATGCGCTGCGGGTCGCGCGCAGCGATTTCCGCCAGGCGCGCAGCGATGTCGGTCAGCGCCTCGTCCCAGGTGGCCGGCTCGAAGCGCCCCTCGCCCTTGCGCCCGACGCGGCGCATCGGCATCAGGATGCGGTTCGACGAATAGGTGCGCTCGGGATAGCGGGACACCTTCGCGCACAGCGCGCCGTGGGTGCTCGGGTGCGCCGGGTCGCCGGCGACCTTGACCACCTGGCCGTCGCGCACGGTGACCAGCAGCGCGCAGGTGTCCGGGCAATCGTGCGGACAGGCTGCCCGCACAACAGTTTCGTTCGCTGTGGCGTCGTCGCCACCCGCACTCCCGGGAGCCATGCTGATATCCATCGAAAATCCGCTGAAACGGCCGTAATGCCGCGCGAGCGGCCAGACTGCAATGCTAAGCTAACAGCCATCGACCCTGCAGCCCCGTTGCAGTCGTCGCCCTGGAGACCGCACCATGCAGCTCGTCGACGAGATCATTGCCCGGCATGCCGAAATCCGGCTGCTGCGACGTGACATCCACGCCCATCCGGAACTCAAGTTCGAGGAGTTCCGCACCGCCGATCTGGTGGCCTCCAGGCTGGAACAGTGGGGCATCCCTTGCGTGCGCGGACTAGGCGGCACCGGCGTGGTCGGCATCGTCAAGGCCGGCACCTCCGACCGGGCGATCGGCCTGCGCGCCGACATGGATGCGCTGCCGATGACCGAGTCCAACACCTTCGGCCACGCCTCGCGCCAGCCGGGCAGGATGCACGCCTGTGGCCACGACGGTCATACGGCGATGCTGCTGGCCGCCGCCCAGCACTTCTCGGAACACCGCAACTTCGACGGCACCGTCTACCTGATCTTCCAGCCGGCCGAGGAAGGCGGCGGCGGCGCCCGCGAAATGATCAAGGACGGAATCCTCGACAAATTCCCGATGCAGGCCGTCTTCGGCATGCACAACTGGCCGGGCTTGCCGGCCGGCCAGTTCGCGCTCAGGAGCGGCCCGGTGATGGGGTCGTCGAACGAATTCCGGATCGTCATCCACGGCAAGGGTTCGCACGCGGCGATGCCACACACCGGCATCGATCCGGTGCCGGTCGCCTGCCAGATGGTGCAGGCGTTCCAGACCATCATCACCCGCAACAAGCGGCCGATCGAATCGGCCGTGCTCTCGGTCACCATGATCCGCGCCGGCGAAGCCGTCAACGTGGTCCCCGACCACGCCGAGATCCAGGGCACCCTGCGCACCTTCACCACCGAGGCGATCGACCTGGTCGAGCAGCGGATGAAGACCATCGCCGAACATACGGCGGCTGCCTTCGACTGCCGGGTCGAATTCGAGTTCGTGCGCAACTACCCGCCGACGATCAACCACGCGGCCGAAACCGATTTCTGCCGCGAGGTCATGGCCGATGTCGTCGGCGCCGACAACGTCCACGAGTTCGAACCCACGCTGGGCTCGGAAGACTTCGCCTACTTCCTGCTCGAAAGACCCGGCTGCTACGTGGTGATCGGCAACGGCGACGGCGAGCACCGCGACGCCGGGCACGGCATGGGGCCTTGCGTGCTGCACAACCCGAACTACGATTTCAACGACGAGCTGATTCCGATCGGCGCGAGCTACTGGGTGCGGCTGGCCGAACGCTGGCTGGCGGCGCGCTGAGTCCCGCGCAGCCAGGCGCGGCACGGGCAGAAGAAGGCGGCCGGCATGCTCGCGTTCATCGTCAGGCGACTGCTGCAGGCCGTCGTCGTCATGCTGGTCGTGAGCTTCATCGCCTTCTCGCTGTTCCAGTATGTCGGCGACCCGGTGCTGTCGATGGTCGGCCAGGACGCGACCCCGGAGGAGCGGGCCGAACTGCGCAGCTCGCTCGGGCTCGACGAGCCTTTCTACGTGCAGTTCGGCCGCTTCCTCGGCAATG
>JBAYOD010000294.1:0-3404 GCA_041678445.1 Burkholderiaceae bacterium | reverse complement strand
TGCTCGAAACGTTCATCTCCTTGTGGGCTACGGCCATCCGCGACACCACGTAGGCCGGCCCGACCGCAACGATTGCAAGCAGCACCATCGCGATCAGCGCATCGAGCAGGGCGTCGCCGCGGACTCGGCGGGGCGCCGCAACGGTCCGGCGCGGCGCGAGGCGCCGGCTCGGCGCCGGCCGCAGCTTCGGCCCCGGCAGGCAGACGAGTCGGTCAGCGCAGCTCACCATCGATCTCCTCATCACCCCGGGCAACCCGGAAAGCGATCGCGGTCGTACAGGTGTCACCATCGAAACTGAAGGCCACCGGGCGGCCTGTGTTGGCGACGGCGATGCAGCCCAGCGGCTCGCCCCCGATCGTGATCGAGGTCCGTTCGCCGCCCGGCACCTCCTGCTGCCAGGCCGCACCGACGGTGCAGCCGGAGGGCACGCCCTGATGCACGTAAAGCGTGTTCGCCTCCATGCAGACCAGGGCTGCGGGCGCGCCGCCGATCGCCCCGGCCGTGTTGCGCAGCGCGATCGCGCGGGCGCGCGTATGGGCCTGCTGCAACAGCGCACGGGTTTCGGTCACCCGCGCCGAATCGGCCCACGAAACGGTGAGCGGCGCCGACACCAGCAGGATGCTGACCGTAACGGCCAGCACCACGGCGATCTCGATCAGCGTGAAGCCGCGGCTGGTGGCGGTTGCCCTGAGCGGTCTGGCGACCGGGCTCGCCACAGTGTTCAGAACCATGTGCTGCCGCCCCCGCAACCGCTCAGGCTGCGGCTGTTGTCACTTTCCAGCTCGATCGTGCAACCGGACAGCCGGGAGGACACCCCGCTGGCCTGGAGCGTATAGCCGCTCCCATCGCTGGCCGTGATCGCGAACGCGAAATCGCCTGAATCGGAGCCCGGCGTCCAGCTGGGCAGCGCGGCGCGAATGGCCGCCACGTCGGCACTGACCGACGGATACGAGATCTGCTGCTGGAAGCGGTTCTCCATGGCCAGCGACAAGGCCACCAGGTCGGACTGGGCCAGCCGGACCTTCTGCCGACGGATGTAGGAGTCGTAGCTGGGCAGCGCGATGGCGGCCAGAATGGCGATCAAGCTCATCGTGATCAAAGCCTCGATCAGCGTGAAACCCTTGCTGGCTGAACGTCGGATCATCTGAAGCGCTCGTCGACCGTTGACCACGGGAGCAGCGGCAGCGCCGCCGGGAGAGTGGCCGTGAGCGGTGGCGCCCGACAGTGCGGCGCCGATCCGGACCGGCCTGCGACGAGATTAGCAGCGGCCGGCAGCGCCATCGCGACCGCTCGTCGGCCGGAAAACGGCGTTCGAACGACTCGCCACCGGGCGCTGCGTGGCGACTCAGGGGCAGCTCAAGGGCGACGACAGGGACGATGACAAGGCAGAATATCTGCTTTGCGACTCTTGATCATGGAAAGCTGCTGTGCGCGAGATCACCGGCACCACCCGCATCTTCGGCGTCCTCGCCGATCCCATCCATCACGTGAAGGCGCCTCAGCTGATCAATGCGCTGTTCGCGGCCCACGACTTCGACGGCGTGCTGGTCCCCATCCATGTCTCGCCCGAAGACCTCGGTACCGTGCTGACCGGGCTGCGCCGGCAGCAGAACTTCGAAGGCTTCATCGCGACGATCCCGCACAAGATGGCGATGGTCGCGCACTGTGATGAACTGACCGACGCCGCGCGGGCGGTGGGTGCCGTCAACATCGTGCGCCGGCTGCCTGACGGCCGGCTGCGCGGCGGCATGCTCGATGGCGACGGCTTCGTCGCCGGACTGCGCAGCCGCGGCATCGAACCGGCCGGCATGAGCGCCTGGCTGGCCGGCGCCGGCGGCGCCGCAAATGCGATTGCCTGGGCCCTGGCCGAAGCCGGCGTCTCACGGCTGACCGTCTACAACCGGACTGCCGACAAGGCGCAGGCCCTGATCGAGCGCACCGCCAGGGCACGCCCCGGCCTGCCGATGGCGCTGGGCAGCCCCGACCCGTCGGGCCACGACCTGATCGTCAACGCCACCTCGCTGGGCATGCACCCCGAGGACCCGCTGCCGGTCGACGCCTCGCGCCTGCAGCCCGGCCAGACCGTCGCCGAGATCATCATGCAGCCTGCCGAAACGCCGCTGCTGGCCGCGGCCGCCGCCAAGGGCTGCCGCGCCCACCCCGGCCTGCCGATGCTGGCCTGCCAGATCGCGCTGATGGCGTCGTTCATGGGCGCCCCGATCGATCCGGCCGGCAGCGCGCCGACGCCCGCCTGAACCTTCACCTGAATCCCCGCCTGAACCTCTGCCTGAACCCTGCAACGGAAGCCGCCGCCATGGAATTCGATTACGTCATCGTCGGTGCCGGCGCCGCCGGCTGCATCCTGGCCAACCGCCTGACCGCGTCCGGACGCCACACGGTGCTGTTGCTCGAAGCGGGCGGCGAGCCGAAGAACTTCTGGATCCCGATTCCGGCCGGCTTCGCCAAGCTGATGCGCGAGCGCCGCTTCAACTGGGGCTTCGAGACCGAGCCCGAACCCAACACCCTCGGCCGCACGATCGCCGTGCCGCGCGGCAGGGGCCTGGGCGGCTCCACCCTGATCAACGGAATGATCTATGTGCGCGGCCAGCCCGGTGACTACGATGCCTGGGAGCGCGCTGGCGCACGCGGCTGGTCGGCGCAGGACGTCGAACCCTATTTCCGCAAGCTGGAGAATTATCCGCCGGGCGGCCCGCGCCGCGGGCACGACGGCCCCATGCACCTGCACCGGGTCGACGAGCGCGCGCCGATCGCCGACGCTTTCCTGAAGGCCGCCGTCGAAGACGGCCAACCCCTGAACGACGACTACAACGACGCCGACCAGGAAGGCTTCGGCTGGTACCAGGTGCTGCAGCACCAGGGCCGGCGCTGGAGCACCTACGACGGCTATCTGGAGCCCGCGCGCGGCCGCCCCAACCTGCGCATCGAGACGCATGCCCATGTGCTGCGCGTGGAACTCGAGGGCAGCCGCTGCACCGGCGTGAGCTTCC
This sequence comes from Burkholderiaceae bacterium, assembly GCA_041678445.1. Classification (GTDB taxonomy): domain Bacteria; phylum Pseudomonadota; class Gammaproteobacteria; order Burkholderiales; family Burkholderiaceae_E; genus Zeimonas. The sequence goes on along the minus strand of JBAYOD010000294.1, from coordinate 396 downwards.
GCCAGCATGGCCGCGACATCACGGCCAAGGCACGCCTCGAAGTGCTGATGGCGGCCGGCAGCGTGCAGACGCCGCAGATTCTGGAGCTGTCCGGCATCGGCCGGCCCGAACTGCTGGGCGCCCACGGCATCGCGGTGCGCCACGCGCTGGCCGGCGTCGGAGAGAACTACATCGAACACTTCTGCACGCGGATGAACTGGCGGCTGCAGGGCGTGACGACGCTCAACGAGCGCGCGCGCGGCCTGAGCCTGGTCCGGGCCGTGGCCCAGTACTTCGCCAGCCGGACCGGCATCCTGACCCTGGGCACCGGCCTGGTGCACGGCTTCGTGCGCACGCGGCCCGAACTGCCCACGCCCGACGCCCAGTACTTCTTCGTGCACGCCAGCTATGCCAATG
>JBAYOD010000293.1:0-3414 GCA_041678445.1 Burkholderiaceae bacterium | reverse complement strand
TCCCGGATGGAGCGCTCGGCGAACTCGGCAGGCAGGCGCTCGGCCGGATTGGCGCTCAGGCCCTCGGCCTCGCTGGCGCCGGCGGCACTCACCCGGTATTCCCGGGTACACATCGTACCGGCGTGGCAGCTGAAGTCCTGGCCACCGGGCGGCAGTTCGATTTTCAGCTGCGGGAACCAGACCGGCCAGTCCGCGTTGTGGTGCCAGGCCCTTACGTCGATGAACAGCCGCGCCACCACGCCCGGGGTCATGCTGAAGCTCAGGTCATAGACCGGGTCGCCGATCCTGAACTCGCTCGCGCCGGTCTGCGGGTCCACCGACAGCGAATAGGGCTGGCCGCTGCGCGACATCTTCTGCTGATGCCCCGTGAGCTTGTCGGTCAGGGTGAACTCCAGTCTGGTGGAGGTCAGGTCGAAGCGGACGGCCGGGAACACCTTGCCGCCGACGACGCCCAGGTTGGCGATGCCACCGGTCAGGTCGATATCGTCGAAATACAGGTCGGCCGGATCCGGGCGGTCACCCGGCATGGGCGGGGTGAACTGGCCGGAAGCGTAGGGCGGCGGCAGGCCCCCGGTCAGGTCGACGTTGAGCGCCAGGCCGAGCTTGCCGCTGCCGAAAAACGGGAGCCGGTACCTGAGCCCGGCCTCGGCGCCAGCCTGCATGACCAGTTCCTTGGCGTCGAACAGCTTGTCGCTCGCCAAGCCGGCGTCGAGGTATTCGCGGGTACCACCGTTGATGGTCCGGAACTCCGGGGTGAAGCTGGCCGTCTTCTTCCCGCCCACATCCTGGAACTCATAGCTGCCGCCTGCCGTTACCGGGAAACGCAGGCCGAAACCATAGTTGAAGCGGGCATACAGCTCGGCGTAATAGGTCTCCTTGCACCCGATCAGGCACCAGTTGATCGAGATCCTGACTCCCTTGCTCCACTCGTAGTCGCGGCCGAGGGTGAAGCCGGTCAGGTACACGCGATCTTCGATCGTGTGTTCCTTTCTCTGCACCAGGGTCATGCCGCGCGTTCCCGGAAGCGGCATGGTCAACCGGGGATCGGCACCGGTGGCGGCATCCTGTTCACCGCCGATGGACTGCAGCAACCCGGAAGGGACCAGCGTGCCGCCCGCCAGTTTCCGGTAGTCGGGAACGAACATCAGCTCGTCGATCTCGACCTCGGCAGCATTGACCAGCTCCTCTTCCAGCGCCGCATCGTCCAGCGCCGCCAGGCGCGCGAGCTCGTCGGCGCCGACCTCGCGTTCCATCTGCGCCCGCTGCGCCGGATCGCCCAGCATGGCGCGGAACCGTGCCAGGCTGGCGTCGATCGTGGCCTGCTGGGCAGCCGTCGCATTGCGCATGTTGGCGATGATTTCGGCCCGCTTGCCGGCGTCGGCCACATAGCGCATGTCACCCGGGTCGGACAGGGCCGACTCCTGCGTGGCTGGCGCCAGCCGGGCGAAGCATTCCACGCCCAGCGCCTGTATCGAAGCCCGCTTGCGCGCATCGGTGCAGGTCCCGGTCCTGAGCTGGTACGTCAGGGTCTGGTGGACGACCAGGCCCTGGTCGATCCGCAGCACTTCCATCGTGTCGGCCACCGACCTGGCCAGCACCGGCTGCTGCCTGAGCCGCTGCGCCACGTTGATGATGGCGGCGGGATTGGCCAGCACCGGCCGCATGTCGGCCTGCCCATCCTTGAGCGTGACGACCGGATTGGCCCGCAGCTGCTGCGGGGAAATGCGCTGCTGCACGTTCAGCCGTTGCAGCGCCGCGGCGTTGTCCTCGGCGTTGAGCACGACCGCGGCCGAAGGCTGCTGGATCACGCGCGCCAGCCCCGGCAGATTGCGTCCCTGCGGCGTGGTGGCCGCGGGCTGCTGGACCGTGGCTCCCGGTGGCGGTGGCATCTGCGGCGGCGGCGCCTGCTGCGCGTCGAGGCGACCGGCAGCCAGCATGCCGGCGGCCGCGATCACCAGGGCCCAGCCTTTCAGGTACGGATCGGTTGCGCGCATGACTTTCCCCGGCAGTCATGGGGGCACAACGAAGGCCGATCATGTCTCCGGACAGGGCTGGGGACTGATTGTTTCCGGGGCTTCGACCTGGAGGAAGCGGGATCAGCGTGAAGGCTTCCCGGCGTCCTTCTCTTCCAGCGCGCGCAGCTCGGCTTCAAGGCTGGTCACATCCGGATGGCTGTCGCCGTGCGCGGCGCGCAGGATGAGCAGGGCCCGTGCATAGCTTTCCCTTGCCTCATCAAGCTCGCCGAGGCTCCCGTACGCCCCGGCCATGTTCGCGTGGACCGTGGCGATGGACGGGTGGCCCGGCGGGAGCGCCTCCAGCCGGATCGCAAGGGCGTCGCGGTAGTGCCGCAGTGCGTCTTCGTATCTTCCCTGTGCATCGGCAAGCACGCCCAGGGTGTTGAGGGTGTAAGCCTGGTCCGGGTGGCCGGGCGGGAGATGCGCCCGCTCGATTGCCAGTACATCTTCCAGCATCGCGCGTGCTTCTTCGGCCCGCTCCGTGCGGATGAGCAGGTCGGACAGGTTGGTACGTACTTTCGCCAGCTGCAGCGGTGTCGCGCCTGCGTCCGCCATGCGCGCCAGCGACTCGCCGTAGGCCTGCTCCGCCTCGGCAAGGGCGCCGGATTGATGCCGGGCCAGGGCGAGCGCGGCGAGGGCGGTGGCGGAGTCGATATGCGCGGGGCCCTGGGCCTGGGTGCTGGTCTGGTACGAAGCCTCCAACCAGGGCAGCGCGCGCTCGAGCTGCCCCTGCTGCCTGTACAGCTCGCCCAGGTTGCCCATGGCCACGGCAAGGTCGCCGGGCTCGGCGTCGGGCACGCGCTGCAGCGTGGCCAGGGAGCCTTCGAAGGCGGCGGTGGCCTCGGGGAAGTGCCCCAGGGCGAGCTCCGCCGCCGCAAGCAGGCTCAGCGCGGCCCCGGCTTCGCTGGTGTCGGGGCCCAGCGAAGCCACCGCCGCAGAATGCGCGGCGCGCGCCAGTTCCGACGACCCGGCATAGTCGGCGCGCTCGTATGCGTTGATGGCATCTGCATACGCCTGGTCCCAGGCGATGGGCGCCAGGTCCGCCGGCGGCGTGGTGGACACGGATCCGCCCGCGCAACCGGTGATGGCGAAGATGATCAGGAGCGCGACGGCGGCTCTCGCGCGGGCGGGTCTTTTCAATGCCTTCTCCACCTTCAGTGCGTGGAGGATAGCCCAGCGCAGCGGGCAGCCGCGGTCGATGCCGGACTGATCCCGGTGGTGATCGTGGGCCTGCCGTAGACTGCGGACATGGCCACGCCCGACCACGACCGCCTTGACCGCATCGTCGCCGAAGCCCGGCGCGCCGCCGACGAGCGTGCGAAGGGTTACCGGGACGACAACCCGCCCGACGGCAGTAACTGGGAGCTGCTGTGCCTGTACTGCCACGACAACGAGCATC
>JBAYOD010000292.1:0-3424 GCA_041678445.1 Burkholderiaceae bacterium | reverse complement strand
TCATGTTCTTGCCGAGCGGATGATTGATCGCCGTCTTGCCGCCCACTGACGAATCGACCTGGGCCAGCAGCGTGGTCGGGATCTGCACGAAGTCCACGCCGCGCTGGTAGGTCGCCGCGGCAAAGCCGGCCACGTCGCCGACGACGCCGCCACCGAGCGCGATCAGCAGGCAGTGCCGGTCGAAGCGTTGCGCGAGCAGCGCATCGAAGATCCGGTTCAGGCTGGACCAGTCCTTGTGGGCTTCACCGTCGGGCAGCACGATGCGCTGCTGCGCAGCCGCCACCCCGGCCAGCGCCGCCTCGACGGCCGGCGCATGCAGCTGCGCCACCGTTTCGTTGGTCACCACTGCCACCTGGCGCCCGGCCGCCAGCGCGCGCAACTGAGCGCCGCCTTCGCCTGCCAGCAGGGATTCGCCGATCAGGATCGGATAACTGCGCTCGGCCAGCGCGACAGCAACATTGATCGGGGTCATCGACACTCGCTCGCGGCCCCGCCGCGGCCCGCGTTGCGGGCGACTCAGGTGCCGCCGGTTTTCAGCTCATCGGGAAGGCGTTCGATTATATCGGCGACCAGGGCATCGATCGGCAACCGCCCGCCGGTCACGGTCAGGTGCGCCGTCGCGCTGTACAGCGGCTCACGCTGGACCAGCAGCTCGGAGATGCGCTGGCGCGGGTTCGGCGTCTGCAGCAGCGGCCTGACCTTGTCGCGCTTCAGGCGCTGCCAGAGCTCGGCGGCGCCGACCCTCAGGAAGACGACGAAGCCATGCTCGCGCAACTGCTCGCGGTTGTCCTCGCGCAGCACGACGCCGCCGCCGGTGGCCAGCACGATGCCTGGCTGGGCCAGCAGCTCGGCCAGCACTGTCGCCTCGCGCTGGCGGAAACCGACCTCGCCCTCGAGATCGAAGATCGTTGCGATCGGTACGCCACAGCGGGTTTCGAGCGCCTTGTCGGCGTCGACGAAGCTGCGTCCCAGCCGGGCTCCGAGCCGGCGCCCGACCGTGGTCTTGCCCGACCCCATCATGCCGATCAGCACGATGGGGCGGGCCGGATCGGTGGCTTCGCCCGGACTCAGCCGCACGAGGCGTTCTGCGGTCCCGCGCCGGCCGGGTACGGGAACGGACTGATCACTCCCGGCGGCGGCGTGTTCGGATCCCGGACGTCGTCGGCCGAGATCGGCAGCCAGAACCGGATCGACGACTGGCTCTCGGTGCCGGCGCTGGTCGCGCTGACTTCGAGCACCACCTCGACCCACATCGCGAAGCCCTGCGGGTAGGTCAGCACCAGTTCGGCAATGCCCGCCGCGTTGGTCTCGGAATCCACCGACACCGCAGCGACGTTGCCGGGGGTCAGGTAGCCGTCACGGTTGGCGTCCTCGCCCGGCGAGCAGAAGCCGTCGTAGTTGCTGTCCTCGGACGGCGCTTCGCCGGTGATGACCTGGACCCAGCCCTCGGTCAGCGACACCCAGCGGCCCAGCCGGTAGGCGGTCGGCACGGCCTTGGCCTGTACCCGGGCGTTGGCGATGCCGTTGCCGGCGCTGTCGGTCAGCACGGCCGCGTAGCGCTTCTCGTAGACCGGCGGGCTGTCCACCTTGACCACCCGGTTGTCGGTTTCGACGCGGATGAACAGGTCGCGCCCGGCCACCGTGAGCCGTGCCGGCGGCGAGACCACGCTGGGCGCGTCGAGGTCGCGCGCGGTGATGCTCACGGCGTTGGTCGGCGTGACGTTCGGGCCGGCGATGAAGCTGGACACTGCCCGGCCGGCCGCATCGGTGGTGGCGATGGCCGGCTCGATCCGGCCGCCGCTGGGATCCTGCTCGGCAGTGAACGCGATGCGCCGGTTGATCACCGGGTTGCCGGCCGGATCGCGCACCACCGCGATCAGCGCGCTGCGGTTCTGGGTCGACCCGGACAGGTTCGCGGTGACGATCTGCGGCGTGGCCTGCAGCGTCGCCGAATGCGGCGCCGTGGCGTAGAAGGTGAACGGCAGGCTGGCCGTGACGCCACCGACGGTCGCCGTGATGGTGGCCGGTCCGGCCTGCTGCGAGCTGACCCGCACCGTGGCAACGCCGCCCGAGATGTCGGCGTCGCCCGGCGAGACCACCCCGCGCGTGGTCGCGAAGCTGACCCGCGTGCCGCCCGGAATGCCGCCGATGCGGCTGTAGCGTACGGTCAGCGCCACGCCTTCCGAGCCGATCGGCGCTGTCACCGGCGAGCGCGAATCGAAGGCGACGCTCTGGTCCGAAACCTGGAACTGCAGGCTGCCGGTGGCCCCCAGGCCGCTGACGGTCAGCGTGTCGGTGCCGGCCCGCGTGCCGCGCACTTCGGCCACCGCCATCCCGTCGGCGTCGGTGCGCACGGTCGGGGTGAGCACCTGGTTGCCCAGGCGCGAGACGACGCTGAGCACCCGATCGGGGATGCCGGCACCGGACGAATCGGTCAGCAACACCGGGAATTCGGTGGGCTGGCTGCCCGACAGCGTGATCGTCGACGGCCCCGAGACGGTGATCGCCGTGCCCGAGATCGCGATGTTCAGATTGGCCGACACCACGCCATTGGCCTCGGCGCGCACGGCGACGTTGCGGTTCTGCGGGTTGGCGCCCAGCCGCAGCGTGGCCGTGGCCCGGCCCGTGTCATCGCTGCGCCCGCCGTCGACGGGCTGCAGGACGACCGACGGCGGGCTGGCCTCGTCGACCGCGACGAAGATCACCGGCACATTGGCCATCGCGTTGTTGTTCGCATCGACGACGTAGGCGTCGATCTCGATCGGCGTGGCGCCGTCGCTGGGCATGGTCAGCCCGTTGCGCGCCACCAGATTGATCTGGGCCGTGGTGGCCGCGCCGACCACCCGCACCGGCAGGGGATCGGAAGCCAGCTCACCGACTGCGGCGCGCACCGTGAACCAGCGCTCCAGGCCGCTGCCGGTCAGGGTCAGCGTCGCTGTCGCCTTGCCGGCGGCGTCGGTCACCCCATGGTTGTCGGGCTGGACCGCCACGCCGGCCTGGGCATCGTCGACCGAGAAGGCCACGATCCGGCCCGGCAGGGCGACACCGTTGCGATCGGTCGCATAGGCCTCCAGGGCCAGCGATGCGCTGCGATCACCCGGCAGCACCGCCGCGGCGCCGCTGGCCGTCACCAGCCGGATGCGATCCGGTGTTTCCGGCTCGGGTTGCGGGCCGTGCGCGCCCGCGCCATCGCCGCCGCCGCATGAGGCCAGCAGGAAGACCAGCGGTGCGAGCATGGCCAGAAGCAGCTTGCGAACGAAGTCGGTTGTCATGTGAAGCTCGTTCCAGATCTCGAATTGTCAGAGGGTACTGCCACTCAACGCACCATGGCCGCTTAACTCACCATGGCCGTTCAGCGCGCCATGGCCGTATCGGTCACCACTCTCGGCGTCAGGAAGACCAGCAGTTCGCTGCGGTCGTTCAC
>JBAYOD010000291.1:0-3488 GCA_041678445.1 Burkholderiaceae bacterium | reverse complement strand
CGGCTGGCCCCGCGCATCCTGATGATGTATGGCCAGGATCCGGGTTTTGCCGAGATCCTGCAGACTTACGGCGACAGCGTGTTGCTGCCGGTTGCCTACTTCGTGGACAATGAGGTCCGCGCCCTGAACTGGGCGCGCGCGCTGTGGCCGCGCGGCGGCGAACGCCGGCCGCCGAGCGCCGAAGAGCGGGGCTGGCAGGCGATCGAATACATCCGCAGCGAAGGGCACGGCTTTCTCGGCCAGTTCATGCTCGACACCGATGGCCAGGTGCGCTGGCTGCAAACCGAAAGAGTGCTCGAGGGATTGAACGAATTCTTCGCCGGCGGCATCCGGCGGCTGGAAGCGCGCTACCTGGCCGGCGAGCCGATCGAGGCGGCCGACCTGGGCTGGGCAGCCGTCGATGCGATCGCGGTGGTCGGTGCAGTGCAATTGCTGCGGATCGGCAAGTTCGCCGCAACCGGTGCGCGCAGCGGCAACGCGGCAAGCAAGGCTTCGCGGCTGGCGGTGCGGCTGGCGCGGGCCGGTCAGCTCGGCGCGCAGACGGCAAGCCGGCTGAAATGGCCGGCATTGCTGGCTGCCGGCTGGCTGGCGCTGCGCAATCCCGCCCTGCTTGGCGACGTGTTCACGACAGTGGGCGACTGGTTCGGACTGTCGCCGCGCCTGGCGGCGCTGGCCGGCTGGACGCTCGTGCTGCTCGTGGCACTCTATGCCGTCAGTTGGCTGCTGCGACCGCTGGCCTGGCTGGCCGCCACCTTGCTGCGGGCCGCGCTGGCCCTGCTTGCCTGGCTGGAAGGCCGGTCGATGCCTGGCCGCCGGTCGGCCGTATCGACCCGCGCGGGCCGCCGAGGACGTGCGTGAGCCAATGAAATTCACCCGGATACGACCATCCCCGACCAAGGAGAATCCGCAATGAGCGACACGGTGAAGTACCTGCTGGACGAGAGCCGAATTCCCAAAGCCTGGTACAACATCCAGGCCGATCTGCCCAAGGCGCTGCCGCCGGTGCTGCACCCCGGCACGATGAAGCCGGTCGGTCCGGACGATCTGGCACCGCTGTTTCCGATGGCGCTGATCATGCAGGAGGTGAGCACCGAGCGCGAGATCGAGATTCCCGAACCGGTCCGGGAGATTTACCGGGTCTGGCGTCCGGCGCCGCTGTTCCGCGCCCGCCGGCTCGAGGCAGCCCTGGGCACGCCGGCGAAGATCTTCTACAAGTACGAAGGCGTGAGCCCGGCCGGCAGCCACAAGCCGAACACCGCGGTCGCCCAGGCCTTCTACAACAAGGAAGCCGGCATCAGCCGGCTGTCGACCGAAACCGGCGCGGGCCAGTGGGGTTCGTCGCTGGCCTTTGCCGGCGCGCTGTTCGGAATCGATGTCACCGTGTTCCAGGTGCGCGTGTCCTTCGACCAGAAGCCGTACCGCAAGGCGCTGATGGAGTCCTACGGCGCGCGCTGCCTGGCTTCGCCGTCGAACGAGACGGCCTATGGCCGCAGGGTGCTGGCAGAGCGCCCCGATCATCCGGGCAGCCTGGGGATCGCGATTTCGGAAGCGGTCGAGATCGCTGCCCAGCGCGACGACACCAAGTACGCGCTCGGCTCGGTGCTGAACCACGTGCTGCTGCACCAGACCGTGGTCGGGCTCGAAGCGATGGAACAGATGGAGATGGCCGACGCCTGGCCCGACGTCATCGTGGGCTGCACCGGGGGCGGTTCGAACTTCGCCGGGATCGCCTTCCCGTTCATCGGGCACGGCCTGCGCGGCGGTCCGAAGCCGCGCATCGTCGCCGTCGAGCCGGCAGCCTGCCCGTCGCTGACCCGTGGCCGCTACGCCTATGACTTCGGCGATACCGCCCATCTGACGCCGCTGACCAAGATGCATACGCTCGGCTCGACCTTCACGCCGCCGGGCTTCCATGCCGGTGGCCTGCGCTATCACGGCATGGCGCCGCTGGTCTCGCATCTGAAGGAAATCGGCCTGATCGAAGCCACGGCCTACCAGCAGACCGAGTGCTTCGCTGCCGGCATCCAGTTCGCGCGCACCGAGGGCATCCTGCCGGCACCCGAGGCGAATCATGCGGTCAAAGGGGCGATCGAGGAGGCGCTGCGCTGCAAGCGCGAGGGTCGCGCCGAAACCATCCTGTTCAACCTGTGCGGCCATGGCCACTTCGACATGCAGGCCTATACCGACTACACCGCGGGCAAGCTGACCGACCAGCAGTACGACGAGCAGGAGCTCGCGATGGCGCTGTCCGGCCTGCCCAGCGTTCCGGAGCCGGTCTGATGGGCGAGGCCGGCAGGCAGGTGCCGATCGAGGTGCGGCACAATCCGCAGGCCGCCCGCTTCGAGGCCACGGTCGACGGCCTGCTGTGCGAGGCGGCCTATCGGCTCGACGGCCGCACGATGCGGGTCTACCACACGGGGGTGCCGCCGGCGCTCGAGGGCCGCGGCATTGCCGCACAGCTGGTGCGGGCGGTGTTCGCGCACGCCGAGGCCAACGGGCTGACGGTCGATCCGCTGTGTTCGTACGTGCGGGCCTGGGTGCGCAGGCATCCGGAGGTCGAATCGCTGGTGACCCGGTGAGCTCGTTCAGTTCCTGTGCGCCGCTGACGTCGTGCCTGTCCTGACCGACGCGGCCGGCGAGCAGCGCTGGAATGCCGCCGCATTGGCCGAACGGCCGGTGCGGGCGCAGGCCCGCGTCTGGCGCTGGCCGCAGCCGGCCATCGTGCTGGGTTGCGGCCAACGCCGGCTGCTGCCCGATGTGCAGCAGCGGCTTGCGACATTGCCTGGCTCGCCTGTCGAAGTCCTGGTGCGCGAAGCCGGCGGCGGGGCGGTGCTGGTCGGGCCCTGGCTGATCGGCGTCTCGCTGCTGCTGCCGACGGTCGATCCGCGCGCCGGCCGCTCGCCGACCGATGGCTATCGCTGGCTTGCGCTCCGGCTGGTCGAGGCGCTGCGGGCGGCCGGCTGCCCGGCACGGACCTTGCCACCCGCCGTGCTCGCCGGCCACCAGGATGACGCATCGCTGTCTTGGGCCTGCTACGGCGGGCTGTCGGCCTGGGAAATCGTCGACGAGGCGGGCCGCAAGCTCGTGGGGCTGGCCCAGCGCCGTACCCGTGACGCGGTTCTGGTGGTGGCGGGCGTCCTGGCGACGCCTCCCGACTGGCCTTTGCTCAGTGCGGCACTGGGCCGACCTGACGACGCCGCGCGGCTGGCCGGGAACACGTCGGCCTGCCTGCCTGCCGGCGCCGATATCGGGCCGCTGGCTGAAGCCATCGAGGCGGCGGTCGATCCGGCGCAAGCAGAACTCGTCGCAGGCCCCGCTACGGGCCGCGCCGATGGAGCCGCTACACTGGGCGCATGATTCAGCACCGTTCGATCAGCCTTGCAAATCCTTTCGCGGCGCTTCGGCTCGCAGCGGCGATCGCCTTGTCGGGAGCCGTCGCCCTGCTGGGGGGCTGCTCGGCGGGCGTCGGCATCGGCATTCCGGTCGCG
>JBAYOD010000290.1:0-3489 GCA_041678445.1 Burkholderiaceae bacterium | reverse complement strand
GTTTTTGGGCCATTGAATTCTGGAAAGATGGCTCTTCTTCGCAAAGGAAGAGTCGATGAGAAGGAGCCGATTTACCGAGGAGCCGATACTCGCTGTCCTCTGGGAAGCCGAGAAGTCGAGCGTCGCCGCGGCGGCCAGGCCCAATCAGGTCAGCGAGCAGACAATCTACGCATGGCAGCAGCACTGCGCAGGCATGTAGCCGACCGACGCCAAGAAGCTGAAGTCGCTCGAAGCGCAGAACGCCAAGCTCAAGAAGCTTCTGGCCGAGCGTGACTTCGAGATCGACGCGATGCGGGCGACTGTCGAGCCAGTATCCGCGCTACGGCTATCACACGATCTGCATCTTCCTCGTCCGCGAAGGTCCTGTGATGAGTCCCGGCCGTGCCGTGCGGTTGTGGCGCAAGAGGAAGCTGCAATTGCCCGCCAAGCGTCGGCGGAAGCGGCTCTCAAGCGCTCGGCCCCAGCTGTTGTCGGCGCGGGCGGCCAACCACTACTTGACCCCGAATCAGTTCCGATCGCAGCACCAACCGCTGTCCATGATTCCCAACCGAGCCGTTTTTCAGGAGTAAACGGTCCGGAGGATCCCGGGGCAGGTCATGGCGGCGAGCTAATGGCCTGCCTTTCGGCAGAGACGGGCTGCTACTCGGATGTCCCCTTGGCACCGCTTCGGATGGCCGCCCGGGAATTCACGTTGCCAAGAAACCGGCCGCCGATGAGCCGGCTCGTCCAGCCTGCGCGGAGCAGTTTCCGGAACGGGATCGTGTAAGGAACCTGCCTGACAGGATGGTCAACTATGGATTATTAGTAATGATTCTCGTTATGATTGTTAACTCTAATCAATGATCAGTTGATTCTGGTCAAGCTGAATCGATACCTCCTCAGCCATGACTGACTCCGCCGGGCTCAGGGCAACTGCCGGGTTCCGCTCGTTCCAGAAGCCTTCCAGATACGCGTTGCTGGTCGCTTCGCGCGCCTTCATCGCCATTGCCGGGGGCTATGCGCTGTCCTGTGCGGTCGCGGCGGCCTCGGCGGTTGCACTGGCCGCCACCGGGATGCCGCGGGCCGATGCGGCGATGGCGGCAACCATGCTGGCCTTCAGTGCGCATGCGCTGGCCGCGATGTGGGCATTCGGTTGTGCCACGGTGCGGCGGGCTGCGGCCTGGGTGCTGATCCCCGCAGCCATGCTGGCCCTGGCGGCGTGGCTGTCGGGAGTCGGGCTGACCGGAGTCGCCGGGCTGGCCGGAGTCGCCGGGCTGGCCGGAATCGAGTCATGAGGCCGGACGGGCGGCCCGAAGGGATCCGGCAGTCGATGTCCTGGCTGCATACATGGAGCGGCCTGCTGCTCGGCTGGCTGCTCTATGCAGTGTTCTTCACCGGCACACTGAGCTACTTCCGGGCCGAAATCGACCAGTGGATGCGCCCCGAACTGCATCGTTCAGTGCCCGATGCGCAGACCCTTGAGCGTTCTCTGGAAACGATGGCCCGGCTGGCACCTGGCGCGCAAAGCTGGAGCCTGACCTTGCCTGGCGCCCGGCGCAGCGCGGTCGAGGCAAGCTGGCGGGAGCCGGGTGCCGCCCAGGGCAGAGCCGGGGTGAAAAGGGCCTTCCTCGACGCCGGAACCGGCCAGCCGATCGAGGTCAGGGAGACCCGGGGCGGCAGCTTCCTGTACCGCTTCCACTTCGAACTGTATGCGATGCCGAGGATCTGGGGGCGCTGGATCGTCGGGGTGGCCACGATGATGATGTTCGTCGCACTGCTGAGCGGGATCGTCACTCATCGGAAGATCTTCACTGATTTCTTCACGTTCAGGCCGCGCAAGGGCCAGCGTTCCTGGCTCGATGCCCACAATGCCACCGCGGTGCTGGGCCTGCCCTTCCACCTGATGATCACCTTCAGCGGTCTGCTGCTGTTCATGTTCCAGCTGATGCCCTGGGGGGTCGACGCGGTCTACGATGGTGACCGGCGCGCCTACCAGACCGAGGTCAGGGGCGGGCAGGTCGCGGCCGCCGCAGCCTCGGTCCCGCGGCCGACCGGACGGCGCAGCGCTGAGCCCCGGGCTGCCGAGACGGTTACATCGGAAATCGTGCCGGTCGCGCCCTTGGTCGAAGCGGCCCGGCAGCAGTGGCCCGAGTACGGAGTGGGCGGTGTGACCGTCAGTTCGCCGGGCAGGCCGGAAGCGACGATCGAGTTGCGCGAAGGCGGCGGCGTCAGCCTGGCCGACCGGGGCCGTGCCCGGCGGATCGTCCATGACGGTCTTACCGGCGCGCGGATCGACGGCCCGGCCGAAACGGCTTCGTCGGCCGTCAGGGCCAGCTACAACGTGCTCACCAGCGCACACCTCGGCCGCTTCTCGGGCCCGGCCCTGCGCTGGCTGTTGTTTCTCTCGGGTCTGATGGGCACGGCGATGGTGGCAACCGGGCTGGTGCTCTGGGTCGTCAAGCGCCTGCCGGAGCGGCGCAAGCTCGGCCGGACCCCGTTCGGTCACCGCCTGGTCGAACACCTCAACGTAGGCCTGATTGCGGGGCTCTCGATCGCGACCGCCGCCTATTTCTGGCTCAACCGGCTGCTGCCGGCTTCCCTGGAGGGGCGGGCCGACTGGGAGATCCGGGGGTTCTTCATTGTCTGGCTGCTCTGCCTGATCCATCCACTGTTCCGCCGTCCGCGGCCGGCCTGGCGTGAGCAGTTCATGATGGCAGCGCTGCTGTTCGCAGGCCTGCCTTTGCTCAACCCGATGACCGGCGGCGTCTCGCTGGCGGCCAGCCTGGCCCACCGCCAGTGGAGCCTCGCCGGCTTCGACCTTGCCATGCTCGCGCTGGCCGCGTTGCACGGCGCGATCGCGTGGTGGCTCGGACGTGCCGTCGTTGCACAGGGACGAGCGCGCCCGGGCAGTGGCCGGCTGGCCATGGTGCATGCACCACAGGCCCCGGAGCGCATGCCATGAGCGTCGCTGCAAGCTTCGGCCTGGCCTACGGGGCCTTCGTGGCACTTGCGCTCGCAATGGAACGCCACCAGGAGCAGATTGCCGGGCGCAGGCTCGGCGTCTGGGCCAGCAGAGCCTGGCGGTGCGGCGGGATCGTGCTGCTGGGTTCGTCGCTGGCGGTGTGTCTGATGCAGGCACTGCCCTCGATGGCCGTCACGGTCTGGCTGGGCCTGCTCAGTCTGGCGGCGCTGGCCCTTGCATTGTCTTTCACCTACCGGCCTGCCTGGGTTCGCCTGACGGCCGCACTGAGCACCCTGCTGGCTTGTCTGGCCTGGCTGCTCTCTTCCTGACCTCCGTTTCCCGATCCGCTTCCTTCCGGCTTCCTCGCACCTTTCCGAATCTTTCGGTCGCCAGCCTGCCGGTTTCGCGCCGAACAGACTTTCCCATGGAGATACCTATGAACACCTTCCGTCGATCCGGTGGACCCGGCTCGTTCCGGCTACGCACGGTGCCTGCCGGCCTGCTGCTGGCCGGCAGCATGACACTGTCCGCCCAGGTGTCCGCCCAGG
>JBAYOD010000289.1:0-3493 GCA_041678445.1 Burkholderiaceae bacterium | reverse complement strand
TACTTCGAGTGGGTGCAGGACTTCTCGAGCTTCTTCTGGACCGAGGAGGAGATCAACCTGCGCCTGGACAAGATCATGGTCGACGCCCTGAAGAAGATCTGGGACGCTGCCGACCAGCACCGGCTCACGCTGCGCACCGCGACCTTCGCCGTGGCCTGCCAGCGGCTGCTGACCGCCCGCCAGGAGCGCGGACTCTACCCCTGAGCTACCCGTGAGCGAGCGACCCCGAAACCACGCGCCGGGGGGCCTGCGCCAGGCCCGCCGGCCGGGTCAGGCCGACCCGTCCGCCTTGACCAGCAGCTTCACCACGCTGGAGAAATCCAGGCCACCGCGGCCGGCCAGACGGTTGAGGGCGAACTGGTTGCGGGCGGCTTCGCCCAATGGAACCGCCGCCCCGACCGACGCCGCTGCCTCGGCTGCCAGGCCCAGATCCTTGAGCATCAGATCGTTGCCGAAGCCTCCGCTGTAGCCACGCGCTGCCGGCACGCCGTCGAGCACGCCCGGCCACGGGTTGTACGCTTCGAGCACCCAGCTGCGGCTCGAGCTGACCGCCATCATGTTCGACAGCGTTTTCGCGTCGAGCCCGTGCGCCACGCCCAGGGCGATCGCCTCGCCGGTGACCGCCATGATCGCGCCCAGCGCCATGTTGTTGCACAGCTTGGCGACCTGGCCGGCACCGACCTCACCCATGTGGAAGATGTTCTTGCCCATCGCCGCCAGCATCGGGCGGGCGCGCTCCAGCGCCGCCGCGCTGCCCCCGACGATGAAGGTCAGCGTCGCGGCCGCCGCACCAGGGGTGCCGCCCGACACCGGCGCATCGACCATCGCGAGGCCGCGCGCCTGCGCTGCCTCGGCCACCTTGCGCGCGCTCGCCGGCGCGATCGTGCTGCAGTCGATGATCAGCGTGTCGTCGCCCAGATGCGGCAGCAGGCCGGTCTCGCCCAGATAGAGCGACTCGACGTGCCGGCTCGCCGGCAGCATCGAGATCAGCACCTGGGCGCCATCGACGGCCGCGTGGGCCGATTCGGCAACGGTCACGCCCTGTTCGCGCACGCCGGCCATCGCCGCGGCACTCAGGTCGAAGGCCCGCACGTCGAAGCCGGCCTTGTGAAGGTTGACCGCCATCGGGGCCCCCATGTTGCCCAGGCCGATGAAGGCAATGCACGTCGCTTCAGTCATGATCTTCCCCTTTTTTTCGTTCGTTCGTTCAAAGCAGATCAGCCAGAGGATGCGCGCCTTCGAAGTGGCTGCGCAAGTGCGCCTCGACCCACTCCGGACCGACTTCGGCCAGCGTTGCCGGCTGCCAGCGCGGCTGCTTGTCCTTGTCGATCAGCAGTGCCCGCACGCCCTCGGCAAAGTCGCCGTGCAGGCAGCAGCCGATCGACGCCTGCCACTCCAGCCGGAAGACGTCGGCCAGCGATAGGCGGCGGCCGCGACGCTGCAGCTCGAAGGCGAGTGCGGCGGAAGTCGGCGAGCCCTTGCCGAAGGCGGCACCGGCACGCGCGAGCCAGGGGTCGGGATCGCCGGCCAGCGCCGCCAGGCGCACCGCGACGTCTTCGAGCCCGTCATCGCCGATCAGATCGTCGATGCGCCCGGCGTGCGTGCTCAGTGGCGATACCGGCCGCTCGGCCGTGGCGCCCAGGGTTTCGAGCAGGCGGCCGAGCTGGGCGGCGTCGGCTTCGCGCTCACCCTGCCAGTCGGTGGTCGCGATCGCCGCCAGCAAGCTCTCGTGCCGATCGTGCGCGACGACGAAGTCGGCCAGCCCGGCAAAACAGGCGTCGACCGCATTGATCGACGCACCGGTCAGGGCCAGGAACAGGCCGCTGCGCCCCGGCGCGCGTGGCAGCAGCCAGCTGCCGCCCACGTCCGGATACAGGCCGATGCTGATCTCGGGCATCGCCATCCGTGTCCCGGGTGTCACGACGCGGTGCGAGGCGCCGGCCAGCAGGCCGACACCGCCCCCCATCACGATGCCGTGCCCCCAGCAGACCAGCGGCTTCGGATAGCGATGGATGCGGTAGTCAAGCCGGTATTCGTGCTCGAAGAAGGTGGCCGCCAGCGGCGGCACCTGGCCGGGGGGCGTGGCAAGAATGCTCCGGTACAGGCCGACGACGTCGCCGCCGGCGCAGAACGCCTTGTCGCCGACCGCATCGAGCAGCACGCCGGCGATCTCCGGGTCGTCGGCCCACTGCGACAGTTGCTGGTCGAGCCGATCGACCATGGCCAGCGACAGCGCGTTCAGGCTGTCCGGCGCGTCGAGCGTGGCGCGCCCGAAGCTCAGCCCGCCGGCCGCGCGCAGGGTCTCGAAGCGGACCGGTGCGGTCGTCATCGGATGGTCTCCGGCGCGTCTTCGCGCAGCATGCGGCGCGCAACGATCACGCGCATGATCTCGTTGGTGCCTTCGAGGATCTGGTGCACGCGCGCATCGCGCAGCAGCCGCTCGAGCGGATACTCGCGGATGTAGCCGTAGCCGCCGTGGATCTGCAGCGCCTGGTTGCAGACCTCGAAACCGATGTCGGTGGCCAGGCGCTTGGCCATCGCACAGTAGACGCTGGCATCGGCATCACCGGCGTCGAGCCGGGCCGCTGCCAGCCTGACCATCTGGCGGGCCGCCACGAGTTCAGTCGCCATGTCGGCCAGCTTGAACTGCAGGGCCTGGAAATCGGCGATCGGCCGGCCGAACTGGCGCCGTTCCTGCATGTAGCGCTGCGCCGCGCCCAGCGCACCCTGGCCGGCGCCCACCGAACAGGTCGCAATGTTGATCCGCCCGCCGTCCAGCCCGCGCATCGCGATCCTGAAGCCGTCGCCCTCCTCGCCGAGCAGGTGGGCGGCCGGCACGCGAACCTCGTCGAAGCTGATGGCGCGGGTGGGCTGGCTGTTCCAGCCCATCTTCTCTTCCTTCTTGCCGTACTGGATGCCGGGGCTGTCGGCAGCCACCAGAAAGGCCGAGATGCCCGCCGCGCCGCCCCCGCCGGTACGTGCCATCACGACCAGGACGTCGGTTGCGCCGGCCCCCGAAATGAAGACCTTGCTGCCGCTGAGCAGATAGCTGTCGCCGTCGCGACGCGCCGTGGTCTTGAGCGAGGCGGCGTCGGAACCGGCATCGGGCTCGGTCAGGCAATACGAGGCAAGCCGCTGGCCGCTGGCCAGCAAGGGCCCCCAGTGACCGGCTACTTCGGCATGCGCGAAGGCCGTCACCATCCAGGTAGCCATGTTGTGGATCGTGATGAAGGCAGTCGTCGACGGGCAGACCGCCGCCAGTTCCTCGAACACCAGGGTCGCATCGAGCCGGGGCAGCCCCAGTCCGCCATAGTCGCTGCGGGCATAGAGCCCGCAGAATCCCAGCTCGCCGGCGCTTTCGA
Source organism: Burkholderiaceae bacterium (assembly GCA_041678445.1). GTDB lineage: Bacteria > Pseudomonadota > Gammaproteobacteria > Burkholderiales > Burkholderiaceae_E > Zeimonas. The sequence continues at coordinate 131 of JBAYOD010000289.1, read as the reverse complement.
TGGTGTCGCGCGGGAAATGCGCGTCGGCGTCCCACTGTGCGGCGTAAGGGGCCAGGGCCCGACGGGCAAACTCGCGCGCTGCCTGCTGGAACGCGCGCTGTTCCTCGGAAAGTTCGAAATCCATGGTCGTG
>JBAYOD010000288.1:0-3509 GCA_041678445.1 Burkholderiaceae bacterium | reverse complement strand
GCCAAGGTGCGGGGGGCTTCGCCTGGCCGGCGCCGGGTGCTTGGCCCCGCTGCGCGGGGCTGCCCTCGGTGCTCGGGTTCCTGGCTGCGCGGCGTAACTCGCTTCGCTCCCGCCGCTTGCGCGGCGCTCGCTGCGCTCAGACAGGACGCCGCGAGAATGAGTGATGGCGTCGCGCTGCGCGCGACACAGCCAGGCACCCTGTGCGCCTCGGCTGCGCACAAGGCGCCGGCCAGGCGAAGCCCCCCGCACCTTGGCCGGCGACATCGTGCCATTCGACGGGAAACCCTCCGGGGCCACGGCAATCGGGTTGCCGGTCGCGAACCCCTTGCCGGCTCGCAGGCGGTCGTCAGGCCAGCCGGATACGCGCAGCCCGATCGTGCTGCCGAGTCAGGTTCGCAGCCGAGCCAGGTTCCGGTCGTGCAGCCTGGCCGTACCGAGACCACTTTGCGTTCGCTCGCAGGCCACTGTCTGCCAGGACGCGGGGCGAAGCTTTCGGCGCACGCCTTGTGCGCAGCCGAGGAGCGCAGGGTTTGTGGCCTGCGCGCGCAGCGCGCATCCAACAATCTGACTTGCCGCCGACTGTCTGAGCGCAGCGAGCGCCGCAAAGCGGCGGGAGCGAAGCGAGTTTCGGCGGCAGGCCACGAGCGCGAGCATCGGAGGGCACCCCGCGAAGCGGGGCAAGCACCCGGCGTGCGCCGAAAGCTTCGCCCCGTGTCCTGGCCCGGCGTGCGCCGAAGGCCTCGCCCCGCGTCCTGGCCCGCCGCCGCCCCAGGCGTTCGAACGCGAAGAGGTATCAGTACTCGAACGTCTGCGACATCGACTCGGCGGCGAACTGCAGATCGGGCAGCAGCCCGATCGCTTCGTCGACCGGCAGCCGCGAGATCGGTGCGTGGATCGACACGGCGGCCACGACCCGGCCGTCGCCATCGCTGACCGGAACGGCCAGCGCGAGGATGCCGGGCAGGTACTCCTCGCGCTCGACCGAGTAGCCGCGTTCGCGGATCCGGTCGAGCTCCTCGGACAGCCGGACCGGATCGGTGATCGTGCTCGGCGTGTTGCCGACCAGCGGCAGTTGGCGGACCAGCCGTTCACGGCTGCGTCGCGGCATGTGGGCCATGAACAGCTTGCCGCTCGCCGAGAAATGGATCGGCACGGTCGTTCCGGCCGTGATCGTGATCTTCAGCGGCCATGAGGTCTCGACCCGATCGAGGCACAGCACCGTATTGCCGTTGGCGATCGTCAGGTTGCAGGTCTCGCCGACCTGTTCGACCAGTTCCTCGAGAATCGCCCTGCGCGCCGAGCGGGCCGGCGAGGTCAGCAGGACTTCCCCGGCCAACTGGTTCATCCGTGGACCGCAGTGGTAGCGCTTGCTGCCCGGTTCGCGGGCAACCAGCCCGGCATGCTCGAGCGTGGACAGGATCCGGAAGACCGTCGGTTTGGGCAGTTCGACCACCTTGCAGATCTCGGCCAGCTGCGGCGGTGTATGGCAGGCCGCAATCGCCTGCAGCACGCGCATCGCGCGCAGGATCGCCGAACCCGCCGGCACCACTTCGCCAGCGCCCGTCCGGCTGGCTCGCGGCACGGGTTCGCTGGCGGTCGCGCGCGTCAGCGCGGCTGGTTCAACCGCCTCGTCCATCTGGCACCCAGTCGAGTACTCGCTCATTTCACCGCTTGGATTCCCGAGAAGCCCGTTTCTTTTTTGAATCAGCCGACAAGTGTACCCGGATTCCGGCCGCCTCCAGGAGTCCGGTGCGGCCCGTGTAGACTGGAGCGTTTGATCAGCTCCGGTTCACGTTCAGGAACCCTTCCGAGTCACTTCGCGCCATGCAAGAGAAATACGACGCCCGCTCGATCGAGGCGGCAGCGCAATCCGAATGGCAGGCCCGCGACGCCTACCGTGCGATCGAGAACGATCCGCGCTTCCCGAAAGGGAAGTTCTACGCCTGCTCGATGCTGCCCTACCCGTCGGGCAAGCTGCACATGGGGCATGTCCGCAACTATACGATCAACGACGTCATGTACCGGCATCTGCGGATGAACGGCTACAACGTGCTGATGCCGATGGGTTGGGACGCTTTCGGCCTGCCTGCCGAGAATGCCGCGATGAAGAATCGCGTGGCCCCGGCGAAGTGGACCTGGGACAACATCGCCCACATGAAGCAGCAGATGCAGGCGATGGGACTGGCGATCGACTGGTCGCGCGAGATTGCCACCTGCTCGCCCGACTACTACAAGTGGAACCAGTGGCTGTTCCTGAAGATGCTCGAACACGGCATCGCCTATCTGAAGACCGGCACGGTGAACTGGGACCCGGTCGACCAGACGGTGCTGGCCAACGAGCAGGTGATCGACGGACGCGGCTGGCGCTCGGGCGCGCTGGTCGAAAAGCGCGAGATCCCGATGTACTACATGGGCATCACCCGCTATGCCGACGAGCTGATCTCGGGGCTCGACGGCCTCGGCTGGCCGGAGCGGGTCAAGCTGATGCAGCACAACTGGATCGGCCGCTCGGTCGGCGTGCGCTTCGCCTTTCCCCATGACATCCGCAACGACCGCGGCGAACTGCTCGGCGACGGCCGCATGCACGTCTTCACGACACGCGCCGACACGATCATGGGCGTGACTTTCGTGGCCGTGGCCCCCGAGCACCCGATCGCCGAACTGGCCGCTTCGCGCAACCCGGCGCTGGCGGCATTCGTCGAGGAATGTCGCAAGGGCGGGGTGACCGAGGCCGAAGTCGCCACCCGCGACAAGGATGGCCGGCCGACCGGGCTCAGCGTCACCCACCCGCTCACCGGCGAGGCGGTCGAAGTCTGGGTCGGCAACTACGTGCTGATGAGCTATGGCGACGGCGCGGTGATGGGCGTGCCGGGCCACGACGAGCGCGACTTCGCCTTCGCGCGCCGCTTCGGCCTGCCGATCCGCCAGGTCATCGCCCGCAGCGGCACGGCGACCGGCGAAGGTTTCTCGACCGAAGCCGGCAAAGGCTTCTCCACCGACACCTGGCAGGACTGGTACGCCGAAACCAACGGCATGGTCTGCGTGAACTCGGGACGCTACGACGGTCTGGCCCATGAAGCCGCCGTCGAGGCGATCGCCGCCGACCTGGCCGCCAAGGGACTGGGCGAGCGACGCGTCCAGTACCGGCTGCGCGACTGGGGCATCTCGCGCCAGCGCTACTGGGGCACCCCGATCCCGATCATCCACTGCGACGACTGCGGCGCGGTGCCGGTTCCCTACGAAGACCTGCCGGTCGTCCTGCCCGAGGACCTGATCCCGGACGGCAGCGGCAATCCGCTGGCCAGGAGCGAGGCTTTCCTGAAGTGCCGGTGCCCGAAGTGCGGCCAGGCTGCACGGCGCGAGACCGACACGATGGACACCTTCGTCGACTCGTCCTGGTACTACATGCGCTATTGCTCGCCCGACAACGCCGATGCGATGGTCGACGCGCGCAACGACTACTGGATGCCGATGGACCAGTACATCGGCGGCATCGAGCACGCGGTGCT
>JBAYOD010000287.1:0-3521 GCA_041678445.1 Burkholderiaceae bacterium | reverse complement strand
CTGCCCGTCACCGTGCTGCTGGCCTTCTGCGTCGGCCTGACCGTGCTGGCTGCGCCGGCTTTCGGCTTCCTCGGCCGGGCCACTGCCGACCTGGCCCGCCCGGCCGCCTACGCCGAGCGGGTCCTGTCCGAAATGCCGGTCGCAAATCCGCCGACCCCCGGAGCACTCCAATGAGGCGCGTGCTGCCGTTTCCCGGAGTGTCGCTGGCGCTGCTGGTGACCTGGCTGCTGCTCAACCAGAGCGTCGCGCCGGGCGACCTGCTGCTGGGCAGCCTGCTGGCCATCGTTGCGCCCCTGCTGGCACGGCCCCTGCAGCCACACGACTACGGCCGCCTGCACCGGCCGCTGCTCATCCCGAAGCTGCTGATCATCGTGCTGATCGACGTCACCCGCTCGGCCTTCAACGTCGGACAGATCATCCTGTTCGGCCGCACCGAGGGGCTCAACACCCAGTTCATCCGCATCCCGCTGGACATGCACAGCCCGCACGGGCTGGCCGTGCTGTCGTGCATCATCAACACGACACCCGGCACGGTCTGGGTCGAGGTGCTGCCCGACACCCACGAGCTGGTCCTGCACGTGTTCGACCTGCAGGACACCCAGTGGTGGATCGACACGATCAAGGGCCGCTTCGAACGCCCCCTGATGGAGATCTTCGAGGGCGCCCCCCGCCAAGGAGAACGCACATGAATCTGCTGCTCACGGTTGCCATCGGCTTCGCGCTGACCTGTGTCATCGTCGCAATGGTGCTGTGCACGGTGCGGCTGCTGCTCGGCCCGTCGGCGCCCGACCGGGTGCTGGCGCTCGACACGCTGTGGATGTGCACGATGCTGCTGTCGCTGATGCTCGGCATCCGCTCCGGCCAGTCGCTGTACTTCGAGGCGGCGCTGCTGATTGCCCTGATCGGCTTCGTCTCGACGATCGGCCTGGCGAAATTCCTGATGCGCGGCGAGGTGATCGAATGAGCCCGGCCGACACCCTGTCGGCCTGGGTGGCCGTGCCGGTCGCACTGTTCCTCTTCCTGGGCGGCACCATCGTCGTGACCGGCACCCTGGGCCTGCTGCGGCTGGGCGACTTCTACCAGCGCATCCACGGCCCGGCCATCACCATCACCCTCGGCGCGGGCTCCATCCTGATCGCGTCGATGATCTATTTCAGTGCGCTCGAATCACGCCCGGTGGTGCACGAGTTGCTGATCACCGTGTTCGTGCTGATGACCGCCCCGGTGGTCTCGATGATGATCATGCGCGCAGCGGTCTACCGGGATCTGCGCGCCGGCCACGGCGCCGAGAACGGCGTGTTCGGCGACGCCTACCGGCCGCCGGCCGACGCCGGGCCCCCGACAGATCCTGCTGCACAACAGGAAGAACGCTTGCGGTAGACTACCGCCTCTCAGCCCGCCCGGGTGGTGAAATTGGTAGACGCAGGGGACTCAAAATCCCCCGCCGCAAGGCGTGCCGGTTCGATTCCGGCCCCGGGCACCATCAACCCTCTTCACGCTCCAGCGCCTCCAGAGCCTGGTGCAACTGGGCGCCCTTTCGCCGGCTCTCCTGGATCCGGGCAGAGAACTGATCGGTCTGCCTGCGCTGCGCGGCAAGTTGCGTGCTGCCGGCCCTGACCGCCTCCATTTGCTGCTGGCGCTTCTGCTGCAACTCGGCATTCAGCGCCTCCATGCCGGCCTGGACACGCTGATTGATGGCCTCGCGGCGACTGTTGCGCGCCGCCTCCAGGGTCTGGCGAATGGCACTGATCTTTTCCTGATAGGCCGCCTGGTAACTGCCGGCCTGCTCGCGTCGCTGGCTGGTCAGGGCTGTCTCCTGCTCGCGCAGCGCCGCCTGCTGCTTGCCGAACTCGCCATCCAGAGCGGCCCGACGGGTACGCAGGCCCTCGTCGGCTTCGGCCCGATAGCGGATGAAGCCGGGACTGTCCAGGCGCTTGCGGGCATCGGCCAGGTCGGTGTTGTAAGCCTGGCGCAGCGCCTGCTGCTGCGTGTTCTGGGCCTGCCGCAACTCGGTACGCCGGGCCTGCAACTCGGCAGACTTCAGGCGAACGTCCTTGTCCAGCTCCGCCATCTGCCTGTCGAACTCAGCCCTGGGCGGAGCGCTCTGCTGCGCAAGTTCGGTCTGCCATTGCTGATCGGACGCCCGGTTGTCCTGGCTCGCCTGCTCGCGCAAGGCCATCTGCGCCTGCTGGACACGCTGCTGCTCGGCGTTCAGCGCCTCGGCCAGCACCCTGCTCTCCTCCTGGTTCTTCCGGTTCAGCGCGTTCCACTCCTGGATCATCTCGAGCAGCTTCGCTTCGTCTCCCTCGATCTGTTTCGCCAACTGCTCGAGATCGGCCCGGGCCGCCGTCATCGCCCGGCGGTAATCCGCGCTGCCCATGACGACGTGCCGGTCGCCATGGGCGGATGCCGGCTCGCCGGCCGAGAAATCGGGCGCCTGCTCGAAGTTGAACACGCTCTCCCAGCGGTCGGCCTGGAACACCGAGACTGCCGTCCCCAGGACTTCGGACTCCGCGCCCTGGCGGGCCGCCTGCTTCAGGACAGTCGTGCCATCGAGCCTGCCCACCGGCCGGTAGAGATCCTCCTGCGGCGCCACCTGCGCCCGGAAGCGATAATGGCGGCGCGGCTCGACCTTGCTGCCGACATCCTCCTTGACTTCGATCTTGAAGCTCTTCGCCTGCCAGCCGGCCGGAACGTTCTCGCTGAAATGTGCCTGCAGGTCGGGGCCGTCCTCGCCGCAAGCCGCCAGGCTGAACGCAGCCAGGCCGAACACGACCGCCGCGAGCAGGCGGCGCCCGCCGGAGCCGTGGCCGGGGGGCCGGTGCGGACGCTCCGACGCTGGCGTGCAGACTGCCGGCTCGTTCCAGTCGGTGCGCGGGGTCGATGCGGTAAGGCTCATGCGGTGCTCCGGTGTGCGATGGTGGTGCAAGCGGTTTTTTTACCACGGCAGCGTGTCCGGTGAACGTGGCGGGGCAGGCTTTTTTCAACGGAATTCCTGATGCATCTTTCGGACTTCGATTTCGATCTGCCGGCCAGCCTGATCGCCCAGCATCCGCCGCCCGAGCGCAGCGCCTCGCGCCTGCTGGCCCTGCAACCGGCACCGGCCCCCACCGGCTTCACCCTGCTCGATCGCCGCTTTACCGAGCTGCCGTCGCTGCTGCGCCCCGGCGACCTGCTGGTCTTCAACGACACCCGGGTGATCCGGGCCCGGCTGTTCGGCACCAAGGACAGCGGCGGGCGCATCGAGGCCCTGATCGAGCGGGTCACCGGTGAGCACGAGGCGCTGGCCATGCTGCGGGCCAGCAAGCCGCCCCGACCGGGCAGCCAGATCCGCTGGCAGGCTGGCAGCGCCGAGGTCGTCGAGCGCGGCGAAACCTTCTGGCGGCTGCGCTTCGATGCGCCGGTGATGAGCGTGCTCGAACGCGAAGGCCGGCTGCCGCTGCCCCCGTACATCAGCCATGCCCCGGACGCCGACGACGAGCGGCGCTACCAGACCGTGTACGCCCGGCACGACGGCTCGG
>JBAYOD010000286.1:0-3533 GCA_041678445.1 Burkholderiaceae bacterium | reverse complement strand
TTCGGCGAGCGGATCCGTGACGTCCGGCAGGGCCCGGACGGGCTGCTCTATCTGCTGACCGATGCCCGCGACGGGCGCCTGGTCAGGCTGGATCCACGCGCCTGACCGGCGCTCGCCAAGCCGTGCATGGCCGGACCTTCAGTCCGGCAAGTCCCCGGCCCGAGGCAGACCCCATGCCATCGCCTGCTCGCGAACACGCCGTGCAGCCTGCGGGTCACGCGCCTGCAAGCGCCGATAACCGGCCAGGGCATCGTCCGCGTGCCCGGCCATCAGCTTGCCCATGACAGTCAGGGACAGCGCCGGCACCAGATCCGGCTGCCGCGCCAGGACCTGCTGTGCGTGGCTGGCCGCTTTCTCGCCTTCGCGGGAAGCCAGGTAGGCCTGCGCGATATACAGATGGGCATCGAGTGCCTGCGGCGCGAGCGCGATGGCCTTCTCCAGCGCCGGAATCGCCCGTCCGACATTGCGAGCGCGCAGGTAGGCATGGCCGAGATTGATCCAGCCATTCGACGACGACGGGTCGATCAGCACCGAGCGCTCCAGCGTCTTCGCAGCCTCGTCGGGCGCGCCGCGCAACAGCTGGATGTAGCCCAGGCTGCTCAGCGCCACGGCGTTTCTCGGATCGGAAACCAGGGATCGCTCGATGTACTGCTGCGCCTTGGCGAGGTCGCCCGCCCGGCCGTGAAAACCCGCGATGTTGACCAGCAACCCGGCGTCATCGGGGGCAAGCGCCTCGGCCTTCGCAAAGATCTCCAGCGCGCCGCTGCGATCGCCGGTCTTGCCGAGCAGGTCACCCAGCGACGACAGGTCGGCAACCGTGGCCTCACCCAGGCCATCGATGCGCCGGTAGGCAGCGATCGCCGTGCGCAGGTCCCGTGCCGGCACGCTGTGGAATGCCTGGAGCCGCCAGCTGCGCGCATCCCGCGGCGCCAGTTCGGTCGCCCGTCTGGCGTCGTCGAGCGCGCCGCGCAGATCGCCACGCCGGCCGCGCAGGTTGCTGCGTTCGATGCGCGCCTCGACCAGTGCCGGATCGAGCACCAGCGCCCGTTCGAGGGCCGGGCCCGCTTCGTCGTCACGCTGCATCCTGACCAGCGCCAAGCCGAGCTTCTCCCAGCCCTGAGCCATGTCGGGCGCCGCTTCGGTGGCCTTTCGAAAGGCGTCCTCGGCGAGCACGTAGCGTTGCCGGTTGTAGTCGGCCAGGCCGACAGCGATCAGCGTCCGGGCGTCGGTTGCGCGACCCGCCTGCCCGGCCAGCGCCTGATGCGCGGCGGCATCCTGCCCTTGTCCGGCGAGCAACTGCGCGAGCGCGTTGCGCGCGGCTTCGTCGCGCTCGTTCAGGCCGAGGGCTGCACGATAGGCGCGAATTGCCGCGTCGGGCTCGCCGAGCGCATTACGCACCGCGCCCAGCAGAATCCAGTTGTGCGGATTCTCGGGTTCGATCGCAATGGCGCGTTCGGCCAGCGGCAGCGCCTGCGCGGCCTGCCCGTCGTCGAGCCGCCAGTGGCCCCGGGCGAGATAAACGCCGGGCGACGCCGGCTGCAGCGCAAGCGCCCGGTCCATCGCCTGATCAGCCTCGGCCTGCCGGCCCGCCTTGCGCAGCACCAGGCCGAGGTAATGCCAGGCATGCGCCATCCGTTCATCCTGGCGCAGGGCCTCGCGTATGGCCGCTTCCGCGCCGGCAATGTCGCCCTGGTTCAGCAGCGCTCCGGACAGGAACAACGACGCGCGCGCAGCGGTCGGCTGCGCCTTGCGCCAGGCCAGCACGTGGGCTTCCAGCTGTCGCCAGGCCGCCGCCTGCTGCATCGCGTCGCCCTCTTCCAGCCAGCGCGGCTCGGGACCGGGAAGCGGCGGCACCGGCGGCGGCGCGACCCCGCGCGATGCCAGCTGATCGATCCATTCGGCCGGCAATGCGATGTTCAGTTGCTGCCCCGCACTGAGCACGCCGGTGCTGATGCCGACCAGCCGGCCCTGCGAGTCGAACAGTCCGCCGCCGCTCGAACCGGGCGACTGCGCGGCGCTGCTGAGGATGACGCGCTCGCCGTCGATCTCGGCGAGCCGCGTGACCAGCCCGCTGCTCAGCGCGAGGCCGAAACCGAGCGGGTTGCCGATCGCATGGACCGGCTCGCCGACCGCGAGCCCGGCCAGCGAACGGACTCGTGGCGGCTTGCCCGAGACACCTTCGGCCTGCAGCAGGCAGAGATCCCGCGACCGGTCTGCGCGCGCCCAGCGCGCCGGATGCCGCGCCTGGCCGGCGAGTACTTCGAGCCGTGCAGCGTCGCGCACGACGTGGCAGTTGCTGACGATCCGGCCCTTCCCGAGCACCACGCCGCTGCCCTGCCCGGCAACGCCGCCCGCCTCGTCGTAAGCCAGCACGGTCACGACCGACGGCGAGAGTTTCTCGAAGATCGTCTGCGCATCATCGGCAAGACTGTCGGGCGCAAAAACGAGTGCCGCCAGACAGGCGAGTGCGGCGAACCCGCTCGAGACGACCGGCCGGTGCCCGTGCTGCACGCAAACACCGGCCTTCGTCACCTCGCCCCCGTCTCGTAGGGCGCGATCGTCGCACGGTAGCTGCGCTCGGCAGCCGCCGGATCGAGACCGCGCAAGCTCGCGTATGCGCGCAGCACGTCTTCGCGACGACCGGCCGCATGGTACTGCTCGATCAGCAGGGCCCACACCCGTACCTGTTTCGGATCGAGCGACAGCGAGCGTTCGAGCGCAACGATGCTGTCTCCGGTCCGCACGGCCATGGCATTCGCCATCCCGAGCTGCCGCCAGGCGCCGGCTTCGCCAGGCAATTCGGCGACCAGGGCCCGATCGATCTCGAGCGCCTCGTCGAGGTGGCCGCCGTCCTTCAACGAAACCGCCAGCCAGAAGCGACGATCAGGCTCCTCCGGGGCAAGCCGGACGGCGACGAAATCTCGATCGCAGGTACCGACTGCATGCCGGAGGCGGTCAGCAGGCACAGGTTGCGCCGCCCATCGCGGGCCGCCAGTTCGGCGCTGGCCAACCGCTTCCCGGCAAGGATCCGGATCGCATCGCTGCCCGCAAAAGTCGTGCAGGCGCCGACGAACCGGCCGTCACCGATGGCGATCGCGCTGGCCGAAGCGATCACCCGGCCCTGGCGATCGAGCGCTTCGACGACCGGAATCGACGGGCTGACACGCTCGAACACCCTGGCCGGCTCGACCGCAGCAGCCGCTTCGACAAACGCCGGGCGGCACACGATGAGAAGGAGGGCGAGGATCGCGGTCGGACTGCGGCGCAACAACAGGTGCTCCGGGAGCGGGGTCGTCGAACGCCGAGTCTAGCAATGCCCCGACAGGCGTGCCGTGGAATCCTGCCTGTCCGTGACCACGGGAGTCGTCGCGTCTACGGAACCACGGGAGACAGCCGCCCCCGGCTCACATGCCGATCAGATCGGCCTTCTCGACCAGGTTGCGGACGATGCGTACCGACGCGATGTCGATCATCTTGCCTTCGTACTGAACGGCCCCCAGCCCCTGGGCGAGGGCTTCATCGTAGGCCTTCAT
>JBAYOD010000285.1:0-3541 GCA_041678445.1 Burkholderiaceae bacterium | reverse complement strand
GCTCGTGATCGTCGGCAATTCCGACGATTCGCAGCGGGCGCTCGCCGGATGGCTGGCGAGCCGTGGACTGGAAGTGATTGCCTTCGATGCGCCGCAGCCGGCCCTGGACTGGTTTGACACGCAAGCGGCTTCGGCCTGGCCCGGGGGGGTGTTGTGCGATCTCGACACCCCGGGCGTCGATACCCCGGGCGTCGACACGCCGGGCGTCGGTGGCCCGGCGTTCATCGATGCCTTGCGCGCGCGCCTGGCCGCCGGCGCTCCGGCGGCCGGCGCCCCGGGCGAGCAACTTCCGATCGTGGCCGTGGCCACCCATGTCACACCGGCCCGGCGCGCCCGCACGCTGGCGCGGGGCTATGCGGCGCTCATACCGAAACCGGTCCGGCCCGAGCGCCTGATGGAAGTCCTGGAGATCCTTGCCGTCGAAGACGACGCCACCCTCGACGGCTGCGTTCCGGACTGCAGCGTCGTCAAGGGGGATGCGTCGGACCTCGGTTCTACGGGCGAACGATGATGTCGTTGCGCACCCGCTGCACGCCCTGAGTCTTGCGGGCCAGTTCGCCGGCGCGGTTCTTCTCCGTCTGCGACTTGGCGAAACCGCTCAGCTGCACCGTGCCCTTCATCGTTTCGACACTGATCGCCGCCGCAGAAACCGTCTCGTCGGCCGCGAATGCGGATTTCACATTGGCCGTGATGCCGGCATCGTCGGCGTACTCGCCGGCCGATTGCTGGCCGCGCATGACCGAGCAGCCGGTCGTGGTGGCGATGAGGGCGCCCAGCGCCAGTGCGCCGAAGCTCCGGCGGTCGATCGTTTTCATGCTGATCATTTCGTTCGCTCCCTTTTTCCAAAGACCTGTCCGGGCAGCAACCCGGGGAAAGTGCTGAAGAGCCTCCGTGCCTGAGCCCGGGGCCGCCGTGCCTGCCACGACAGCAGGCAGGCCGGTGAAGGGGTCGAAGCAAATCCGGTGCCCGGGGAGCTGCCTGCCGACCCGGTAAGGGCGACCCGTGGCCGGTCGTTCTTGCCGATCCGCATCGATGTCGGTATCGCTTGCCGGTCGCCGCTGGCGTGGCGTGACGCCAGCGGCCGGGCATCCCGCTTGCATGCAGTGCTGGTGCGAAGCCCGGATCCGGATCGGCGGATCGGGCACGCGATCGAGCGGTGCGCCGAAGCCGGTGCGCAGGCGTCGATCCAGTCAGACGCAATCAAGCGACAAGGAGCAATCCATGAACAAACATATCCTCGAAGGCAACTGGAAACAGCTCAAAGGCAAGGTCAAGGAGCGTTGGGGCAAGCTCACCGACGATCAGCTCGACGTGATCGAAGGCAAGCGTGACCAGTTGCTGGGCCGCATCCAGGAGTCGTACGGCATCAGCAAGGAGGAAGCCGAGCGCCAGGTGAACGAGTTCGAACAGGTCCATGTCTCGCGGCGCCACTGAGCCGTTCGTGCAGAGCCAGGACGACAAGGAGATCGGAAATGCTTTGGTATTCGGTCGTGTTCTTTCTGATCGCCCTCGTTGCGGCGCTGTTCGGCTTCGGAGGCATTGCCTCGGGAGCCGCCAGCGTGGCCCAGATCCTGTTCTTCGCGTTCCTGATCTTCGCGTTGATCAGTCTGGTGATGGGCGTGCTGGGAGGTAGAAAATGACATGCAGGAATGAATCGGCGAGCCGCGCGGGTGTCCTGCCCCGTCTCGGCGCCGCCCTGGGAATGGTCGTGGCCATCGGTTTCGCCGCGGCCGGCTGTTCGACCTGGGACAACATGTCCTCGGCGGACAAGGGCACGGCCGCCGGCGCCGCCGTCGGCGGTGTCGTCGGTCACTCGGTCGGGGGCGGTGTCCTCGGTACCGTGGGGGGCGCCGCAGTCGGTGGCGTGGTCGGCCGCGAGGTCGGCAAGCGCCAGGACTGAGTCGCAACGGCCCATGACGGCAGTCAGGGTGCAGGACGGGAGCCGGGGCGGCGTGTCCGCCCCGGTTTTCGATCAGCTTGCAGCGCTCAGGCCTGCAGTGATCGCCACATCTCGAGATCGCGCTCGGCGGTCCAGATCCGCGGGTGCTTGATGCCCCGGGCCTCGTCGACCGCGCGGCTGACATCGAAGGGCAGGCAGTGCTCGTAGATGAAGACGTCGCCGAACACCGGGTCCATGACGGCGCGGGTGTCGGCGAAGATCTCCTTCAGCGACTTGCCGGCGGCGACGCCGGCCTGCGCGGCGCCGTACAGGTCGGTGACCCATTTCTTCGTGTAGTCGATCGCCTTGTTGACGTCGGCATTGTTCTCCAGCGCGGGGCCGCGACCGGGTACCAGCTTGTCGGGTTTCATGGCGCGCAGCGTCTCCAGTGTCGCCGGCCACTCCTCGAGTTGGGCGTCACCGGTGTAGACGCCGGCCTCGTACTCGACCAGATCGCCCGAGAAACAGATCCGCTGCGACGGGATCCAGGCAATCGTGTCGCCCTTGGTGTGGCCCGGGCCGATGTGCATCAGCCGGACGTCGAGGCTGCCCATGTGCAGGGTGAGTTCGCGTTCGAACACCATCGTCGGCCAGGTGAGCCCGGGAATCGATTCCACAGCCTGGAACAGCCGCGGAAAGCGCTCGATCTCCGAGCGCATGTCGGCCTCGCCGCGCTCGGCGATCAGCTCCCGGGTGCCGCGCGAGGCAATGATCTCGGTGGCCCCCTCGGCCCGGTAGGCCGAGGCGCCGAGCACCCGCACCGCATGGTAATGCGACAGCACGACATACTTGATCGGCTTGTCGGTGATCTCGCGAATGTGCCGGATCAGGGGTTGCGCCATCACGGGGGTGGCGGTCGTGTCGATGACCATGACGGCGTCGTCGCCGATGATGACCCCGGAATTCGGATCCCCTTCGGCCGTATAGGCCCAGGCGTTGTCCGAAAGCTGGATGAAACGGGTCTTCTTCTCGGTCAGGTCGCCTTTGGACGCGAACGGGGTGCTCATCTCCGGAGTCTCCTTGCAGTTGACAGCGTTTTCCAGACAGACCATAATCCGCGGTTCGCTGGAGGGATGCCCGAGTGGCTAAAGGGGGCAGACTGTAAATCTGTTGGCTTACGCCTACGTTGGTTCGAATCCAACTCCCTCCACCGGGTTTTCGCGGCATGAGAGTGCCGGTCCAGGGCGGGTGCGGTAGTCCGGGCGGGTGTAGCTCAATGGTAGAGCAGAAGCCTTCCAAGCTTACGACGAGGGTTCGATTCCCTTCACCCGCTCCATCCGGTCGTCCGGTGGCGCGTGTTTGCGGTCCTGCCCATGTGGCTCAGTGGTAGAGCACTCCCTTGGTAAGGGAGAGGTCGTGCGTTCGATCCGCACCATGGGCACCAGAGTTTTTCGACCCGTCGGGCAGGCCTGCCGGCTCGCCGCGGTCGTTTCGAAATCAGCAGGCTGGCATCCTTTTCAGCATCGGGAGTCTCGCAGCATGGCAAAGAGTAAGTTCGAGCGTACGAAGCCGCACGTGAACGTAGGAACGATTGGGCACGTGGATCATGGCAAGACGACGCTGACGGCGGCGATCACGACGGTGCTGAGCAAGCAGTTTGGT
>JBAYOD010000284.1:0-3560 GCA_041678445.1 Burkholderiaceae bacterium | reverse complement strand
CGCCGCTACCGGATACTGTCCAAGGGCAACGCCAACACCATCATCCAGACCCTGGAGCCGAGCGTGGAGCGCGGCCAGAACATGCTGATGCGCGGACGCGAACTGTGGGTCTACATGCCCACCGTTTCACAGCCGGTGCGGCTGTCGCTGTCGCAGCGCCTGACCGGCCAGGTGGCCAACGGCGACCTGGCCCGCGCCAATTTCGCCGGCGACTACACGCCGAAGCTGCTGCGCACCGAACCGATCGACGGCCACGACCACCATGTGCTGGAACTGGTGGCGGCGGAACGTGGAATCACCTATCCGAAGGTGCTCTACTGGGTGCGCGCCGACAACGGCCACCCGCACAAGGCCGAGTTCTACGCACTGTCGGGCCGCCTGCTGAAAACCTGCCGCTACGAGGAATTCAAGCCGCTGGGCGGCAAGCTGCGGCCCACCCGCCTGGTGATGACCGACGCGCTGAAGGCCGGCGACGAGTCGGTGCTCGAATATTCGGACCTGACCTCGCGCCGGCTGCCCAATCGCATGTTCACGAAGGACTACATGAAGCGGCTGGAGTGATCCCGCGGGGAACCGGAAGCGGGGAACCGGAAGCGAGAACCGGACGCGAGAACCGGAAGCAGGGAGCTGCAAGACAAGGCGCCGATTGCCTTGAAATTGCCAGAATATATCCAACCGGACGTCACAGATTCCCCAGGGATCGAGGCTAGACTCCGTCAACCGAGGCGTATTCGACAGATGCGCCTTTTCGGGCCTTGACATTCCGGAGTGGTCGACCCTTGCAACAAGCAGTACCAGGCTTTGCCTTGCCAGCCTCCGCCCGACCGGCTCCCCGCCCCCCCACGATACTTGACTCCGAAATCCTGCCGCTGCCGCAGACTGCCGCAACCAGGCAGACTGCTGCGGCCCAGAAAGCTGCCGCAGCCCGGCAGGCAGCCACGTCCGTGCTGGAAACCATCACCGTTCCTGATGTTGATGCCGTTTCCGATGCCGTTCCCGATCTCAGCATCCAGCTTGCCCGCACCGATCAGCAACACGGCGAAGCCGCCTCGCTCGTCAAACGGCGCTATGCCTGGCGCGGCTATCGCGTCGGCGGCGGTCCGACCGATGCCAACAGCATCACGCTGCTGGCCCGCTGGGGCAGGCGCGTGGTCGGCACCCTGACGGCCCGGCTCGATTCGCCCACCGGCCTGGCCTGCGCCCAGTTGTATCCGGAACAAGTTGCCCACCTGCGTGCGCAGGGGGCCCGCCTGTGCGAGTTCACCCGCCTGGCCGTGGATGACGCCAGGCACTCGGCCCGGATCCTGGCAACGTTGTGCCATGTCGCCTTCATCTATGCCAGGCAATTGCAGGCCGCCACCGACCTGCTGATCGAAGTCAACCCGCGCCACGCGGCCTACTATCAGCGCCTGCTTGGCTTCGAGCAGGCCGGTCCGCTGCGCCGTTGCCCGCGGGTCGATGCACCTGCCGTGCTGCTGCGGCTGGCCTTGCCGAAAGCCGAAGCGCGGCTGGCCCTGGCGAAAGCCGAAACGCAGCAAAGCCCTTCCGGGCAAGGCGCGATAGCCCCCGACAGCACCCGCTCGATGTACGGATACGGCTTCTCGCCCCCCGAAAGACAGCAGATCGTGAACCGGCTGCGGGCCTGCAACTGACGCCGCTGCCCCTCCCACCGATGCTGTCAAACCGTCCGCTCATCCGGATGCGCGTGCGCGGCCATACCGACTTGCGTAACGTCGGAACTGGCCGGCATCAGCACCGTTTTTCCGCCGGACAGCAACTCCCGAGGTTCACGCAGAATGAGTGACGCAGCGACCGTGACCGCCGACCGGGTCCCGCCCTACACACCGAAGGGCGAGGAATCCTGGCTCGATACCATCGTCAACGTTCACGAAGACGATGGCGGTCTACACGCCAGCCTGCCGGCAGCCAGCGGATCGCGAAGCTACGAGTCGATGCGAAGCTTCGTCGACACGCCCAACCGGTTCCGCATCCGGCTGGCCAACGACGAGGGCCGCCGCAGCCTGGCCAGCTACCTGGTCAGCAAGCGCTATGGCTGGCGCGGCTATCAGGTCGGCCCGGCCAAGGCGAACCCGAATCAGGTCACGCTGGTGGCCTCCGACGAAGACCGCGCACTGGCCACCCTCTCGGTCGGCTTCGACTCACCGGCCGGCCTGCTGGTCGACAAGCTCTACCCCGACGAGGTGAACGCCCTGCGCACGGATGGCGCCAGGCTGTGCGAATTCACCCGGTTGGCGGTGGAAACCGGCCGGCACTCGCGCGAAGTGCTGGCCATGCTGTTCCACATCGCCTACATCTACGCCCGCCGGATCAACCACCATACCGACCTGCTGATCGAGGTGAACCCCAGGCATGTGCGCTTCTACGAAACGGCGCTGGGCTTCGAACAGTTCGGCCCCGAACGCATCTGCCCCCGCGTCCACGCCCCGGCCGTTCTGCTCAAGCTCGACCTCGCCCATTGCGAAGCCGAACTCGCCGCGCTGGGCGGGCATCGCAAGATGAGCAACCGGATCCGCTCGCTGTACCCGCTGGGCTTTTCGCCCGAGGAAGAAACGGGAATCTGCGCCCGTCTGATGCGGCTGGGCTGAAAAGTCAACTACAATACGCGGCACGCACAGGAATATGCCGCAAGGCCGTCGTTTCGGCCCCGGAACTGTTGCATTCAGGGAACGAAACCATTGGACAGCAGCCTTCTGGCACCGCCGCTCGTGGCACTCACATCGCAGCGCAACACCCGACTCGCGATCCGACTGGCCGACAGCAACGGGCGCCGCAACCAGGCCAGCTACCTGATCCACAAGATGTACGGCTGGCGAGGCTACACCACCGCCCCGCTGCCTGATGACCCCAACTGCATCACCCTGGTGGCGCTCGACCACGAGCAGGCCGTTGCCACGCTGACGATCGGCCTCGACTCACCGGCCGGCATGAGCGCCGCCGCCCTGTATCCGGACGAAGTCGGCGCACTGCGTGCCGAGGGCGCCCGGCTGTGCGAGTTCACCCGGTTTGCCGTCGACCGGGCCGGGCAATCGCTCGACCTGCTGGCCATGCTGTTTCACGTTGCCTATCTGCTGGCCCGCCACCAGCACCGCGCCACCCATGTACTGGCCGAGGTCAACCCCCGGCACGCGCCGTTCTATACCCGCATGCTGGGTTTCGAGCACAGCGGGCCCGAGCGGCTCTGCCCCAGGGTGAACGCCCCGGCCGTGCTGCTGCAGTTGTCACTGGATTACGGGGCGAAGCAGATCGCACGCTACGGCGGTCAGCGTGAACTGGCCCACAAGCTGCGTTCGCTCTACCCGCGCTCGTTCTCGGCGAGCGAGGAAGCCGGCATCGCCGAGCGGCTGCTGCAGGCCTGCGCCTGAAGGCAAGGTTCGACCTCCAACCCATGTTCGATTACCGTCGCGCGTTCGCACGAAACATCGGCTGGCTGCGCGAGGACGAGCAGCAGACCCTGCGCGGCAAGCGGGTGGCGATTGCCGGCATGGGCGGCGTCGGCGGCTTTCACCTGCTGACCCTGGCCCGGCTCGGCGTTGCGCGTT
>JBAYOD010000283.1:0-3611 GCA_041678445.1 Burkholderiaceae bacterium | reverse complement strand
TGATGAATGAAGGCCCGACGCCGGTGAACCCGGGCGCCGGCGGATTCCGCTTCGAATGACCGGAGCATGACGATGAGGCAGCGAAGACTGGCCGCGATGATCCTGCTGGTGGCCGGCGCAACCGGGCTGGCGGGCTGCGCCGGGGGCGCGACGCCGGTCTACGATGCCCGCTTCGGCGAGGCGGTTCGCCAGGCGCAGGCGCTGCAGACGCTCAACCCCGAGGCCGGTCTTGCCGGTGATCCGGTGACGGGGATCGACGGGCAGGCCGGCGCGGCTGCGATCGACCGCTACCAGGAGAGCTTCCGCACCCCGCCGCGAACCTTCGAAGTGTTCGGCATCGGCGGCCCGCTGCAGGACAACTGATCGTGCATGTACTGCTTCTCGCCCCGACGAGCGATCTGCTGGCCGCTCTTTCTGCAGAGTTGCCGCGCCGCGAGGGCGAGGCCATGCAGATCGGGTCGCAGCTCGGCGCCGTGGCCGAGCTCAGCGCCGCGATCATTCGTGACGACGTCGACCTGGCGATCGCCCGGCTGGCAGCGCCGTCGGAGGCCGATCTGGGCTTGCTCGAATCGACGCTGGCCTTGCGACCGCGCACGGCGCTGATCCTGGTCTGCCAGGAGCCGTCGTCCGATTTCCTGCTGCGCGCGATGCGCATCGGCGTTCGTGAGGTCGTGCTGCCTGATTCTCCGGGCAACGGGCTCGGGCAGGCCATCGAGCGGCAACTCGAACGGCAGGCCACGGTCGCCGGTCCACCGCACCGGGCCCGCACGCTGGCCTTTCTGTCGGCGAAGGGCGGCGGCGGCGCCACTTTTCTGGCCACCAACCTGGGGTTTGCGTTGGCGGGGCGCGCCCGCCAGGTTGCGCTGCTCGATCTGAACCTGCAGTTCGGCGACGCCTCGCTGTTCGTGTCCGACGTGCCCGCGGTGCGCAGCATCGCCGACGTGGCACGCGAGGTGCACCGGCTCGATTCCTCCTTCCTGGAGGCGAACATGATGAAGCCGCAGGACGGCTACTTCGTGCTGGCTGCGCCGGACAACCCGGCGCGAGCGATCGACGTTTCCAGCGAGGCGGTCGAGCGAGTCTTCTCGCTGGCGCGCAGCCGCTACGACTTCGTCATCGTCGATGTCGGCCGGGTGCTCGACCGGGTGACGGTGGGTGCGCTCGATGAAGTCGACATCGTCCATGTCGTCATCCAGTCGACCTTGCCCTATCTGCACAATGCGAAGCGGCTGATCGGCGTGCTTGGCGGCCTGGGCTACGGCCAGGGCAAGATCAAGGTGGTCCTCAACCGCTACGCCAGGGGTGACGAGATCAGCCTGGCGGATATCGAGCGTACGCTGGGCCTGCCGGTCGACATCCAGATCCCGAACAGCTACAAGGCGGTCGCGCACGCGATCAACCATGGCCTGCCGCTGTGTCGCCATGCGCCGCGCGATCCGGTGGCGCGCGCGCTGAACGAGCTGGCCGGCAGTTTCGTGCCCGCCGAGGCCAGGCGTGGCGGCTGGCTCAACCGCCTGCTGCGTACCAGGTGAATCGAACGGAGGCGTTCCGGATGGGCTCGCTGCGCGACAAGCTCAAGGAAGTCCACATCGCCGCCTCGGTCGGGCGTCCGGCCGCGCCGCGCGACGATGTCGGCGCCTATCGGCGGCTGACTTCGGAACTGCACCGCCAGCTGCTCGACCGCATCGACCTCGACGTCATGGGCAGGCTGCCGCCCGAGCGCCTGCGCGAGGAGCTGCGCCTGCTGGTCGAGCGGCTGATCGGCGAAAGCGGCCTGGCACTGAACGCGGCCGAACACAAGCGGATCGTGGCTGACATCCAGGACGAGGTCATGGGCCTGGGGCCGCTCGAACCGCTGCTGGCCGACCCGACGATCTCGGACATCCTGGTCAACACGCATCGCACGGTCTACGTCGAGCGTCACGGCCGGCTCGAGCGCACCGATGTGCGTTTCGCCAGTGACGAACACCTGATGAAGATCATCGACAAGATCGTCTCGCGCATCGGCCGGCGCATCGACGAATCGAGTCCGATGGTCGATGCGCGTCTGCCCGACGGGTCGCGGATCAACGCGATCATTCCGCCGCTGGCGATCGACGGGCCGGTGCTGTCGATCCGGCGTTTCGCCGTCGTGCCGCTGAAGATCGACGACCTGCTGCGTTACCGTTCGCTGACTCGGCCGATCGCCGAGCTGCTCGGCGCGATGGTGCGGGCCCGGCTCAACATCCTGATTTCCGGGGGCACCGGTTCGGGCAAGACGACTTTGCTCAACATCCTGTCGGGCTTCATCCCGGTTCGCGAGCGGATCGTCACGATCGAGGACGCTGCCGAACTGCAGTTGCAGCAGCCCCACGTCGTGCGGCTGGAAACCCGGCCACCGAACATCGAGGGGCGTGGCGAGATCACGCAGCGCGCGCTGTTTCGCAACAGTCTGAGAATGCGGCCCGACCGGATCATTCTCGGCGAGATCCGCGGGGCAGAGTCCTTCGACATGCTGCAGGCGATGAACACCGGCCACGAAGGGTCGATGGCCACCATCCATGCCAATACGCCGCGCGATGCGCTGGCGCGTCTCGAAAGCATGCTCGGCATGGCCGGCCCGGCGATGCCGGTCCGCGCCGTGCGTCAGCAGATCGGTTCGGCCATCCACGCGGTGGTGCAGGTGGCGCGTCTGGCTGACGGTCGCCGCAAGATCGTCAGCCTGTCGGAAGTCACCGGCATGGAAGGCGATGTCGTGACGATGCAGGAGATCTTCGTGTTCCGGCAGACCGGTCTGAATGCCGACGGCTCGGTAGCCGGGCGTTTCCAGGCCACCGGGGTGCGGCCGCGCTTCCTGGAGCGCTTGCAGGCGCATGGCGTCCAGCTGTCCGACAACCTCTTCGACCCGGCCCGGGCCGAGGACTGAGTCCTGCGCACATGGATCCCGGCTTCATCCTGTTCGCCGTCGTCGCCTTCGTGGCCGTCGTGCTGCTGATCGAGGGCAGCTATCTGTTGTGGCGCGACTATCGCGGTCCGGAGACCCGACGACTGGAGAACAGGCTGCGCAGCCTGTCGGCCGGTCGGCACGGAGTCGAGGCCAGCCTGCTCATCAAGCAGCGTCATCTGAGCGAGACGCCCTGGCTGGACCGGCTGCTGCTGAGCGTGCCGCGGATCTCGTCGCTCGACCGCCTGCTCGAGCAGGCCGGCACCGCCCTGACCGTGTCGCGCTTTCTGGCCGTTTCGTTGCTGGCAGGGGGGCTTGCATTCCTGATGATGCGGGTTGCGCGGGCGCCACTGCCGTTCGCGATGCTGTTCGCCGTGCTGACGGCACTGATTCCCGGCCTGGTGATGGTCCTGCGGCGCGGCGCGCGCCTGCGCAAGTTCGACGAACAGCTGCCTGGCGCCCTCGACCTGCTGTCGCGCGCCTTGCGCGCCGGGCATGCGCTGCCTTCGGCGCTGCAGCTGGTCGCCACCGAGGCTGCCGAACCGCTGCGTGCCGAGTTCCAGGTCACTTTCGACGAGATCAATTACGGCGTCTCGATCAGCGATGCGATGATGAACCTGGCCACCCGGGTGCCCAGCCTGGATCTGCGCTATTTCGTCATTTCGGTACTGCTGCAGCGGGACACCGG
>JBAYOD010000282.1:0-3636 GCA_041678445.1 Burkholderiaceae bacterium | reverse complement strand
GTCCAGATTGCCTTCGTACTCGGCCAGATTACGCTTGCGATGCGCGTTGTCCAGTACCCGCCATTGCACGGCTTCGAGACCCAGTGTGTGGGTCAGGCACCGAAAGACCTGGTAGCGATTCTCGGAACGGTAGCCGTGCCAGCGCAACGCGGCCAATGACAGCGCATGGGTGGCGTTGTAGGCGAGGTCGAACCGGCTTTCGAGGCTCAGTGTGGCGTTGGCGGCATCTTCCAGGCGCACCTGTCCGGAGCGGATGAGGCCATCGAGTTCAATCTGCGTGGGCGGTTCGGCTTTCAACTGTCCGATGCGGACCAGATTATCCAGCGGCGGTGACGGCATCCTTGTCCCCGATCAGTGGAATGGTTTCTCCGGCAAGCAGTTTGTGCAGGAACGGGTTGCCCTGCTTCAGTCGCTGCTGGAATTCGGAGTGTGTGTACAGCGTGGGACTGACGGGGCGGCCGAGTTGTTGCTCGGCGGGAGCGAGCGCATCATAGACCTGCTCCAGGGTCAGCGTGTCGGAGATCAACAGCAAGTCGAAGTCGCTGCGCACGGTATCGCGCCGCGCGGCAATCGAGCCGTACAGCAGCGCCAGTTGCAATTGCGCGGCGAGGGGAGCGAGCGCCTGGCGCAGCACATCGGCAGGCCCCAGCAGCTTCGCCACGATGCTGCGTAGTTCCTCGAATACTGGAGCGTCGCGGTTGGCCTGGTAATGCTTCTGGTTGCCGATGGCAGTTTGCACGATCAAGCCACTGTGCAGCAGCCGGGCGAGTTCACGCTGGATGGCGCCATAGCCGCCACCGGCGAGGTCGATCAACTCCTTGGTGAAGAAGCTGCGGTCGGGTTGGCCGAACAGCAGTGCCAGAACGCGCTGCTGCGTGGCGGTGAACAGTGCGTCGGCCACGCTGGCGTGCACGGGAAACCGGTGGGTCGGGGGAGGTACAACTTTGATTCCCATAACGGGTAATTAAATACCCGTTATGGGTAATTTGCAAGATGAGTTCCCTGTTTCCGGCGAATCCGGTGCTGCGCTTGCGGAGCGGCTCAGGCTTCCGCGCCGCCGCCGATGCAGCGCAAGCGCGGAAAATGGCTGCGATAGGGCCGCAGGTCTCTTCTGATGCACGCGGTGCAGGATCGGCCCTTCGGGCAGGTCGGCCAGTGTGGCGTGCAGTGCCGCCGGTGGCACAGGTGTGACGGAAGTTGCCTCGCTGGCAGGCTGGGCGGGCGCCAGCCAGTCACCACTTTCGAGCACCGCCTTGCGCCGATCGCCCGTTCCTGTGCCGGCTTTCTGGATGATGATCTTCCCGCCTTCCAGCGTGAAGGACACCTGGCAGCTCGGCAGAATGCCGGCGGCCTCCCGCAGGCGCTTTGTTTGGGATGGTGACCGGGCCTTTCTCGGTGACTTGCATGGCCGGGTTTCCAGAAGCAGGAATGCTCAGCCCTGGGTGCCGACGAAGGGGTTCTCGATCCGTAACCCCTCGATCCGCTGTCCATGCTGCAAATCTTCGCTGAGCAGGCGGGTGCAGCCGCCCTCCATCGCGGCGGCGAGGATCAGGCTGTCGTAGAAGCCGAGGCCGTAGCGCTCCTGGATGCCGAGGCCGCGCGCGTAAAGTGTGGCGCTGGGGTGGATGCGCCACAGCGGCACCAGGACTTGCTTGAGCGCGGCCCTGCAGTCCTCCGGGCTGGCGACGCGTCTGAACTTGCGGCCGATGACGTTCAGCGTTTCCTGCACCACCTGAAAGCTGATGATGGCGCTGCCCTGGCGCAGCGCGGCGTCGAGGATGGCGCTGGCGATCGCGCTTTTTTCACCTCCGGCCGCGTCGAACGCATAGATCACGACGTTGCTGTCGAGGAAGTCAGCGGCGCTCATTCATCTGCTCGCGGGTGAACTTCTGGCTCCCCGAGCTAGCGTAGCTGCGGATGCGCTCAATGGCTTCCATCGCCTTGTCGGCCTGTCGCTTGCGCGCATAGCTTTCCAGCCACAGGCGGAACTGCTCGTTGAGCGTGGTGTTTTCGCTGCGCGCGACTTCGCGGGCGGCTTCGATCAAGGCTTCGTCGGCGCTGAAAGTGATGTTTCGAGTCATGGTTGAACCTCGTGTGTTATGAGCACGATTTTATCGCACGAGATACTTATCGTGCGTGGTGATGTCCTGTGTGTTCCGATGCGCTGCCAGCCCTCAACCTGGGTGATCGGATTGTCGATATTCTCCCCAATCCGGAGGTTCGACCGGTCGAGCGGGTTCGGCATGGGGCCGCGAGCGACGTGGCTTCAACCCGGTCGAGCGTCTTTGCTATAAACCCTGCAACAGACGAGGAGCGTTGCATGACAAGATCGAAGCGGTCCCGCCTTCTTCATTCGCTGCTGGCGGCGTCGGCCCTCACGCTGGTGCTGGGTGTTGCTCAGGCGCAGGAGAGCGGAAGCGTCGCGCCGGGGGCCGGGGCAGCAACGGGTGCCGTCACGGCCGAGGCCTATCAGCCCACGGTAGGCCAGGACGGCAAGGATGTGGTCTGGGTGCCGACCTCCGAATTCCTGGTCGATCAGATGCTGCGCCTGGCTGCGATCACGCCGCAGGATTATCTGGTCGACCTCGGTGCCGGCGATGGCCGCCTGGTGATTGCCGCGGCACAGCACGGCACCCGTGCGCATGGCGTCGAATTCAATCCGGACATGGTCAGGCTGGCACGCCAGGCCGCCCGGAATGCGGGAGTTTCCGAGCGGGCAAGCTTTGCCCAGAGCGACATCTTCGAATCGGACTTTTCCGATGCCACCGTGGTCACCCTGTTCCTGCTGCCGGAGTTGAACCTGCGCCTGCGCCCGACACTTCTGGAGATGAAGCCGGGGACGCGGGTGGTGTCGAATTCCTTCGACATGGGCGATTGGGAGCCCGACGATACCGCCGATGGCGGCCCCCATTGCCAGTCGTTCTGCCTGGCCTACAAATGGATCGTGCCGGCCAGGGTCGACGGGACGTGGATGATGGGCGGAGAAGTGCCGCTCACGCTCAGCCAGACCTTCCAGAAGCTGAGTGGGCATCTCGTGAGCAACGGCAAGCAGCGCGAGATCAGCCGGGCCGTCATGCAAGGCGACCGGATAAGCTTCGTCGTCGACGGGCAGCAATATACCGGCAGGGTCGAGGCCGGCCGCATGACGGGCCTGGACAGTAGCGGGAACGCATGGTTCGCCACGCGTCAGGAGGTTTCGTCCCGCTCCTCACCGAGAAAACCCCCGCTCTGGTGACGCCACAGGCGGGCATAGATCCCGTTCGTCTCCAGCAACTCGGCATGGCTGCCCTGCTCGACGATGCGGCCCTGCTCCATGACGATCAGGCGGTCCATTGCGGCGATGGTGGACAGGCGGTGCGCGATGGCGATCACGGTCTTGCCTTCCATCATTTCGTTCAGGCTTTCCTGGATGGCCACCTCCACTTCGGAATCGAGCGCGCTGGTGGCTTCATCGAGCAGCAGGATGGGGGCGTTCTTGAGCATCACGCGGGCGATGGCGACACGCTGGCGCTGGCCGCCCGAGAGCTTCACGCCGCGCTCGCCCACCAGCGTGTCGTAACCCTCGTCGAGCGCTTCTATGAAGTCGGCCGCGTTGGCCGCGCGCGCCGCGGCGCGCACCTCCTCGTCGTCGGCGTC
>JBAYOD010000281.1:0-3655 GCA_041678445.1 Burkholderiaceae bacterium | reverse complement strand
CCGGGGGCGACCGGCCAGCCGGTGACCCGTGACGAGGACTACTTCAGCTACATCCAGACGCTGCAGCTGCGCCAGCCGCTTTATCGCAAGCCGCTGATGGCTGGTCTGGACCAGGCCCGCCACATCGTCGAGGAGGCCGAGGCGACGCTGGAGCAGACATTGCAGGAGCTTGGCCAGCGGGTGACCAGCGCCTACCTGGAAGTGCTGCTGGCCAATGACCAGGTCGCCATCGTCGACCAGCAGCGCCAGATGCTCGAAGTGCAGCTCGACGCCGCCGAGAAGGCGCTGCGCGCCGGTTCGGGCATCCGCACCGACATCGACGAGGCGCGCGCCCGGCTCGACCTGAACCGTGCCGATGCGTTGCAGGCGCGCCAGAACCTCGACCATGCCCACCGCCAGCTCGAACTGTTGATCGGCCGACCGGTCGGCACGGTGGTGCCGGTCGATGCCGAGCGCCTGCCCCTGCTGCCGCCCGATCCGCCGGCTTTCCAGGACTGGGTCGCGCTGGCCGAAAGCACCAGCCCCGAGATCGACGCCCTGCGTGCCCGGGTCGAAGCTGCGCGCGCCGAAGTCGCCAAGATGAGCGGCGGTCACTACCCGACCCTCGACGCCGTGGCTGCCTACAGCCGCAGCGGCAGCGAGAATGTCACCGCTCCGGACACCCGCTACAAGAACTGGGTGCTCGGGCTGCAATTCAGCCTGCCCATCTACCAGGGCGGCATGATCAGCTCGCAGGTGCGCCAGGCGCTGGCCCAGCAGACCCGCGCCGAGGAACTGCTCGAAGCGGCGCGCCGCGATCTGTCGCTGCGCCTGCACCGCGAGTACCGCGGTGTGACCGAAGGCGTGTTGCGCGTGCAGGCCTTCGAGCAGGCCGTGCATTCGGCCGGGCAGCTCGCTCACTCCAGCCGGCGGGCCTTCGAGGCCGGCAGCCGCACCCGGGTCGATATCCTCAACGCCGAACATACGCTGCAGCTCGCACGCCGCGACCTGGCCCAGGCGCGCTACCAGTACCTGTTGTCGCGGTTGCGGCTGGCGCTGCTTGCCGGCAGCGACCGGCGCCTGGCCATCGAGGAGATCAACGGGTGGTTGCTGCGCCGCTGAGCGCAGCCGCGCCGCGCTTTCTGCGGGTCGCTCTCGACCTTCCGTTCGCGCCCTGGTTCGACTATGCGATCGATCCGGCGCAGGCCGAGCCGCCTGCCGTCGGCGACTGGTTGCGCGTACCCTGGGGCAATGGCGAGCGCATCGGGTTGGTGCTCGCGCTGGCACAAGACTCCGACCTGGCGCCCGAGCGCATCCGCATGGCCGGCGAGCGGCTGGCCGAGCTGCCCCCGGCGCCACCGGCCTGGCTGGCGCTGCTGCGCTTTGCGGCCGACTATTATCACTGCGGTGCCGGCGAGCTGGCGCTGCCGGCCCTGCCCAGGTTGTTTCGCACGCCGCCGCGGGCCGGCGCGCGCGGCTCGCCGGTGGCGCGCGCACGCAAGCGCTGGCAGCCGGTGGCGGCCGTAGCGCTGGCATCCGCGCCCGCAACGCCGACCGTGCCGACAACGCCGCCTGGCGAGGCGACCATGCAGCCGTCGGCGGCGCCGCCGCTCAGCGAGGCCCAGCACCGGGCGGTTTCGACGCTGCGCGGCCAGCGCG
The DNA here is from genome assembly GCA_041678445.1 of Burkholderiaceae bacterium. Classification (GTDB taxonomy): domain Bacteria; phylum Pseudomonadota; class Gammaproteobacteria; order Burkholderiales; family Burkholderiaceae_E; genus Zeimonas. Next base: position 2,017 of record JBAYOD010000281.1, on the reverse strand, counting down.
GTTTTGCTGCCTTCCTGCTGCACGGGGTCACCGGCAGTGGCAAGACCGAGGTCTACCTGCACTGGCTGGCCGACGTGCTGGCGGCCGACCCGGCCGCGCAAGTGCTGCTGATGGTGCCGGAGATCGCCCTCACGCCGCAGCTTGCCGCCCAGCTCGCGGCGCGCTTTCCGCACGAGGGTCTGGCCGTGCTGCACAGTGCGCTGCCCGACGGCGAGCGTGCCGGTCACTGGCTGGCCGCTGCCGAAGGTCGTGCCCGGATCGTGGTCGGCACCCGGCTCGCGGTGCTCGCGCCGCTGCCGGCGCTCGCTGCCATCGTCGTCGACGAGGAGCACGATCCGTCCTATCGGCAGCAGGAGGGCGTGCGCTATTCGGCCCGCGACCTGGCGGTGGCCGCCGCTGCCCAGCGCGACATTCCGGTGCTGCTCGGCTCGGCCACGCCGTCGCTCGAGAGCTGGCTGTCGGCGCGGCGCCGCCGCTACACGCTGCTCGAACTGCCCGGCCGGATCAGCGACGCGCCGCTGCCCGCCGTCGAACTGCTCGACCTGCGCGGCAAGACGCTGAACTACGCGCTCGCGCCGGCCGCGATCCAGGCCATCGCCGACACCGTGGCGCGCGGCGAGCAGGCGCTGATTTTCGTGAACCGGCGCGGCTATGCGCCGGTGCTCCACTGCGGTCAGTGCGGCTGGCTGAGCCGCTGCGATGACTGCTCGGCCTTGCGGGTGCTGCACCGGCTGGGCGCAGCCGGGGCCCGTGGCCCGGCCCCTCGCGGCCCGGCCCCCCGTGGCCCGGCCCCTCGTGGCCCGGCCCCTCGCGGCCCGGCCCGTTATCGGCTGGCTTGCCACCACTGTGGTGGCGAGCGGGCAGTGCCGCGCAGCTGCCCCGACTGCGGCAATGTCGACCTGAAGGGACTGGGCCAGGGCACCCAGCGTCTCGAAGAAGGGCTGGCCGAGTTGTTCCCGGGCGCGCGCATCGCCCGGCTCGACCGCGACGTCGCCCGTCGTCGCGGGGCGGCCCAGGCCGTGCTCGACGCCGCCCACACCGGCGAGGTCGACATCCTGGTCGGCACCCAGATGCTGGCCAAGGGGCACGATTTCCGTCGGCTGTCGCTGGTCCTCGTGCCGGATTGCGACGGCGGTCTGTACGCGGCCGATTACCGGGCGCCCGAGCGCCTGTTCGCCACCCTGATGCAGGTGGCCGGCCGGGCCGGCCGCGACGCCCGCGCCAGCCGCGTGATCCTGCAGACCCGCTTTCCCGAGCATCCGCTGTTCGCTCATCTGGCCCGTCACGACTATCCGGGCTTTGCCGATGAGCAGCTCGCCGAGCGTCACGCGGTCGGCCTGCCGCCCTGGCGTTTCCAGGCGCTGCTGCGGGCCGAGGCCCGGACCCAGGCGCAGGCGCTCGCGTTTCTGGCCGAGGCGCGCGCGCTGGGACAGGCGCTGAACCCGGGGCTCGAGCAGGGGCATGGGCAGGAACAGAGGCCGAGTCGGGCCATGGCCGGCGAACGGCCGGCCGGTGAGGTGCCCCCGGCACTGGTGCTGCTCGACCCGGTGCCGATGACCATGAGCCGCCTGGCCGGCCGCGAGCGTGCACAACTGCTGGTCGAAGCCGACACGCGATCGGCCTTGCATGGCTTCGTGGCGCGCTGGCTGGACGCGCTTCGCGGCCTGCGCACGACAGTGCGCTGGCAACTGGATATCGATCCGGCCGAGATCTGAACCCTGGCCGGGCATCGGGCTGGAGCCCGGGGGCCGTCTGCGGCACAATCGGGAACTGCCGAAACCCTTTCGAGGGTCGCGTGATGGATTTCGTCGCAGTTCCCTGCGCCACGAAACTGCATCACCTGTGGATCGGCTTTCGTTGCCCCGATCCGGATCAGGTCGCAGCCTTGGCGCCGTGGTTCGACTGGCTTCAGATCGACTCGACCGGGTTTGTCGACGCGGGCGGAATCCCGGCTCGTTCCAACGAGGCCGCTGCCGGCCGGTTTCTGGGCGCTGGCCTGGCGCTGACGATCCGCCTG
>JBAYOD010000280.1:0-3655 GCA_041678445.1 Burkholderiaceae bacterium | reverse complement strand
GCGTGTCACCTTCAACGGCGTCGAAACCGTGACCGTGCCGGCAGGCAGCTTCCAGGCCTGCAAGTTCACGCACGAGGACGGCGAGAGGGTCGGAGGCCAGATCAACTACACGTCTTCATCGACCAACTGGCTGGCGGTTGGCAGCGGTGTGCCGGTGCGCCACGAGAATTCGGAGGGCGTGATGGAACTGACCCGTGGCCAGATCAACGGCAACGTGATCGGCGGCAATTGAGCGTTGCCGCAACGGCCGGCCCCCTTCGGAGCCGGCCGGCTGCGGCCTACAGCGCGTCGGCCGCGAAATCGGCCAGCCGCGAGCGCTCGCCGCGCTGCAGCGTCACGTGGCCGGAATGGGCCCAGCCCTTGAAGCGGTCGATCACGTAAGTCAGGCCCGATGAACCTTCGGTCAGGTAAGGGGTGTCGATCTGGGCGATGTTGCCCAGGCAGACCACCTTGGTGCCGGGGCCGGCGCGGGTGACCAGCGTCTTCATCTGCTTGGGCGTCAGGTTCTGCGCTTCGTCGACGATCAGGAACTTGTTGATGAAGGTGCGCCCGCGCATGAACGACATGGCCTTGAGCTTCACCCGGCTGCGGATCAGGTCGTTGGTGGTGCTGCGACCCCAGTCGCCGGCGCCGCCATCGGTCTGGTTCAGCACCTCGAGGTTGTCCTCGAGCGCGCCCATCCAGGGCTGCATCTTCTCTTCCTCGGTGCCGGGCAGATAGCCGATGTCCTCGCCGACCGGCACCGTGGCGCGCGTCATGATGATGTCGGTGTAGCGGCGGTTCTCGAGCACCTGGACCAGCGCGGCAGCCAGTGCCAGCAGGGTCTTGCCGGTGCCGGCGTGACCGAGCAGCGTGACGAAGTCGATCTCGGGGTCCATCAGCAGGTTCAGCGCGAAATTCTGTTCGCGATTGCGCGCCGTGATGCCCCAGACTGCATTCTTCAGATGGCTGAAGTCGCGCAGGGTCTGCAGGACTGCGGTCTTGCCGGTGATCTCCCTGACCTTGGCGACCAGCGGCAGCTCGCCGTCGAGCCAGACGAACTGGTTGAGCAGCAGCGTGGCAACCAGCGGGCCGGAGATCCGGTAGTAGGTCTGGCCACCCTGTTGCCAGGATTCGACTCCCTTGCCATGCCGCTCCCAGAAGTCCTCGGGCAGTTGCAGCGTGCCGGCGTAGAGCAGGTCGGTGTCCTGGATGACCTGATCGTTGAAGTAGTCCTCTGCGGGCAGCCCCATCGTGCGGGCCTTGATCCGCATGTTGATGTCTTTCGACACCAGCACGACCTCGCGCTCCGGATGCTGCGCCTGCATGGCCCGGACAACCGCGAGAATCTGGTTGTCGGCCTTGCCGGTGGGCAGCGCGGCCGGCAGCGTCGACGCCACTTCCTGGGTCTGGAAGCGCAGCTTGCCGGTGGCTTCGCGGTTGCCCAGCGCCGCCAGCGCAATGCCGGCATCGAGCTCACCCTCGACCGTGGCGATCAGCGCGTCGAGGGTGCGGCTGACCTGCCGGACGTTGCGCGAGACCTCGGACATGCCCTTCTTGTGATGATCGAGCTCTTCGAGCACCGTCATCGGCAGGAAGACATCGTGTTCTGCAAACCGGAACAAGCAGCTCGGGTCGTGCATCAGCACGTTGGTGTCGAGCACGAACAGACGCAGTCCGGCTTCGGCGCGTCTGGCGCGGCTGCGGCTGGGCGGCGCGGGCGCTTCGGCCGCGACTGCCTTGCCCGATGCTGCCGTCGTGCTGCTCCGGGTGGTGGCCCCGGGGGCGGTTGTCCTGGCCCTGGCAGTGATGGCCGATACGGGTGCAGGCGCCGGCGTTTCGGTACTGGCCGAGAGCAGGGCGGCGACCGGCGCTGCGTTCGTGGCGGATGCCTTGGTACGGGTCGTGGCGGACGTACGGGTCGAGGCAGACGCCTTGGTACCGGTTTCCCGGGCGCGCGGGCGAGCCGCGGCGGCCTTGGGGGCTTCGGACAGGTCGATCAGGGTAGCGGGCCGGGTCGGCGGCTTGGGCAGAGGCATGGCGGCTTCAGATCGCGCGGACCTGCTGGAGGACTTCGTCGGCGTGGCCGGGCACCCTGACGCCACGCCAGGCATGTGCCAGCTTGCCGTCGGCGTCGATCAGGAAGGTGGAGCGCTCGATTCCGCGCACCTGGCGTCCGTACATGTTCTTGAGTTTCATCACGCCGAACAGCTCGCACAGGGTCTCGTCGGGATCGGAGATCAGCACGAAGGGCAGGGCATGCCTGGCCCGGAAGCCGTCGTGGGATTTCAGGCTGTCACGGGAGACGCCGACGATCGTTGCGCCCGCCTCGTCGAACTGCTGGCTGCGGTCGCGGAAATCGATGCTCTCGTTGGTGCAGCCCGGCGTGTTGTCCTTGGGGTAGAAGTAGAGGACCAGTTTCCGGCCCCGCTGTGCCGATAGCGAGAACTCGCCGTCGGTCGATGCCGCGCTGAAGTCGGGCACCGGCTGACCAATGGTGACGCTCAAACGCACCTCCGTGAAACGGCCCGGCATCGCGCCGGAAACGGCCCGTCACCGTGCCGGACGGGTTGCCGGCCAACATACCACAGGCGGTTGACGAACCGGCCTGCTCAGTCCGGCAGCAGCACGGCCAGGACCCGCCGGCCTTCGGCCATCAGGATGTTGTAGGTACGGCAGGCAGCGTGGGTGTCCATCACGTCGACGCCGATTCCGGCTGCGGTCAGCGAGGCGAACAGGCGCGGGTCCGGGAAACGTTGCGCTGTGCCGGTACCGAGCAGCACGAGTTCCGGTTCGCGGGCCAGCAGGGCTTCGAAGTCGCCGGCCTCGAGCGTCCCGAAGCGTCTGGCCGGCCAGGTCGCGACCTCGCCCTCGGGCATCACGACCACCGCCCCCTCGTAGCGCTGCCGGTTGATCTCGATCCAGTCGGCGCCGTAGGCGGTCACGGTATTCAGCGACGATGGGATTTCGGCATGAAGCTTCATCGGATGGTGTCCGGGGCACTGACGGATAAGCTACTGAAAATGTTACATTGCTAGGCTCAGTGCAGTCCAACGAATCGAGCCTACCCATGAGTTCCCGACGCGAGTTCTCGCGCATCCAGCGCCTGCCGCCCTACGTATTCAACCTCACGGCCGAACTGAAGATGGCCGCTCGCCGGCAGGGCGAGGACATCATCGACATGAGCATGGGCAACCCGGACGGCCCGGCGCCCCAGCACATCATCGACAAGCTGGTCGAGGCCTCGCAGCGCCCGCACACGCACGGCTACTCGGTGTCCAAGGGCATTCCGCGACTGCGCAAGGCGATTTCCGACTGGTACAAGCGGCGCTACGACGTCGACATCGACCCCGAAACCGAGGCCATCGTCACGATCGGTTCGAAGGAGGGCATTGCCCACCTGATGCTGGCGACCCTCGATCGTGGCGACGCCGTCATGGTGCCGAACCCGAGCTACCCGATCCACATCTACGGGGCGGTCATTGCCGGCGCCGAGACCATTTCGGTGCCGATGACTCCGGGCGTCGACTTCCTCGCCGAGATCGAGCGGGTGGTGCGCGAGAGCACGCCGAAGCCGAAGATGCTGATCCTCGGCTTCCCGAGCAATCCGACGGCCCGCTGCGTCGACATGGCCTTCTTCGAGCGTGTGGTGGCCCTCGCGCGCGAGCACGACATC
>JBAYOD010000279.1:0-3690 GCA_041678445.1 Burkholderiaceae bacterium | reverse complement strand
GCCGGCCGCACCTCCGCCGGCCGCACCTCCGCCGGCCGCACCTCCGCCGGCCGCGCCCTCCTCCGCCTCGCGCTGCAGCCGGTGCAAGGCTTCGAGCAGCGGCTTGAACGGCCCCGGTGGCAGCGGCAGCCCGGCCCGGTCGCTCTCGTGGCGCTGGAAGGCATCGAGGCCATCGGCCCTGAAGACCCGCTCCGATTCGTCGGAGAACAGCACGGCATCCCCGTCGAAGGCGATGCGCACCTCGTGCGGATGCCGCTCCGAAGCCTTGACCGACTCCGGAAACACCCGGGCGGCCGGAATGCCGGCGGCCAGCGCCGCCCGGACATCGTCGGCATTGGCCGACAGGAACAGAGCCGCCTTGAGCGGCGCCAGGTAATGCCAGGGCGGGCGCCCGCGGGTGAACACGCCGCGCTCCAGGCGCAGGCCGGCACTGGCCGCCGACTTGAACACCCTCAGCCCGCTGACCGGATCGTTGCGCGAGACCACGACCACCTCGATCCGGCGGTCGCGCTCCGCGCGCCCGGGCGGATCGAACTCCAGCAGCTTGCGCACCAGCGCCCAGGCCACGCCCGGCTGGGCCGCCTGATCGAGCCGGCCACGCTGCAAGCTCATGTAGGCCGCGTCGTCGTCGGACTCGAACACGCGGTTCTCCTCCTCGAAATCGAAGAGTGCGCGCGACGAAATCGCGACAACCAGCTTTCCGTCATGATTGGCAGCCATGTCCGAAGGTAGCATCGAGCCCATGAAACTGCGCAATCTTCTTTTCGACGAAGTCGCCATCGGCGCACAGGCGAGCATTCGGCGCGTCTGCACCGAATCGGACCTCTACGTCTTCGCCAATGTGTCGGGCAACCTGAACCCGGTCAACCTGCCCGATCTCGAAGCCCGGTTCGACACCGACGGCCGGCCGGAAACCGGCGCAGCCGCCCCGGCGATGTGGCTGGCCTCGCTGATCGCCAACGTGATCGGCACCCAGTTGCCCGGCCCCGGCACGCTGTACCGGGCCCAGACCCTGGTCTTTCGCGACCACGCCCGGGTCGGCGACGAACTGCGGGTCACGGTACGCGTCGTCGACAAGCGCGAGCCGCGGCTGCTGCTGCTCGACACCGTGATCGAGCGGATGGGCGGCGCCACGGGCGGGCAGTCGATCGCCGAGGGCCAGGCCGAAGTGTTCGCACCGCCGCAGCGGGTCGAGATCGACGACGTCGAACTGCCAGAAGTCGTCGTGCGCCGTCACGAACAGTTCGACCGGCTGCTCGAAGCCTGCGCCGGCCTGCCGCCGCTGCCCACGGCCGTGGTCTGCCCCGACGAGCCGACCTCGCTGGCCGGCGCGCTGCAGGCCCGCGACGCCGGGCTGATCGAGCCGGTGCTGATCGGCGACGAAGCCGCCATCCGGGCGGCAGCACACGGGCTGGGCCAGAGCCTGGACGGCATCCCGGTCATCGACGTCGGCCTGGACGCCGCCGCTGCGGCGCGCGGCGTCGCCCTGGTCCACGAAGGCCGGGTGCGCGCCGTCATGAAAGGGCATCTGCACACCGACACCCTGCTGTCGGCGATCGTGCGCCGCGACGGCGGCCTGCGCACCGGCCGGCGGATCAGCCATGTCTACGTGATGGACCTGCCGGGCCAGCCCCAGCCGCTGTTCATCTCCGATGCCGCCATCAACATCGCGCCCGACCTCGCCGCCAAGGCCGACATCACCCAGAACGCAATCGACCTCGCCCGCGCCTGCGGGCTGGAACTGCCCCGGGTCGGCATCCTGTCGGCGATCGAAACCGTCAGCCCGGCGATCCCGTCGAGCATCGACGCGGCCGTGCTCGCCAAGATGGCCGAGCGCGGCCAGATCACCGGCGGGCTGGTCGACGGCCCGCTCGCCATGGACAACGCAGTCGACCTGCACGCCGCCCACACCAAGGGCATCGCCTCGCTGGTGGCCGGCCGCGCCCAGGTCCTGATCGTGCCCAACCTGGAGTCCGGCAACATGCTGGCCAAGGAACTGGTCTTCCTGGCCCATGCCGAAGCCGCCGGCCTGGTGATCGGCGCCCAGGTACCGGTCATGCTGACCAGCCGGGCCGACGATGCGCGCTCGCGCCTCGTTTCCTGCGCGCTGGCCCTGTTGCACGACTGGTGGCATGCGCACGGCCACAGCCGGGTATCTGCGCCGGCCTGATCGGCCGGCCCGTCGAAGCTGCGGGCTGCTTCGGCGAAGCCGGGCGGGTGGCGCGGCGAACCTGAGACAATCGGCGGTTTCGCAACCGGTGCCCGCCCGAGCCCCGCGTCCGCCCGCCGGCGCAAGCGACCGTCGGCAACCCGCCTGGAGCCCTCTTCAATGTCCCTGCAATGCGGCATCGTCGGCCTGCCCAACGTCGGCAAATCGACCCTGTTCAACGCCCTGACCAAGGCCGGCATCTCGGCCGAGAACTATCCGTTCTGCACGATCGAGCCCAACGTCGGCATCGTCGAAGTGCCCGACCCCCGGCTCGACGCCCTGTCCGGCATCGTCAAGCCGCAGCGCGTGCTGCCCGCCACCGTCGAGTTCGTCGACATCGCCGGCCTGGTGGCCGGCGCCTCCAAGGGTGAAGGCTTGGGCAACCAGTTCCTGGCCAACATCCGCGAAACCGACGCCATCGTCCACGTCGTGCGCTGCTTCGAAGACGAGAACGTCGTCCACGTGTCCGGCCGCATCGACCCACTGTCCGACATCGAAGTCATCAACACCGAACTGGCCCTGGCCGACATGGCCACGGTGGAAAAGGCGCTGACTCGCTACAGCAAGCAGGCGCGCGCCGGCGGCGACAAGGAGGCCCAGCGGCTGGTCGCCGTCCTCGAGAAATGCCTCGCCGTACTCAACGAAGCCCGGCCCGTGCGCTCGCTCGACCTGTACGACGAAGAGAAGGCCGTGCTCAAGCCGCTCTGCCTGATCACCGCCAAGCCGACCATGTACGTCGCCAACGTGCGCGAAGGCGGCTTCGAGGACAACCCCCACCTGGACGCCGTACGCCGCCACGCCGAAGCCGAGAACTCGGTGGTCGTGCCGATCTGCGCCGCCATCGAAGCCGAGATCGCCGACATGCCCGACGAGGACAAGGCGATCTTCCTGGCCGACATGGGCATGAGCGAGCCGGGCCTGAACCGCGTCATCCGCGCCGCTTTCGAACTGCTTGGCCTGCAGACCTACTTCACCGCCGGCGTCAAGGAAGTGCGCGCCTGGACCGTCCCGGTCGGCGCCACCGCCCCGCAAGCCGCCGGCGCGATCCACACCGACTTCGAACGCGGCTTCATCCGCGCCGAAACGATCGCCTACGATGAGTTCATCGCCTGCGGCGGCGAGGCCGGCGCCAAGGAGAAGGGCAAGATGCGGCTGGAGGGCAAGGACTATGTCGTGCGCGACGGGGATGTGATGCACTTCAGGTTCAACGTGTGATCAACGCCTGATCAGCGACGAGCGAACGCGGCGAGATATTCGCTGACCGTCTGGATCAGCATCCCGCCCGTAAGCTCCGGCTGGTTCATGTGCCGACCAAAGTCGCGCAGATCACCGGTAAGCAGATGCGTGGCCTCCGATGCATGGGCCGCAGCCCAGATCGGCAGATCCTTGGCAGGCAGATCGAGCAGCAACCGTGCTGCCGCCGGTTGCGCAACCACCTGCAAGTTCGTCACCAGCGCCGCCAGGTCATCGGCTGCGCGCGG
>JBAYOD010000278.1:0-3704 GCA_041678445.1 Burkholderiaceae bacterium | reverse complement strand
TCGGAAGTACGGCCATCGGCAAATAAGCGCCGCTGGGGAGGGATTCCCGCGGCTTGGCTTGCGGCGCCCCCGGTTGAACCGGCAGAATCCGCCGGACAAGGGGCACCGGGGGCACCGGATTCAATGAGAAATCTTATCATGCGCAGTCTTGCGCTGGCACTCGCGCTCAGTGCCTGCATCAGTCTTCGGGCACAGCCGCTCGAACTCTCCCCGGACGCGCCGGATCGCCACGTCGTGGTCCGCGGCGACACGCTGTGGGACATCGCCGGGCGCTTCCTGAGCAAACCCTGGCGCTGGCCGGAGATCTGGCAACTCAACCACGAGCAGATCCGCAACCCGCACCTGATCTACCCGGGCGACGTCATCATCCTCGACCGCTCCGGGCTCGAGCCGCGGCTGCGGCTGGCGCGCCTGGTGGGTTCGGGCGGCTCAGGGGGCGCGGACGCCTCCGGAGCGCTGCCCACCGAGCGGCTCAGTCCCCGGACCCGCGTCGAGATGCTCGACCGTGAGCCCCTGCCGACCATCGAGGCCAGCGGGCTCGCCCCCTTCCTGACCCGGCCGCTGGTCGTCGAAGAAGACGAGCTGGCCGCGCACCCGCGCATCTTCGCGACCCAGGACGGCCGCGTCTACCTGGGCCGCGGCGACCTCGCCTACGCACGCGGCCTGGCCGACGACACCGTGCGCGACTGGCACGTCTATCGCCAGGCCAGGCCGCTGCTCGACCCGGACACCCGCCAGCCGCTGGGCTGGGAAGCGCAATTCATCGGTTCGGCCCGGCTCGAACAAGCTGGCGACCCGGCCACCCTGCGCATCACGGCGATGACCGAAGAGATCGGCCTGGGTGACCGCCTGATGCCGGCCGAAACCAGCACCGTGTTCAGCTACGCGCCGCGGGCGCCCGGCGTCGACATCGACGGGCGCATCCTCGCCGTGCACCGTGGCGTCACGCAGATCGGCCGCAGCAATGTCGTCGCGCTGAACGTCGGCAGTGAGGCCGGGCTCGAAGTCGGCCATGTCCTGGCCGTCCTGCAGCGCGGCCGGCTGGTGCGCGACCGCGAATCGGCCCAGGAAGTAAGACTTCCGGACGAATCCGTTGGCCATCTTCTCGTTTTCCGCGTATTCGATAAGATCGCCTATGGCCTGGTCACGGACGCCTCGCGCCCCATCACGGTCGGCGACTCGGTCGCCAACCCGTAAAGGCCGGCCGGCACGGCCGGCGGGGCGTTCCGGTCCATTGGCCCGAACCCGACCCGCCACCGCCACCGCCACCGCCACCGCCACCGCCACCGAGGTTCCATGCCTCTGACCGCCGAGGCGCGTGAACGCCACGCGCCCTGGCTGCGGCTCGTCCTCACCCCGGGCATCGGACCGGCAACGACACGCCGGCTGCTCGAGGCCTTCGGCCTGCCCGAAGACGTGCTCGCGGCCGGCCACGCCAAGCTGTCCGCCGTGCTCGGCGCACCGCTGGCGCAGGCCCTGCTCGGCCCCGACGAAGCGCGCGAAGCGGCCATCGAAGCCGCCCTGCTCTGGGCGCAGGGCGATGCCTGCCACCTGCTCTGCCTCGACGACCCCGGCTACCCGCCCCGGCTGCTCGAGATCGCCGATCCGCCACCGCTGCTGTTCGTGCACGGCGACCCGGCCGCGCTGCAGCGCCCGTCGATCGCCATCGTCGGCAGCCGGCACGCCACCCAGGCCGGGCTGGCCCACGCTCGCGACTTCGCCCGCACCCTGGCCGAAGCCGGCCTCACCGTGGTTAGCGGACTGGCCCGCGGCATCGACGCCGCCGCCCACGAAGGCGCGCTCGGCTCGGCCGCCGGCACCCTCGCCGTCATGGGCACCGGCATCGACCGCGTCTACCCGCCCGCTCACCGCCGGCTCGCCCATGAAATCAGCGCCAACGGTGCGCTGGTCTCCGAACTGCCGCTGGGCACCGGCGTGCAGCGCGCCAATTTCCCGCGCCGCAACCGGCTGATCGCCGGCCTCAGTGTTGCCACGCTGGTCGTCGAAGCCGCCCGCCAGTCAGGCTCGCTGATCACCGCCCGCCAGGCCAGCGAAGCCGGTCGCGAAGTAATGGCCATCCCCGGTTCGATCGACTCGCCGCTGGCCAAGGGCTGCCACCGGCTGATCCGCGACGGCGCCAAACTGGTCGAATCGGCCGAGGATGTGCTGGTCGAGCTGCGGCCGATCCTCGGTGTGCGGCGCGTGCCCCGGACGACGGCCGTTGCGCCGGCAGCCGGCGCCAGCGACCCGGCCATCGGCCCCGGTGAAGCGGCCGTCGGCCCCGATGACGCAGCCGGCGGCCACCGCGACAGCACCGCCGACCCCGCTGACGACCGCTTGCTGGCGGCCCTGGGATTCGACCCGGCCGACATCGACGCACTGACCGCCCGCACCGGTCTGCCGGTCGGCGAGGTCAGCGCCCGGCTGCTCGGGCTCGAACTGCAGGGCAGGGTCGAGCGGCTGGTCGACGGGCGCTATGTGGTGACTGCAGGATCGACGGGGAAATTGCACCGGCCTTGCCTGTGACCGGGGCCATGTCCGGCCCGGCAACCGGGTACAGATCTGAAGCCAAAGGAGACGGCTATATGGCCAACGAAGTCATCCAGCGCATGCAACAGCACCTTGATGCGATGACGCAGGGGGTGCCCGGTGAGGATATCGAGATCGGCAAGGGCGGGCAGCGCGAGGTGGATGACTTCATGCTTACCCGCTACGCCTGCTACCTCGTTGCGATGAACGGTGACCCTCGCAAGGAGGCCATCGCGTTCGCCCTGATCAGCCCTCGCCATCATCAACCGACAGCTGCGCAGCAGAGATACTGAACGCCGCAGCGATCCGCCTGATCGTCGGCGATCGCAGCGAGGCGGCACCCTTGGGCGACTCCATTCGGGCATAGCTCGGCTGGCTCACGCTAAGCCGTTCGGCCACCACGACAGCGGTTCCATCAACCGGTTGGTGATCCTCGACGGTGCCTACATCGAGTTGATCGGTTTCGAAGCGGGCGTTTCACCCGAGATCAGGCCGGAACTGCAGGCACAGGCCGCCGGCCTGGCGGCCACCCGCGCGCCGGAAGCACCGGCGCGGCTGTCCGTGCAACTGCCGCCGCCGGCAGCCTGTGAACTCGTCTTCGTGCAGCGCTCGTAGTCTTCATGGTGCGCCCGCAGACCCCGGGGGCCATCACGACACCGGTACACTGCGCCGGCCCGACACCGGCACTATCAGGACTCCGAGAACAGCTGCTAATATCCAGATAAGGACTATTTTCAATCCGGATTCGGAGTCACATGCCCGCCCCCCAGTACGCCTACCCCGCCAGCGGCTTCGAGCCGGACCGCATCGTCGACCTCAGCTCGCGTGCCGAGCGCCAGCGCCTGTCGCGCTCGGCGCTGCGCGCCTACTTCGCGATCGCGGACCGCTGGCAGCTGCGTGACGAGGACGCGCGCGAACTGCTCGGCGGCTTGTCGAGCAGTGCCTGGTACGAGTGGAAGAAGAAGCCCGACCGGCTGCTCGAAGTCGACCGCATCACACGCATTTCCTACCTGATCGGCATCTACAAGGCGCTGCATATCCTGTACGGCGACGCCCTGGCCGACGAATGGCCGAGCCTGCCCAACAGCAACACGATCTTCGCCGGCCGCACGCCGCTGGCCTACATGATCTCCGGCGGCCTGCTGGCCATGCAGACCGTGCGCCGGCTGCTCGAT
>JBAYOD010000277.1:0-3725 GCA_041678445.1 Burkholderiaceae bacterium | reverse complement strand
CGATCGGATGGCCGAGCAGGATCTTCTTGACCGGCACTTCCAGCTTCTTGCCCGACAGCGTGCGGGGCACCTCGGGAATCGCGTAGACCTCGTTCGGAACGTGGCGGGCCGACAACTGGCTGCGCAGGGTCTCCAGCAGCCGCTGGCGCAGCCCGGGCGCCACGCCGGTATCACCGCCAGCCGCGGCCTCGCCGGTCGGTGCCGACCCTTTCGAACCAGGCCCTGCCAGCGTGCTGCCGGGTTCGCGCAGGACGACGAAGAGCGCCAGGAACGATTCCTTGCCGAGGTATTCGAGATCGATCACCAGGGAGTCGACCACCTCGTCGAACTCCTCGACCACCCGGTACAGCTCGCTGGTTCCCATCCGGATGCCATGACGGTTGATCGTCGAGTCCGAGCGCCCATAGATCACGCCGGTAACCGATTCCGGCCGCTCGATCAACTGCAGCCAGTCGCCATGGCGCCAGACGTTCGGCGGCCCCGGAAAGGTCTCGAAATAGCTCTCGAAATAGCGGCTGCCGTCATCGTCTCCCCAGAACCGCAAGGGCATCGACGGCATCGGCTCCGTGCAGACCAGTTCACCGACCTCGCCGATGACCGGCTTGCCGGCGTCACTGTAGGCGTGGACCGCCGAACCCAGGCAGCGGCACTGCATTTCGCCGGCGTAGACCGGCAGCGTCGGGCAGGAGGTCAGGAAAGCCGTGCCGGGATCGGTCCCCCCCGAGATCGAGGCCACCAGCAGATCATCGTTGACGTTCGAATACAGCCAGCGGTAGGCCTCGGCCGTCAGCGGCGAACCGGTCGAACCGACCGTGCGCAGCGCCGACAGGTCGAACTGCTCGCCCGGCTTCATCTGCGTCTTCATGCACAGGCCGATGAACGCCGCGCTGACCCCCATGAAGCTGAGGCGCTCGCGCGACGCCAGCCGCCACAAGGTGGTAGCGTCCGGATAGCCGGGGTTGCCGTCGAACTGCAACAGGGTCGCCCCGGTCATCAGTGTCGACAGCCACAGGTTCCACATGATCCAGTTGGTCGTCGAGAACCAGAAGAAGCGGTCATCGGGCCCGACATCCAGATGCAGCGCGCTGGCTTTCAGCGACTCGATCACCGTACCGCCGTGGCCATGGACGATGGGTTTGGGCATCCCGGTCGTCCCCGACGAGTAGACGATCCACAACGGGTGCGAGAACGCCACCGGCGTGTAGTCCGGCGCACAGGGCCGGGCGATCATGTCGGCGTATTGGTGCAATGCAACAGATTTCGACTCATCCAGCTGGAGTCGGGCCTGCGGATCGAGTCGAGCCTGCGGGTCGAGATAAGGGACGAAGATCACCGTCTCCAGTGTCGGCAACTGGGCCACCAGTTGCCGGACGACCTCGCGCCGATCGAAATCCTTGCCGCCATACCGATAGCCGTCACAGGCAAACAACACCTTCGGGCCGATCTGCCGGAATCGATCGAGCACGCTGACCGAGCCCATCTCCGGCGATGCGCTCGACCAGACCCCGCCCACGCTGATCGTGGCCAACGCCGCGACCACTGCCTGCGGAATGTTCGGCAGATAGGCCACGCAGCGCTCACCCGGCTGCACACCGAGCGTGCGCAGCGATGCGGTCAGCGCACCCACCTGACTGGCCAGCGTCTGCCAGCTGATCTCGGTGCGCGGACACAGTTCCGACTCGAACACGATCGCCGGCCGGGTGGCGGCATCGGCCTCGCGCGCCCGCCGCAGAGCGTGCTCGGCATAGTTGAGCGTCGCCCCTGGAAACCAGTCGGCATCAGGCATCTTCCGCTCGGTCAGCACGGTCCGGGCCGGCGTATGGAAGATCATGCCGGTAAACGCCCGGATCGAGTCCCAGAACGCCTCGATCTCGGTCACCGACCATTGCCACAGTGATTCGAAGTCGTCGAAACGCAGACCGCGCTCGGATTCCAGCCAGCGCAGGTAGCGGGTGATGCCAGCCTGTCCGATACGATCGGGGCCGGGTTTCCAAAGCGGTTCTGCTGCGCTCATCGCGCCGTCTCCTGGTTTTCGTGTCATGCTGTGACTGACGACGGTGTCGGATCAGCCTGCTGCCTTGCCTGCGGCGAGCCGGCATCAACGAACGTCTCGAACCAGAAATATAGCCGAGCCCGGCTGCTGCCTTCGCCCGGCCTGTACCCGGAAGGGAACGACTGCGACCGAAGGGCTGCACCCGAAAGCAGCCAGGCCCCGGGCGGCCAGCATGCGAACCGGCGGCACAAAAAGAAAGCCCGAACCGTTTTGGGGTCCGGGCTTAATCCACCGAGGAGGTGGAGGAGGAGACACTGGGTGAACGTCGGCGAGGCCGCCGTTCGAATTCAGTCGCTGCGCCGGGCATCTGATCCGGGTCTTTCGGGCCTTCCTGCGGCCGCTTCCGGGTTCATGCTGCGCTGCGGTATGACTGTATTATCGGCCTTTTTCAGCATACTTCCAATTGATGTTCATCATGGTACATATTCACATCGGTGATGATCAAGATCCCCCGGATGCGGAGCGCTTCCCGTGAACTTTCGAACCCTGGACCTCAATCTGCTGCGTGTTTTCGACGAGGTCATGGCCGAGAAGAACCTCACCCGAGCCGCCAGGAAACTGTCGATGACCCAGCCTGCCGTCAGCAACGCGCTGCGCCGGCTGCGCGACGCTCTGGGCGACGAACTCGTCGTCCGCTCGGGCCACGGGGTCGAGCCGACCCCGGCCGCGCGCCAGTGGTGGCCGGCCGTACGCGATGCCCTCGACCAGTTGCGCAACACCTTCGCCCCGGGCGAATTCGATCCGACCGAATCCCGCGCCAGCTTCACGATTGCAATGGCCGACGCCACCGCCGCGCTGTTGATCCCGTCGATGGTCTCGATCATCGAAAGCGAAGCTCCCGGCGTCACGCTGCGCGTACAGCCACTGACCACGCGTGATCCCCGTGTGCTGCTCGAAACCCAGGACATCGACCTGGCGATCGGCTATTTTCCGGTCGCCATCGCCGCGATCGGTTCCAGCGAAGGCCAGGAGGACTCGATCGGCCAGTTCGGCACCGAACAACTGTACAGCAGCGATTACATCTGCGTCATGCGGCGCGGGCATCCACTGGCCTCGGCCGAGCTGACCCTGGACGCTTACTGCCAGGCCGATCACCTGCTCGTCAGCTTCTCAGGGCGCCCATTCGGCTTCATCGACGAGGCCCTGGCCGCACACAAGCGCCGGCGGCGCGTCGTGTTGACTGTCAACCAGTTCTTCACGGCGGGGATGGTCGTCGCGAACTCGAACCTGCTGACCGTCCTGCCCGGGCATTTCCTGGCCTCCACCGGAATGGGCTATGCCTTCGAGACACGGCCGATGCCTTTCCAGCTGCCCCGGGTCAACATCGACTCGGTCTGGCACAGCCGCCGCGCACACCGGCCGGGGCACGACTGGCTGCGTGGCGCGATTCGCCGCTCAGCCCGCCACGGCCGCACACCCCCCTATGCCGCGGTGGGTGGGGGTCTCGGAGGGGTTGGCGAGTCCACTGAGGATGCGTTGGCGGCTGGCGGGGATCGTCATCCGTAGCGAAGAAAGCAGAAAAGCCACCCTTTTGGGGTGGCTTTTCTGCTTACGGATTGCCTGACGGTGACCTACTTTCACGAGCGAGGTGCTCACTATCATCGGCGCTGCGGCGTTTCACGGTCCTGTTCGGGATGGGAAGGGGTGGTTCCACCGCGCTATGTTCATCAGG
>JBAYOD010000276.1:0-3729 GCA_041678445.1 Burkholderiaceae bacterium | reverse complement strand
CGGCGCGGTCGGGATGCATTTCTGAGCGCCGTCATCCTGGTGCCTGATCCCGGGTGCACCCCGGGGCACGTCGATTGACATTACATCTGTAATGACATTACAGTCATAATGTCAAAGCAGAGTTGGATAGCAGGGTGGCGACACAGCGCCAGATCAGGAGCGAGCAGACCCGGGAGCGTTTGCTGAACGCTGCCATGCAGGTCTTGCAGACCCGGGGCGACGGGCAGCTGTCGATTCACGAGGTGGCCGGCGCCGCGCGGATGACGACAGGCGCCGTCCAGCATCACTTCGGGTCCAAGGCAGCCCTGATGATGGAAGTGCTGGCGCGTCTGCTGGACCAGCTCGGCAAGGACAGCGATTTCTGGCCGCCGGCGCACTGGGGGGCGGCTCGCCGCGCCGATCATTTCGTGCGGCAGGCCTGGTCGCAGCTTTACGGGCAACCGCGGTTCGCCGTTGCCTGGTCGGCCTATCTGGCGGCCCGCAACGATCCCGCCATGACGGCGCACATCGCCGGGCGTCGCCTGGAGGTGGCCGGACAGATGCAGGCACGGATGTTCGAGAGCTTTCCCGAACTCCGTTCGGATCCCGACGGCGGCGCGCGCGTGCAGCTCGTCCTCTCCTGTCTGCGGGGACTGGGTCTTCAGGCGCCGTTTGCGCCGGCCTCGGTCATCGACCTGCAGCTGAAGGCGCTTGCGCGAACGCTCGAATCATTCCTGGAACAACCGGAGTCATCATGATGAAACCCCTTGCTGCGCTGAAGCTGTCGTGCGCGCTCGCGCTTGCGGCGCTCGCGACCCTTGCGACCGCACCTGTACTGGCCCAGTCGACCCTGCAGGTGATTGCCCAGCAACCGCCCGGCAGCGGCTCGGATGCGTTCACACGGGCCTGGGCCGATTGCGTTGCCCGGCAGACGGGTGAGTCCACCGTCGTGCTCAACCGGCCGGGCGCCAACGGCATCCTGGCGATCAACAACCTCAAGAATCTGCCGGCCGACGGGCGTGCCGTCATGACCATCGGCATGTCGCAGATGACGATCACCCCGTTCGTGCACAAGCGCCAGCCCTACGATCCGCTGGAGGACTTCGATCACATCGCGCTGGTCGGCACGTCGCCACTGGTGCTGACAGTGCCTGCCGAGCTGGGCGTCAACGACCTGGCGGGGCTGGTCCGGTTCGCGGAATCGGTTCCGGGCGGACTGATGTTCGGGTCTCCGGGCAAGGGCAGCCCGGCGCATCTGCTGACCACGGCGCTCGCCAAGGACAGGTCGATGCCGGCCACGCACGTACCCTTCGTCGGCGAGGCATCCGGGCTGAATGCACTGCTGGGTCAGCACATCCATGCGATGACCCTGGTCATCGGCACGGCAGCGCCGCAGGTGCGCGCCGGCCGGCTCGTTCCGCTGGCCGTGTTTGCGGCCGAGCGCTCCAGTCTGCTTCCCGAGGTGCCGACCATCATCGAGGCGGGCGGGCCCGAGATCCTGGCCCGGCCGGCGTGGTTGGCCGTCGTGGCGCGCAAGGGAACGCCGCCCGAGGCGATCGCGAAGCTGAACGAGGCGACCAACCAGTGCATGGACGACGAGACCTATGTCAAGCTGATGACGATGATGAACACCACGCTGGTGCGCAGCAAGCCCGAAGACGTGCGGCGTTATGCGGAGCGCTACATCGCGGTCTGGAAGCCGCTGATCGACGAACTGGGGCTGGTGGCCGAGTGATGACGATGCCAGCTTCCGGAGAACTCGTCGGACTCAGCGCACGGGCGATGCGCGACGGCATCGCGCGCGGCGAGCTTTCGCCCGTCGAACTTCTGCAGGCCTGCCTCGACCGGATCGATGCCCTGAACCCGGCGGTCAACGCGATCTGCGCGCGCGACGACCAACGGGCGCTGGCCGCAGCCGCCGAAGCCGAGCGGCGGGTGCAGCGCGGCGAAGCGTTGCCGCCTTTGCACGGCTTGCCGCTCGGGGTCAAGGATCTCCAGGACACCGAGGGTCTGCTGACCACCTACGGCAACGTCCGCCATCGGGGCAATGTGCCGGTCGCCGACAACGCGCTGGTCGCACGCTTGCGCGCAGTGGGCGCGATCGTCGTCGCGAAGACCAATGTTCCGGACTTCGGTGCGGGGGCCAACACCCGCAATCCGGTGTGGGGTGCCACCGGCAATCCGTTCAACCCCGAGCTCAATGCCGGAGGTTCGTCGGGCGGCTCGGCGGCGGCCCTGGTCACCGACATGCTGCCCTTGTGCACAGGTTCGGACACCGGCGGCTCGCTGCGGATTCCGGCAGCGATGTGTGGTGTGGTCGGGCTGCGCCCGTCGCCGGGGATGGTCGCCAACGATGCGCGGGCACTCGGCTGGTCGGCGATCTCGGTGCTCGGACCGATGGCCCGCGACGTGGCCGATACGGCGCTGATGATGTCGGCCTGCGTGGGCGCGCACCCGATGGATCCGCTGACGGGGCTGCAGGCGCCGCAGGCGTTCTGGCCGCTACCGGAAGTCGACCTGTCGACGTTGCGCATTGCGGTGACCGAGGATTTCGGCGCCTGTGCCGTCGATCCGATGATCCGGCGCGTGTTCAGGCAGCGAGTGGCGGCGCTGTCGTCGCAGGTCGCCCGTTGCGAGCGGCTCGACTGGGATCTCGACGAAGGGCATCGCTGCTTCGACGTGATCCGGGCCGAGAGCTTCCTGGCCGGCTTCGAGGCCATTTATCGCAGCGCGCCGGAAACGCTGAGCCCCAATGTGCGTGCCAACATCGAAATGGCCGCCGGGATCAGCCTGCTGGACCGGGCCCAGGCCCACCTGGCCCAGACCCGGATCTTCCGGCGTTTCCAGCAGACCTTCGAGGACTTCGATCTGATCGTGTCGCCGGTGACCTCGGTGACGCCGTTCCCGTGGCGTCAGCTCTATGCCTCGGTCATCGATGGCGTCGAGCAGCGCAATTACTACGAGTGGCTGAGCCTGACCTATCTGGTGACGCTGGCGACTTGCCCTGCGCTGTCGCTGCCTTGCGGCGCCGACGAGGCGGGGATGCCGTTCGGCCTGCAGTTGATCGGGCCGCTGCATCAGGACGCCCGCCTGCTGGCCATGGCGCAGGCGGTCGAGACCTGGTGGCGCAGTCAACCACCGGTTCGGCCGGATATCGAGGCATTGCGCCGCCCGCGGCCGGAATTGAAGGAGATCGTTACGCATCCGCCGCTGCTGAACGGTGGCGGGCATGGCGGCAGTGGGGTGAATGCTGTATAAATAAACAGTTTCATCCTTCGCATCGGGAGCCATGCCTGCGGCACACCGCTACTACTATCTGCACAATTTCCGGCGTGCCCTGGCCTGGATCGACGAGCGCCACCATGACCTGCTGAGCGGGCCGGAACGTCAGTTCCTCGCGCAGTTCGAGCAGTTGCCCGGGTACTCGCAGGCGCTGATGACGCGTCTGCTGATGCGGCGCGGGCCCTGGTTCCGGTCCGGCAAGCTTGCCTACGAAGAGATCGGGGATCCGGTCGAGGCTGCCGGGCCCCTTCTCGCGCTGGGCTGGCTGGATGCCCTGCAGCCCATGACGCTCGACGAACTGTTCGCCCTGCACACCCGGGCGGAGCTGCTGCGACTGTTCGAGGGCGCGCCGGTGCATCCCGGCATGCGCAAGGCCGGGATGCTGCAGACGCTGCAGCCCCTGTACGACGTGCCGCAGGCTTATGCGTGCTGGAATCCGCTGTCGACCGAAGCTGTTTGGCGCGTGAT
>JBAYOD010000275.1:0-3732 GCA_041678445.1 Burkholderiaceae bacterium | reverse complement strand
GCACGCGCCGGCCGCTGCGCCGACAGCCGACAGTGGCGATCGGATCGAGGTCGGCGAACTGCAGATCGACTTTGCCGGCCGCGAGGCCCGGATCAACGGCCGGCCTGTCTCGCTGACTGCCAAGGAATTCGACCTGATCGCCCACTTCGCGCGCAACCCGGGCCGCGTGTTCACCCGGGCGCAGTTGCTCGACGCGGTCTGGGGCACCTCGTTCGAGGGCTACGAACACAACGTGAACACCCACATCAACCGGCTGCGCTCGAAGATCGAGATCGATCCGGCCCGGCCGCGCTATGTGCTGACAGTGCGCGGTGTCGGCTACCGCTTCACCGACGAGGCCCGGCAATGAACTCGCTGCGCGCCCGCATCCTGCTGCTGCTGATCGGCTTCGGCCTGCTGATGGCCACCGTGCTCGCCTCGATCATGTACACGTCGGTGCGCGAGTACTACAACGACTGGATCTACGACAAGTCGCGCAGCTTCGCCGAGCGCATCCTCGAGGCCCACCCCGATCTGTGGCGCGACTACGAGCGGAATCCGGCCAGCTTCGGCCAGCAGCTGCGCCAGTACACGCTGTACTCGCCCAATACCGGCCTGTATCTGCTCGATCCCGACGGCAAGGTGCTGGCCAGTGCCGGCGAAACCCGGCAGTTCTGGCGCGAGCACCGGATCGACCTCGGTCCGGTCGTCCTGGGCGAGCGCGGCAATCCCCGTCAGCCGATCCACACGACCGATCCCGACCGCCAGGGCGAGACCTGCATCGTGGCCGCCCGGCCCGTGCTCCAGAGCGGCACGCCGAAGGGGTGGCTGATGGTGGTGCCGCGCCAGGCCAGCCTGGGCGAGCAGATGCCCGAGATGCTGCGCAGCTACGCCATCCGCACGACGGCCAAGGTCGCGCTGATGACGATTGCGATCGGTGTGCTGCTGACGATCGCCATGATCGCATTGCTCACACGCCCGCTGACCGCGCTGACCCGGGCAACCGAACGGATCCGCAAGGCCGGCTTCAGTGACGAGCTGTGCGCCAGTCACTTCCCGGACACCGACCGCAACGACGAGATCGGCCGGCTCAGCCGCACCTTCCGCGACGCGTTCGAGCGGCTGCGCTTCGAAGCCGAACGGACCCGGATCACCGACGCCAAGCGTCGCGAGATGGTGGCCAGCGTGTCGCACGACCTGCGCACGCCGCTGACCGCGCTGATCGGCCAGCTCGAGACGATCCGGCTGAAAGGCGACTCGCTCGCCGAACCGGCGCGCAGCGAACTGCTCGAGCGCGCGCTGCAGAACGCCCAGCACCTGCGCGCGCTGACCGACATGCTTGCCGAGCTGGCGCGCCTGGACAACCCCGATTTCAAGGCGCAACCCGAACCGATCGCGATCGGCGAGCTGGCCGACGACGTGGTCCAGCGCTTCGCGGCCAGTGCCCAGGCAGCCGGCATCAACCTGGCGATCGACTATCCCGACGGCCTGCCGCTGACGCTGGTCGACGCGGCGCTGATCGAACGGGCGCTGTCGAACCTGATCGACAACGCGCTGCGGGTCACCCCGTCGGGCGGCAACATCACGGTGCGGGTGCAGCACGATGGCCACGACGTCCAGGTCGAGGTCGTCGATACCGGCCCCGGCGTGCAACCCGAAGACCAGGCACGGGTCTTCGAACGCTTCTTCCAGACCAGCCGGGCCCGCGATCAGCGCGGGGCCAGCGGGCTCGGGCTGGCGATCGTCAAGCGTGTCGCCGAACTGCACGGCGGTCAGGCCGGCCTGCGCAGCGAACCGGGGCAGGGCTCGACGTTCTTCATCACGCTGCCGGTCTACGTCTGAACACCGTGCGAGCGGTCGCCGTCCCCGCCTGGCGGCGGATCGCCCACCTGGACATGGATGCGTTCTACGCATCGGTCGAACTGCTGCGCCGCCCGGATCTGCGCGGCCAGCCGGTCGCCATCGGCGGCCACGGCGATCCGAACAGCCGCGGTGTGGTCACCACCGCCACCTACGAGGCGCGCGCCTTCGGCATCCGCTCCGGCATGGCGCTGCGCCGCGCCGCCGAACTGTGCCCGCAGTGCATCTTCCTGCCGGTGGACTTCGCCGAGTACCGACGCTGGTCGCAGCGCTTCAAGGCGGCCATCCTCGAGTTGACGCCACGGATCGAAGACCGTGGCATCGACGAGGTCTACATCGACCTGAGCGACCAGATCGGCGTACGCATCGACGGCGGCGAGGCGATCGCACGCCACATCCAGCGCCGGATCGCCGCTGCCACCGGCCTGAGCTGCTCGATCGGCGTCGCCCCCAACAAGCTGCTGGCCAAGATCGCCTCCGAGCTGAACAAGCCGAACGGCATCACGGTGATCGAGGCACGGGATCTCGAACAGCAGATCTGGCCGCTGCCGGTGATGCGGATCAACGGCATCGGTCCGAAGGCCGACGCCCGGCTCGAGGAGCTCGGCATCCGGACGATCGGACAACTG
This sequence comes from Burkholderiaceae bacterium, assembly GCA_041678445.1. Taxonomy (GTDB): domain Bacteria; phylum Pseudomonadota; class Gammaproteobacteria; order Burkholderiales; family Burkholderiaceae_E; genus Zeimonas. Next base: position 1,264 of record JBAYOD010000275.1, on the reverse strand, counting down.
GCCGCCGTTGCCCGCGAGCGCCTGGTCGAGCAGTTCGGACGCAGCTACGGCAACTGGCTTCACGAGGCTGCACACGGCCGTGACGACCGGCCCCTGGTGCTCGAGAGCGAGCCGCGCTCGATGAGCCGTGAAACCACCTTCGAGCGCGACCTGCACCCGGTTCACGACTTCCAGGCCCTGGCCGCAGTGCTGGCAACACTGTGCCGGCAGCTCTCGGCCGACCTGCAGCGTCGCGGCTACGCCGGGCGCAGCGTCGGCGTGAAGGCCCGCTACGACGATTTCCGGATCGTCACCCGCGAACGCACGCTGATCACCGCGATCGACGCCGAACAGCCGATGCGCCAGGCGGCCTTCGAATGCCTGCAACGGGTGCCACCCAGGCGCCGGCTGCGCCTGCTCGGCGTGCGGGCCGGCGCGCTGCAGCCCACGACAGCCGCAGCGCGATGACCCGGCGTCGCTCGCGCGCTTCGCCCGGCGCCGTCCTGCTCGCCGTGACCCTGGCCGGCCTGACCGGCTGCCTGCTCGCCGTGGCCCTGGCGGTGTTCCAGCCCTGGCTCGGACTGCAGCTCGCCGCCGACAACGGGGCCGGCCTGCGCATCGTCTCGCTGGCGGCCGGCTCGCCAGCCGCCCGTCAGCCGGAGCTGGCCGCCCCCGGTCTTCGTCTGCTGGCCATCAGCGGGCAGGCGCTGCAATCCGAAGACCTGATCGAAGAGCCGGATTTCTTCAGCCGCTACACCGACATGGCGGCTTTCTTCGAGCGCCAGTCGGGCATCGCCAGCCGGCTCGCCGCCCCCACCGTCACGCTGTCGGTCGCGCAAGCCGGCGCAGCCCCCGGCGAATCGACCGAACTGAACCTGCAACCGGCCGGCCACCGGCCGGTGGCCGAACTGCCTGCGATGTTCTGGTTCCAGTTGGGCTGCGGCCTTGCCGGCCTGATGATCGCGGCCTGGATCTGGACCCTGCGGCGCAACGACTGGAGTGCCCGGATGTTTGCGCTGACCGGTGTCACCTGCGCGATGGCCGCCATCAGCGCAGCCGTCTACAGCTGCCGCGAACTGGCCATCGATGGCACGAGCTTCCGGCTGCTCTCGGCGATCAACCACACCGGCACGCTGTCCTTCGGCATGGCCCTGATCGCGATGTTCCTGAACTTCCCGCATCGCCTCGTGGCACCACGCTGGCTGCTGGTCATTCCGGTGATCTTCGTGCCCTGGCTGCTGGCCGACCTGCTGCAGTTGGCGCCAGACCTGGACCTCGGCCTGCG
>JBAYOD010000274.1:0-3741 GCA_041678445.1 Burkholderiaceae bacterium | reverse complement strand
GTGGTTTCATCGGTGTCCATACCGGCCTGATCATTGCCGCCCAGTCGGAGTCGGAGCTGGCCTCGGTGATCGCCCACGAGATCGGCCACGTCACCCAGCGGCACATCGCGCGGATGCTTGCCCAGGGTCGCCAGACATCGGTCGTGATGCTGGCTTCGCTGGTCCTGGCGGCGCTGGCCGCCACCTCGAACCCCCAGGCCGCGCTCGGGGTGGCGTCGCTGGGCAGCACCGTGGCCCGGCAGCAGATGCTCGGCTTCTCGCGCGAGGCCGAGCGCGAAGCCGACCGGATCGGTTTCGAGATGCTGGTCGAGGCCGGCTACGATGCCAACGGCATGGTCAGCCTGCTCGGGCGCCTGCAGCGGGCCGGGCGGCTCTACGAGAACAGCGCACCCGACTACCTGCGCAGCCATCCGGTCACTTCCGAACGGATGGCCGATATCCAGAACCGGCTCAGCGAAACCCGCTACCGGCAGCACCCGGACAGCCGCGAATTCCTGCTCGTGCAGGCCCGCCTGCGGGCGCTCGCCGATACCAGCGTCGATGGTCTGGCCCGCGCGGCGACGGGCTTCGAGCGCCAGTTGCGTAACCGCACGGGCGATCCGGCCGCCGGCTGGTTCGGCCTGGCCGCGGTGCGCAACGCCCAGCGCGACCCGGTTGCTGCGCGCCAGGCGCTGGCCAGGGCCCGCGAGCTGACGGGGGTCATGCCCTTTGTCGAACGGCTGGCTGCCCAGATCGAACTCGACGCCGGCCAGCCCCGGCGGGCGCTCGAGATCGCAGACGCAGCCTTGCTCGAGCATCCGTCCAGTCACGCGCTGACGCGGGTCAAGGCGCAGGCGCTGGTGAAGACCGATGACCCGCGCGCGGCCGCAGGCTTTCTGGAGCAGGCGGTCCAGAGCCACCCTGACGACCCGGCGCTGTGGCGCCTGCTCGCCGAGGTCTGGAACACTGCCGGCGAACCGGCCCGGGCGCACCGGGCCTCGGCCGAGCACTTCGTGCTGCTCGGTGCCTTGCCGGCGGCGATCGAACAGCTCAAGTTCGCCCGCCAGGCCGGCACGCTGGATTTCTACACGGGCTCGCAGGTCGATGCGCGGCTGCGCGAGCTCGAGCGCGACTATCTGCGCGAGCGCAGGGAACTGGAAGAGGCCAGGGGTTAGTTGATCTGGACGCCCGAAGCCTCGATGAGCCGGCTATAGCGCTGCCGGTCATCCTCGATCAGGGTTTTGAAGGCGTCGGGGCCGTTGTAGGCTGGTGTGAAGCCCGCATCGAGCAGGGCCGCCCGGAGTTCGGGATCCTGCAGAGCCCGCGCTGCCGCGCTGTCGAGCCTGGCAATGACGGCGGCCGGTGTTTCCCTTGGAGCCATGAGGCCGGCCCAGGTTTCGAAGCCCGCTTCACTGAATCCGGATTCTGCGAAGGTCGGAACCTCGGGGAGCTTCGGTGAGCGACGGTCCGTGGCGATCGCAAGAGCCTTGAGCTTGCCTGCCCGGATCAGCGGTTCGGCGACGTTGAGTGTCAGGACACCCATTTCGACGTGCTCGCCCAGCAGATCGGTGAGCATGGCCTGGTCGCCCTTGTAGGGGACGTGACGCAGGGTGGCGCCAGACTTTCGGTTGATCTCTTCCATGCCCAGATGACCGGGGCTGCCGATGCCGGTGCTGCCGTAGGCGATCGATTGGCTGCGTTGCTTGCTCAGCTTGATGACGCCCGCCAGATCCGTTGCCGGCAGATCGGGGCGGGTGACGAGGACGAAATCGTAAGTGACGAGTCGCGTGATCGGGATGAAGTCGCGCTGCGGGTCATAGGCCAGTTGCCGGTTGAGCAGGGGCATCAGCACCATCGATCCGAGAAACCCGACCAGCAGCGTGTAGCCATCGGGGTTGGCGTTGGCAGCCACGCTGCTGCCAAGCGCACCGGTGGCGCCGGGTCGATTCTCCACGATCACCGGCTGACCGAGCAGCGGGCCCATCGGTGCGGCGATGAGGCGCGCCAGTCGATCGGTCGCACCGCCCGGAGGATAGGGGAGGATCAGTTTTACCGGTCGCGTCGGCCACTCGGTCTGCGCCCAGGTGCCCGCTGGCGCGGCGGCGGCCAGCGACAGGGCGGCCAGTCGGGCCAGTGATTGTCGTTTGGGATTCATGAGGTAACTCCTGATGGAAGGGACGGATCGGGTCAGCGCAGGCAGACGACGGCCTCGATTTCGACCAGCATCTCGGGATGGACCAGCCGCCGCACCTCGACCAGGGTGGCCGCCGGGCGATCGACGAAGAACGGCAGGCGAATGTCGCGAGTGTCCTGGTCGTAGCGCTCGATATCGGTGGTGAAGATCGTGTACTTGACGACATCGCCCCACCCGGCTCCTGCAGCCTGCAGCACCTCACCGAGGTTCTCGAAGCAGCGGGCGACCTGCGCGCGCATGTCGTTGGGGCCGATCACGGAGCCGTCATCGGCGCGTGCAGTGATGCCGGCGGTGTGGAGGAAGCGGCCCGAAGCTGCGACGCCGAGTGAGAAGGGGACTTTCGTTTCCCAGGATTTACCGGTCTGCAGGGGTTGGCGACTCATTGCATCCTCCGTTGGTGCGGCGGGCGGGCGAGGTGCCTGCCGATCCGGGGCAGTATTGCGGATGATCGCTGCCGCGTCGGTTCATTACTTAACCGACAGGTCAGGGGCACACTCTGGTGCAGAGGGGGCGGCGAGCGTGTTGATCTACCATTGCCGCCATGAGCGATGACGGTACCGCCGAGGAGCTGCCGAACTGGTCGATGGCGCTCAAGGGGCTGTCGACCTGTCAGCTGGCCCAGGTCGACGAGCGTTTCGTCCGACGCGCCTATCCATCAGGTGCCCTGGTGTTCGGGCAGGCAGAGCGTTCCGAGGGTTTTTTCGTCATCGACAGCGGCCATGTCCGGTTGTTCTACACGAGCGAAACCGGCAAGGAATATGTAAGCGGAATCTGGTCATCGGGCTATCCGCTCGGGCTGGTCAGCATGATGCTCCAGGAGCGTCGAATCCAGTCCGTACAGGCAATCGACCGCTTGGTGCTCAGATCGATGCCGCGCGACCAGTTGCTCGATCTGATGCTGTCGATCCCGCGTTTCTCGGTGAACGTCTCGTGGCTGCTGGCCGCGATGGCCCGTTACAGCATCGCGCGTAGCGGGTTGCTGGCACTCGATTCCTCGGCTGCCCGGTTGGGGAGGGTCATGGCAAGGCTTGCAGTGCCCGAGGGGCGTCCGGGCGACGCTCGCCACGCGATCCGGGGAATCCGCCAGGACGAACTTGCCAGGATGGTGGGTGCGAGTCGGCCGTGGGTGAGCCTGACCCTGGGGTCATTCGAGCGCCGCGGCCTGATCGAGCGCCGGCGCGGCTATATCGCGATCGCCGACATGGTGGCTTTCGAGCGATTTCTGTCCAGTGCGGACGGATTCTGACGCCACTTTGCGTTCGAGCGGCAAGGGGCGGTGGGCCAGGACGCGGGGCGAGGCTTTCGGCGCACGCCGGGTGCTTGCCCCGCTGCGCGGGGTACCCTGCGGTGCTTGGGTTCGTGGCCTGCCGCCGAAACTCGCTTCGCTCCCGCCGCTGCGCGTCGCTCGCTGCGCTCAGACAGTCGGCGGCAAGTCAGATTATTGGATGCGCGCTGCGCGCGCAGGCCACAAACCCTGCGCTCCTCGGCTGCGCACAAGGCGTGCGCCGAAAGCCTCGCCCCGCGTCCTGGCAGACAGTGGCCTGCGAGCGAACGCAAAGCGGTATCGG
>JBAYOD010000273.1:0-3757 GCA_041678445.1 Burkholderiaceae bacterium | reverse complement strand
GCAAGATCGCCATCGGCCAGTGGCGCGACGATGCCGTTGGGCCGATGCAGGTGGTGTCCGGCCCGGTCGGACGGCGCAAGGTTCACTTCCAGGCGCCGCCTGCCGACGTGCTGCCCGTCGAGACGGCGAAATTCCTGTTGTGGGCGAACGAGGCGTCCGGCGAGCCTGCGCTCGTGAAGGCGGGCCTTGCTCACCTGTGGTTCGTGACGCTGCACCCGTTCGACGATGGTAACGGACGCATCGCGCGCGCTGTGGGCGATCTGTTCCTCGCCCGTGCCGATGGCAGCCCGCAACGCTTCTACAGTCTGTCGGCGCAAATCCAGCGCGAGCGCAAGGACTACTACGACGTGCTGGAACGCACGCAGAAGGGCACGCTCGACGTGACCGGCTGGCTGTCGTGGTTCCTGGGCACGCTAGGTCGCGCCGTCACCAGTGCGCAAGGTGCGCTGGATGCCGTGCTGGTGAAGGCGCGCTTCTGGCAACGCCTGGCAGGCACGCCATTGAACGCGCGGCAGGTGAAGTTGCTGAATCGCCTGCTCGATGGTTTCGAGGGCAAGCTGACCAGCAGCAAGTGGGCGGCCATCGCCAAGTGCTCACCCGACACCGCGCTGCGCGACATCACGCAGTTGCTGGAACTGGGCGTGCTGAAGAAGTTGCCTGGCGGCGGGCGCAGCACCGGCTACGAGTTGGCGGACTGAAGCGCATCGACGTGCGTACCGGCATCGTTGCGGCACGGACGCAGGTGATGCATCCACAAGCATCCGGCTGCGTCAGGTTCAAGCGCCGGGCGGCTGCTCGCAGAGGGCGCGGATGTCGGCGGGCACCGGCACCGCGCGGATCCGCTTGGGGTCTTCCGGGTCGCGGATGCAGAACGCCCGCGTCTCCGTGCCCTCGCACAGCAGATCGCTGCCGCGCCGGACCTGGTGACGCTGCACGAACACCTTGGCGCGCCATTCGAGCACCGAGGTGTGGATCTCGATGCGCTCGCCGTAGGTGGCCGCCTTCATGAAGCGCGTCTGGTGTTCGAGCAGCGGCGTGCCGATGATGCCGTTGACCGGCGTCAGCTCGGCCCAGGGCGGCACGCCGCATTGCAGGAAGAAGTGCAGCGAGGAGGCGTCCATCCAGCGATGGAAGTTCGGAAAGAAGACGATTCCGGCTGGATCGCAGTCGCCGAACCGCACGTCGATTTCGAGGACGGTTGTCCGGCTCACAGGCTGCGCGCCGAGAAGGTGTCGCAGCGCCGGAAGTCGCCGGTCTCCAGTCCTTGCCGGAACCAGCGCACCCGCTGCTGGCTGGTGCCGTGCGTGAAGCTGTCCGGCACCACGTAGCCCTGCGAGCGTTTCTGCAGCGCGTCGTCGCCGATCTGGGCTGCGGCATTCAGTGCTTCCTCGACGTCGCCGCGTTCGAGGATCTGGCGGGCATCATGCGCCCGCTTGGCCCAGACGCCGGCGAAGCAGTCGGCCTGCAGTTCGGTGCGTACGCTCAGCTCGTTGCCTTCGGCGGCGCTCAGCCGCGCACGGGCCGAACTCACCTTCTCGCTGATGCCGAGCAGGTTCTGCACGTGATGGCCGACCTCGTGCGCGATCACATAGGCCTGGGCGAAGTCGCCCGGGGCGCCGAGCTTGCTGCGCATCGTCTCGTAGAAGCCGAGGTCGATGTAGACGCGCTGGTCGGCCGGGCAGTAGAACGGCCCCATGGCGGCCTGGCCGACGCCGCAGGCCGTGCGGGTCGAACCACGGAACAGGACCAGCACCGGTTCGCGATAGCGCCCGCCATTGGCTTCGAAGATTTCCTTCCAGACGTCCTCGGTGTCGGCCAGCACGACCGAAACGAAGCGGCCCAGTTCATCGTCGATCGGCCCCTGGCGGGCCGGCGCCGGGCTGGTGACCGCCGGGGGTGTCATCGAACCGCCGCCGGCCAGCATGCTCAGCAGGGTCAGCGGATTGACGCCGAGCAGCCAGCCGGCGACCAGTGCGATCGCGATCGTGCCCAGGCCGATGCGTCCGCCCCCGAGCCGGATCCCGCCGCCACCCGGCATGCCGCCGCCGGCACGCCGGTCTTCGACGTTGCTGCTCTCCCGGTTGCCTCGCCATCTCATCGTGTCGCTCCCTCTGTCAGGCTGCAGCGGTTCGGCCGCTCACCTCGCTCACGTCGCTTGTGCCGTTTGTGCTTTTTGGGCTGTTTGTGCCGCTCAAACCGCCGCGAAGCGGCCCGGCTCGACCTCGACGACCCGCCCGTCGGCGAGCAGTTCGTCGAGGTGCTGTTCGATCGTTCGTCGCTCGACGTCGTCGACCCAGATCTCGACATGGTCGATCGGGTAGAGCAGCCGGCGGGCGGCGAGCTCGGCCACCGTTTGCGGGCCGTCGGCCAGCATGTCGAGCAGCCGTTCGCTGCGCTCGTCCAGCCTGGCCGCGAAGGCGCCGAGCGCCTTGAGGAAGGCCGCGCGATCAGTGTAGACCCCCCGGTGGTGGGAGGTGACCCAGATGCGCGCCGGCAGTTCGGGCAAGCGGGCCAGTGTGCGCCGGAACTGAGCCAGGCTCGACGAGGCGTCGCCGTAATAGGGGCCGAAGCCGCTCAGGTCGATATCGCCGATGAAGGCGACGCCTTCTTCCTCGACCAGCAGCACGCAGTGACCCGCGGTGTGCCCCGGCATGTGGACGGCACGCACGGTCGCGCCACCGAGCGACCAGCTCGCGCCGTCCGGGTAGGCGATCGCGTCGGGCCGCGGTGCGTAGTCGAATTCGGCCTGAATCTTCGCGAGCATCCGCTCGGCGGCCTGTCCGGTCAGCCCGAAGTGCCGGGCCAGGCCCGGCCAGCTGCGGGCGGCCTCGACGTCGAGCTCGTGGACATGAACGGCGGCGTCCGGCACCCGGTGCAGGCCGGCCATGTGGTCTTCGTGCACATGGCCGAGAATGACCAGTTCGGCATCGTCGACATCCGGCCCGACGAACCTGGCGACGCGGGGCGTATCGAAGATCGCGTGCGTGTCGGTGCCGCGCACGACGACCTGGTTGCCGTCCGGGTACTTGCCTGATTTCTCGCCGAAGTAGACGCTGGCCCGGCCGAAGCCGACCCGGCGGATCGGTTCGTTGCTCGACAACATCGTTCTCCTGAACTCCGATGCCGGAATCCTACCCGAAGCCGCGGCGGCCGTAGCCGTGCCGCTGGCCGGTTCCGGGATCGGCCAGCGGCGATCGCGCAGCCGTCGGCGAGCGTCTATGCTGACACGGTGAGCCCGAAATCCGCAGACAGCAAGCGACGTCCGGCTCCGGCCGGGCCGGTGCTGGCCGGCCAGCACCGCTTGGGGCTGGCGCTGGCGCTCGTCACCGCCGTCGGCTGGGGGCTGAACTGGCCGACGATGAAGTTCCTGCTCTCCGAGTGGCCGCCGCTGTTCGCGCGCGGCCTGTCCGGCCTCGTGGCGGCCACGGCGCTGGCGACGATCGCGGCGGTGCGTGGCGAGCGGCTGGCCGTGCCGCAGCGCCTGTGGCCGCGGCTGGCAGCGGCTTCGTTCACCAATGTCTTCGCCTGGATGGGTTTCACCACGGTGGCGATGCGCTGGCTCGACGCCGGTGAAAGCGCGCTGCTGGTCTACACGATGCCGATCTGGGCGTTGATGTTCGCCTGGCCGTTCCAGGGCCGGCGGCCGGACGGCGCCAGCCTGCTGGCCCTGGCGCTCGGCATGGGCGGCGTCGCCATCCTGTTTGCGCCGGGCGCCGCAGGGCCGGTGGCGGCGTTCAGCGGCGAGCGCGGCCTGGGG
>JBAYOD010000272.1:0-3767 GCA_041678445.1 Burkholderiaceae bacterium | reverse complement strand
CTGACCGACCGGCGCTTCTCGGCTGCCCAGTACGCACTGCTGTCAGCGTTGGCGGCGGTGGGGCGCGTCTACGTCGGCCCGGTGTCGGGGGTGATGGTGGCGGCTTTCGGCTGGTCGAGCTTTTTCGTGTTCTCGGTGTTCGCGGCGCTGCCCGGGCTGGTGCTGCTGGCCTGGCTGCGGCCGCAGGTCGTGGCGCTCGATCCGGAGCGTGCGCCGGCAGCGAAGGCCTGACCTGGCTGGAGGGGTCTGTGATCAGGACGGGCCGCTCTCGTGGATGCGCTCTGTCAGTTGAAACATTCGTTCACGATGCGCACAATGACGCGTCCCCGACGCTTCATCCGGGACGATTCCCTGACTGAGGAGCTCCAATGATCGACAAGACCGTGGCCTCGCTCGAGGCGGCCGTCGCCGGGATTCACGACGGTGCGGTCGTGATGATCAGCGGCTTCGGCGGGGCCGGCCAGCCGTCCGAACTGCTCGAGGCGCTGATCGCCCAGGGCGCGAAGGACCTGACCATCGTCAACAACAATGCCGGCAATGGCGATACCGGGCTGGCCGCGTTGATGAAGGCGGGCCGGGTGCGCAGGATCCTCTGCTCGTTTCCGCGCCAGGTCGACGCCTACGTGTTCGAGGAACTGTACCGGGCCGGCAAGATCGAGCTCGAGCTGATCCCCCAAGGCAACCTGGCCGAACGGATCCGCGCCGCCGGAGCGGGCATCGGCGCCTTCTACACGCCGACCGGTCATGGCACGCTGCTGGCCGAGGGCCAGGAAACGCGGACGATCGACGGCCGCGACTACGTGCTCCAGTACCCGATCCACGCCGACTTCGCGCTGATCAGGGCGCGCAAGGGCGATCGCTGGGGCAATCTCGTCTATCGCAAGACTGCGCGCAATTTCGGCCCGATCATGGCCACTGCCGCGAAGTGCACGATCGCGCAGGTCGACGAGATCGTCGCCCTCGGCTCGCTCGATCCGGAGACGGTCGTCACGCCCGGCATCTTCGTGACGCGGGTCGTCTGTCCGGGCGCGGCCACGCCCGCGAGCGCCTGAACGCAAGGGGGAGGACACACCGTGAACAAGCTGACCCGAGACCAGATCGCCGCCCGTGTTGCCCGCGACATTCCGGACGGCGCCTATGTGAACCTCGGCATCGGGCTGCCGACCCTGGTGGCCAACCATCTGCTGCCCGACCGCGAGATCGTGCTGCAGAGCGAGAACGGCATCCTCGGCATGGGCCCGGCGCCGGCCAAGGGCGACGAAGACTGGGATCTGATCAACGCCGGCAAGCAGCCGGTTACCGAGCTGGCCGGTGCCAGCTATTTCCATCACGCCGATTCGTTCGCGATGATGCGCGGCGGCCATCTCGACTTCTGCGTGCTCGGCGCCTTCCAGGTGTCGGCAAGCGGCGATCTGGCCAACTGGCATACCGGCGCGCCCGACGCGATCCCGGCGGTCGGCGGAGCCATGGACCTGGCAATCGGCGCCAAGCAGGTCTTCATCATGATGGAACACCTGACCCGTTCGGGCGAGAGCAAGCTGGTCGAGTGCTGTTCCTACCCGCTGACCGGCGTCGGCTGCGTGTCGCGCGTCTACACCGACCTGGCCGTCATCGACATCACGCCGCGAGGTTTCGTCGCGCTCGAATGGGTCGACGGGATGAGCTTCGAGGAACTCCGGAAGCTGACCGCGGCCCCGCTCGAGCGCGGCGACGGCGGCGGGCGGGCAGCCTGAGCGGCCGACCGCAATCGAGGCCGCCAGAGCCGGAACCGCCAGAGCCGAAGCCACAAGATTCAAACCCACAAGGAATCCGAGCATGACCGAAGTCTTCATCTGTGACGCCGTGCGCACCCCGATCGGCCGCTACGGCGGTGCCCTGTCGTCGGTGCGTACCGACGACCTGGCGGCGATTCCGCTGCGCGCGCTGCTCGAGCGCAACCCGGGGCTCGATCCGGCCGCGATCGACGAGGTGATCTACGGCTGCGCAAACCAGGCCGGCGAGGACAACCGCAACGTCGCGCGGATGGCTGCGTTGCTCGCCGGCCTGCCGGTCGAGGTGCCGGGCGCGACCGTCAACCGGCTGTGCGGCTCGGGGATGGACGCGGTCGGCACGATCGCGCGCGCGATCCGCTGCGGCGAATTCGAGCTGGGCATCGCCGGGGGCGTCGAGAGCATGTCGCGGGCACCGTTCGTGATGCCGAAGGCCGACACCGCCTTCTCGCGCAACCACGCGATCTACGACACGACGATCGGCTGGCGCTTCGTCAATCCGCTGCTCAAGGCGCAGTACGGGATCGATTCGATGCCCGAAACTGCCGAGAACGTTGCCGACGATTTCGGCGTGTCGCGCGAAGATCAGGACGCGATGGCGCTGCGCAGCCAGCAGCGCGCGGCGGCGGCCCAGCGCGACGGCTTCTTCGATGCCGAGATCGTGCCGGTCAGCATCGCGCAGCGCCGGGGCGATCCGGTCGTCGTCAGCCGTGACGAGCATCCGCGCGAGACCACGGCCGAAGCGCTGGCCAGGCTCAAGCCGATCGTGCGCCCGAACGGCACGATCACCGCGGGCAATGCCTCGGGCGTCAATGACGGGGCGGCCGCGCTGATCCTCGCCAGCGAGGCGGCCGTCAAGCGCCACGGACTCACGCCGCGGGCCCGGTTGCTGGCGATGGCCACCGCCGGTGTGCCGCCGCGGATCATGGGGATCGGTCCGGCGCCGGCGACCCGCAAGCTGCTCGAGCGCACCGGCCGCCGGATTGCCGAGATCGACGTCATCGAGCTGAACGAAGCCTTTGCCGCGCAGGGGCTGGCCACGCTGCGCGAACTCGGCGTGCCCGACGACGCGCCGCATGTGAATCCGAATGGCGGGGCGATCGCACTCGGACACCCGCTCGGCATGTCGGGCGCCCGCCTGGTGCTCACCGCCGTGAACCAGTTGCAGCGCAGCGGCGGCCGGCTTGCGGTCGCCACGATGTGCATCGGTGTCGGGCAGGGGATCGCGACGCTGATCGAGCGGGTCTGACCTCGGGGTAGAGCGGGCCTGGTTCCGGGCCTGGTTCCGATAGCGAGCCTGATCCGGAGCCCGGCCGGACAGGACTTGAAAGAGACGCCTGGCGTACCTATCTGTCTGGTACCGGCCTGCTCGCTGAGGAAGTTTTCCGATGGACGCGACGGGCCAAGCCATCCAGTATCTGCAAGGAGGTCATCATGGCTCGTCTGTCTGTTTACGATCCGTTTGCCGAGGTTTTCCCCGAGTTGTTCCGAGGCGTGCTGCAACCGGTTCGCGGCGCCGGCACCGAGGCGCTCGAGATCAAGGTCGATGTCAAGGAGTCTCGCGACGAATACGTGGTCCAGGCCGAGATGCCGGGCGTTCGGAAGGAGGACATCGACGTCCAGATCGACGGCAACCGGGTCGCGATCACCGCCGAGGTCAAGCGCCAGTCCGAACAGAAGGACGGCGAGCGCGTGCTGCGCAGCGAGCGCTACTACGGCGCGGTGGCGCGCAGCTTCTCGCTGGCTGCCGAAGTCGACGATTCGAAGGCGGTCGCCAGGTTCGAGGACGGTGTGCTCGTGCTGACGCTACCCAAGAAGGCCGTTGCGGCGGCCCGCCGGCTGCAGATCGGCTGAGTACGCCGGCTCATACGGTTTCGCGTTCGAGCGCCTGGGGGCAGCCAAGGCGCGGGGGGCTTGGCCTGGCCGGCGCCGGGTGCTTGGCCCCGCTGCGCGGGGCTGCCCTCGGTGCTCGGGTTCCTGGCTGCGCGGCGTAACTCG
>JBAYOD010000271.1:0-3771 GCA_041678445.1 Burkholderiaceae bacterium | reverse complement strand
CAGATTGATCGCATTGATGCCGTCGAGCTTGCGCCGCAATGCCGCCTTGTCCAGCGGCGCCAGGGGCTGCTCCAGGTCGCTGCGGCAACTGCCCGCCTCGCGGTGGCCGTAGACGCGCAGCGCGAGCGGCATGCCGTCGGGCATGGCGTTGTCGATCACGTCGGCGATGGCGCGCTTGGCGATCTGGATGCGGCGCTCGCCATCCATCCGCTTGAGCATGCTGCCGGAAGCATCGAGGATGATCTCCACCGCCCCGCGCGCGCCCGGGTCCAGGCCCTTTTCGCTGCTCACGAGGCGCAGCTGCGCCGGACCGGGATTCTCGGTGAACGAATACGCCACCGCCACCTCGAAGCCCACCGGCTGGCGCATGCGGGCGATGGCCCGCTCGAAGCCCTGGTGCAGGGAGCCAAGGCCGGTGACGTACTGGTAGTCGCCACCATTGACCCGCGACCATTCCTGCATCAGGTCCTGTTCCTCGGGGGGATGGCGGCCGAACGCGCCCTCCGACGACACCGCCAGCGCGAACACCATGGGGTGCGCCTCCCGCAGGGCCGGCCACAGGCGGGCGTCCATGCTCGTCGCCGCATCGGTCAGCAGGATGACGCCGCGCTTGCCCGGCGGGCGCTTCGCAAGCTCGCGGCTGGCGACCGCCAGGGCGCTCTCGGCCGCGCTCGAGTTGCTGTCATGGGGGAAGCTGCCCAGCAGGCGCTTGAGCGGATAGGGCTCGCCCTGCCAGTCCTGCAGCAGCGGCTTGCCGTAGCCGAAGGGCAGCAGGTTGACCACATCACGCCCGGGCCGTATCTGGCCGGCGTAGCGGTACAGTGCGTTGGCCAGGCTGGGCAGGTACCAGCCGACGCTGGCCGAGGTGTCCCAGCTGAACATCAGCGCGCGCGGTGGCTCGAACACGCGCAGCCAGTAGGGCTGACCCGGCTCGACCCAGGCCCGCCAGTGCATCCGTCGCGGATCCGCCTCGTCTGCGTACAGCGGTACCGGCTCGCCGGCCGCATCCAGAAGTTCGGGTCGCGCCTGCAGGGTCGGGTCGCCGCGCAGGCTCAGGGCCAGGGTGTTCTCGCCGGCCGGCACGTCGAAGCGGTACCAGGATTCGTAGGTATCCAGCAAGGCCAGCCCGCCAGCCGTCTCGCCCGCCGCCACCGCCAGGGCCTTTTCCCGGCTGTCGTTGTCCGGGCGCTTTGTTGCCTCCGGGTACCGCGGCTCGTTGCCGGCCTCCCACGGTCCGTTGCTGCTGTAGTGTCCCCACTCGCCGAGGATGGAGCGGTAGTCGTCGTCGAGCGCCGCCTCCCAGACGGCGATCCGGTCCGGCAGCGTGAGCGCCCTGGCGCCGTCCTCGCCATGGAAGCGGAAACGCAGGTAGCGGGCCCATACCGGCTGCTCCAGCTCGATCGTCGACTCCCCGGCATCGAGATCCCATTCACCCACCGGCTCGAAGGGCCCGAGGGGCGAGCTGTCGGAGCGGGCGATCGCCACCCGCTTCACGTCGGTGCCGGCGCTCACCTTCGTCAGCTTGTCGAAGCTCACCGTCGCGACGCGCGCAGCACGGGAGTGATGAAAGCCGAGCACGACGGTGGCCGCGGGATCGTCGGACAGCTTCAGCGTGTGCCCCTTGTCGTCCTTGATCAGCAAGGCCTTGTCGAAACCGCTTTGCCGTATCCAGGGATCGGCCCACACCAGATGTCCGCCCAGCTCGGGCGCCGCCAGGTTGCGGCGCTCCAGATGCTTCGGCACGAAGCCCGGCTCGGCCACCACCTTGAATTCGCCCAGGGACAGCTTGTCCCCCCCTCCGTGGTGGCTCAGGGGCATCAGACGAGCGTAGCGTGCCGGCACCGGCGTATCGAGCAGGAAGGCCTGCTCGATCGACGCCGGGCTGAGCTGGCCCCGGACAACCGTCTCGAAGTGCTCGCCATCGAGCGACAGCGCGACCGCGAACTCGCGCAATCGATACATCTCGTGAAAGGTGCCAGTGGGATTGAGCAGGAAGCCCTTCACCGGCACCGGCGCGTCCCCTGCCAGCTCGAAAGTCGGCTGAGGGTAGTCCTCCGGGGGCCGCGTGCCCGTGCCGACATTCAGGATCATGCCCTGCCCCCGACCGTACTCCGCAAGGCCGTCGATGATCGCGTCGAGCTGGCCGTGTCGCTTCAGATCGATACCCGGGCTTTCGACCGCCCTGGCGCCGAGTGCCTTGCCGGCCAGATTAAAACCACCGCGCAGTTCCGGAGCGATGGTCCAGGCATGACGCGGATTGGCGGGAAGGGCATCCGCTTGCACATCCACGTCGATGAAGGTGCCGGCCTCGGCGCCGGACGCGTCGAGTGCCCGGACATTGACGCGCAGCGGATAGTCGCCCCGAGCGTCGGTCGGAGCCACCAGTACGAACGAACGTTCCATTGCCGCACCGGGGGCCAGCGCCCAGACCCCCGACGCCAGCTCCAGGCGTCCGCGATCATCGGAAAGCACGGTCTGCACGTCGACGCGCTGCTCGGTGCCTGCGGAATTCCTCAGCACGAACCTGCCATGCAGAACCTGCTCCCATGGCGAATACGCCTGCAGCCGAGGGCTCTCGTCGAAGACGATGTCGATCTCGACGGGCAGGCCGGTCGGTTCGTCGCCCTGCGACCCGAAGAGGTCGAAAGCATAGGCCCCTTTGCCCTTGATCCCGAGCAGGTACTCGCGGCCGGGTTCGAGCGTGGCGGTGTAACGCCCGGTGTTCCGGTCATGGCTCAATCGATCCGCCTTCGTGTCCCGCCGCTCGTGGAGCGCGAATCCGAGGCCGGCCACCGCTTCGATCGAGATCTCCGTGGACGCTTCGACCGGCGGCAGGCGGAACCAGTCCAACGCTCTGCGATTGCGGCCCACCTCGCCGGCAATGCGGCCGTGCGCCGGCACGACGGAAGCCTGCTCCGGATAGTCGTTGGGATCGCGATCCACCCGCCCGTCGAACAGGGGCAGGCGTTCGAGGCTGATGTGGTACTCGGCATCGGAGACGGTGCGTGGCGTCAGCGTAATGCTGTAGTCCCCAGCCGGCAGGTAGACATCCCAGTCCAGCACTTCACCGCGCGCGCCGTGGATCGCGCTGATGCCTTGCATGTCGTCGCCGACCGCCAGCGTGCCACCGACGGCGCCATCGGCCGGCGGGCGCACCCGCACGCGCACATGCTCGGGGCCGGCAAGGCTGAACTGGTAGATGTCCTTGTCGCTCTTTTCGGCCAGCAGGCCGTTGCGTTCCTGGCCGAAGGCCAGGGGCAATGCGTTCTGGAAGGAATCGTTCGGTTCCAGCTCGGCATCCGGGTGCGGCGGCCCCTGCGGGCGCAGGAGCAGGCGATAGTCCGAATCCGAACCGGATGCGGCCAGAAAGTAGTCTCCGGGAGTCAGGAACAGATTGTCCAGGCGGACTCGTTTCGAGCCGCTGGCCCTGGCCGACGCGATACTGCCCCGGCTGTCGTACAAGTCCAGCCTGTGCAGCTTGTCTCCCTGCAGCTGGACACGCCACAGCTGGGGTTCGCCGGAGACGGTGAAACGCCAGAAGTCGGTTTCGTCGCGGCCGTGAAAATGGCCCGTCACCGTCGGCTTGCCCTCTGGCCAGGCGACCGCCCATTCCTTGCGACCGTTAGGCTCCACGTCCTGGCCCGGAGTCACCTTGCCGGCGGCGTGCCAGGCAAGGCCCCATTCTCCCTTGCCACCCCGGGCATCAATCGACAGACGGTGTTCCCCGGGCGCCATGCCAAGATTGTGCAAGGTCACCGGCATGCCGCCCTT
>JBAYOD010000270.1:0-3775 GCA_041678445.1 Burkholderiaceae bacterium | reverse complement strand
GTCCACGGCAAGGCCAACCAGATGGCCTGGTCGGCGGCCCTGCAGATCGTCGAGCGGCCGGGCACGGCCTACAACCCGCTCTTCCTGTACGGCGGGGTCGGCCTGGGCAAGACCCACCTGCTGCACGCGGTCGGTAACGCCCTGCTGGACGGCTCGCGCTGTCCGCGCGTGCGCTACATCCACGCCCAGGACTACTTCGACGAGATGGTGCGCGGCATCCAGCGCAAGTCGATCCAGGATTTCAAGCGCAAGTACCAGTCGCTCGACCTGCTGCTGGTCGACGACATCCAGTTCCTCGGCGGCAAGGAGCGCACCCAGGAAGAATTCTTCTACACCTTCGAGGCGCTGCTGTCGGCGCGCAAGCAGCTGATCATCACCAGCGACACCTATCCAAAGGAGCTGTCGGCTTTCGAAGACCGCCTGGTCTCGCGCTTCGGCTCGGGCCTGATCGTCGAGATCGAGCCGCCCGAACTCGAGATGCGGGTGGCCATCCTGCTGAAGAAGGGCGAGCAGTCGGGCGAGCGCCTGCCCGAGGAGGTGGCCTATTTCATCGCCAAGAACCTGCGCTCGAACGTTCGCGAGCTCGAAGGCGCGCTGCTGCGGGTCATCGCGTTCGCACGCTTTCGCGGCCGGCAGATCTCGGTCGACCTGGCCCGCGAGGGCCTGAAAGACCTGCTCGAGCTGTCGCGCCCGCCGATCTCGATCGAATCGATCCAGAAAACGGTGGCCGACTTCTTCAAGATCAAGACGGCCGACATGTACAGCAAGCGCCGGCCCGCGCACATCGCCCGTGCCCGGCAGGTGGCCATGTACTTCGCCAAGGAACTCACGCAGAAGAGCTTTCCGGAGATCGGCGAAGCCTTCGGCGGGCGCGACCACACCACCGTGATGCACGCAGTCAAGCGCATTGCCGAACTGCGCCAGCACGACCAGGAGTGGAACCGCCAGCTGCACGTTCTCGAACAGACCCTCAGGGGATGAGGCCCGTCCCCACTTCGCAAGCTTCGCAATCCAGTCATCCCTTTCGACCCACCACACAACCGCAACGGGAATCAAGAGCAATGCTTTTCATCAAAGCCGACCGCGACGCGATCCTGAAACCGCTGCAGACGGTGGCGGGCATCGTCGAGCGCCGCCACACGCTGCCGATCCTGGCCAACGTGCTGCTGCGCAAGGAGGGGCCTGCGGTGTCCTTCCTGGCGAGCGACGTCGAGATCCAGATCCAGACCACTGCCGAACTCGGCCCCGGACCCGAGACTGCCGCCACCACCCTGTCGGCCAAGAAGCTGATCGACATCCTGCGGGCGCTGCCCGAAGGCGTCGAGGTGGCGCTCAGGCTCGACGAACGGCGCGCAACCATCCAGGCCGGCAAGAGCCGCTTCTCGCTGCAGACACTGGGCGCCGAAGAGTTTCCCACCGTGGCCCTGAGCGACGGTTTCAACGCCTCGTTCTCGCTGCCGCAGAAGCAGCTCAAGCACCTGTTCCAGATGGTGCACTTCGCGATGGCCCAGCAGGACATCCGCTACTACCTGAACGGCGTGCTGATGCTCACCGACGGCGAGCTGGTCAGGGTGGTCGCCACCGACGGCCACCGGCTCGCCTACTGCCAGGCCAGGGTCGAAGGCGCCGAACTGGCACGCCACGAAGTCATCATCCCGCGCAAGACCGTGCTCGAACTGCAGCGGCTGCTGGCCGACAGCGACGAGCCGGTACAGATCGACATGGCGACCAGCCAGGTGCGGCTGCGCTTCGGCGAAGTCGAGATGGTTTCCAAGCTCGTCGAAGGCAAGTTCCCCGACTACCAGCGCGTCATCCCGAGCGGCTACACGAAGTACATGGTCGGCAACCGCGAGACGCTGATCGCCTCGCTGGGGCGGGCCTCCATCCTCACCTCCGACAAGTTCAAGGGCGTGCGCCTGAGCCTGGCGCCGGGCGTGGTGCGCGTCCAGACCAACAACGCCGAGCAGGAAGAGGCGGTCGACGAGATCGAAGTCGACTACACGGCCGAACCGATGGAGATCGGCTTCAACGTCAGCTATCTGCAGGACGTGCTCGCCAACCTCAAGACCGAGCAGGTGCAGATCGGCTTCGGCGACGCCAGCAGCAGCGCACTGCTCACCGTACCCGACGACGAGGACTTCAAGTACGTCGTCATGCCGATGCGCATCTGAGCCTGCGGCCGCGCCGCGCAGGGGACCAGACCAGGGACCACCATGACCGAAGCAGAGAAAACCTACGACTCCTCATCGATCCAGATCCTCGAAGGTCTGGAAGCCGTTCGCAAGCGCCCCGGCATGTACATCGGTGACACCTCCGATGGCACCGGGCTGCACCACCTGGTGTTCGAGGTCGTCGACAACTCGATCGACGAAGCGCTCGCCGGGCACTGCGACGAGATCGTCGTCACCATCCACACCGACAACTCGATCTCGGTCGTCGACAACGGCCGCGGCATCCCCACCGGCGTCAAGTGGGACGACAAGCACGAACCCAAGCGCAGCGCGGCCCAGATCGCGATGACCGAGTTGCACGCCGGCGGCAAGTTCAACCAGAACAGCTACAAGGTGTCGGGGGGCCTGCACGGAGTCGGCGTGTCCTGCGTCAACGCACTGTCGAAATGGCTGCGCCTGACCGTGCGCCGCAACGGCAAGGTCCACCTGATCGAATTCGAGCGCGGCGCCGTCAAGGAACCGGTCATCGAAGAGCGCGATGGCGTACGGATCTCGCCGATGCGCATCACCGGCGACACCAATCTGCGTGGCACCGAAGTGCACTTCCTGGCCGACGACCTGATCTTCTCCAACATCGATTACCACTACGAGATCCTGTCCAAGCGGCTGCGCGAGCTCTCGTTCCTGAACAACGGCGTGAAGATCCGGCTGGTCGACCAGCGCAGCGGCAAGGAAGAGGATTTCGCCTTCGCTGGCGGCGTGCGCGGCTTCGTCGAATTCATCAACCGCAACAAGACCACGCTGCACCCGACCATCTTCCACGCCATCGGCAGCAAGGCGCTCGACAACGGCCTGCAGATCACCGTCGAAGTCGCGATGCAGTGGAATGAGAGCTACAACGAGCAGGTGCTCTGCTTCACGAACAACATCGCGCAGCGCGACGGCGGTACCCACCTGACCGGGCTGCGCGCCGCGATGACCCGGGTCATCAACAAGTACATCGAGGAAAACGAACTGGCCAGGAAGGCCAAGGTCGAGACCAGCGGCGACGACATGCGCGAGGGCCTGACCTGCGTGCTGTCGGTCAAGGTGCCCGAACCCAAGTTCAGCTCGCAGACCAAGGACAAGCTGGTGTCGTCCGAAGTACGCGGACCGGTGGAGGAGATCGTTGCCAAGGCGCTCGAGGAATACCTGCTCGAACGCCCGGTCGACGCGAAGACGATCTGCGGCAAGATCGTCGACGCGGCACGCGCCCGCGAGGCCGCCCGCAAGGCGCGCGACATGACGCGGCGCAAGGGCCTGCTCGACGGAGTCGGCCTGCCCGGCAAGCTGGCCGACTGCCAGGAGAAGGACCCCGCGAAGTCGGAAATCTTCATCGTCGAGGGCGACTCGGCGGGCGGATCGGCCAAGCAGGGCCGCGACCGCAAGTTCCAGGCGATCCTGCCGCTGCGCGGCAAGGTGCTCAACGTCGAGAAAGCCCGCTTCGACAAGCTGATCTCGTCGGAGCAGATCGCGACGCTGATCACCGCGCTGGGCACCGGCATCGGTCCCGAGTACGACGTCGCCAAGCTGCGCTATCACCGCATCATCATCATGACCGACGC
>JBAYOD010000269.1:0-3784 GCA_041678445.1 Burkholderiaceae bacterium | reverse complement strand
CAACACAAGCCACTTGGCCCCGGCTGTCGTCGACCGCTCGCAGCGCGGCGCACGCCGTGTTGGCATCCACCGGGAACAACACGCGTGCGGTGTCCGACATCTCCCCCAGCAATGCTTCGCCAATGGTCGGGTCCTGGTGTGACTGCTCGTTCTTGCTGTTCTCCCAGGTGTGGGATGTGACGACCAGCGGGATGGAGATCCAGCCTGGCGGCTGGCCCAGTTCCTTCTGTCGGCGCGCGAAGATGATCTCCTGGCGAATCAATCCAAGCATCTTGACCGCGAAGGCCTCGTAGCTGACGATCAGGTTCAGCCCCCCTTTGTTGGCGAGGGCGGCGGCCGCAACGGCTTCTTCATTGAGTGCGGTGATCACCGAGCCATGCGTCGATTCCGGGACGCCGGGTTCGGGCACGTTGACGCGGTGCTTGAGCAGTGCCAGTGTGGCTCCCATCTTGTTGCTGGCCAGTTCATCGGGATTGCCGATCCGGACGCGCAACTGTGGATTTGCCTGCGCCAGTTTCACGAACCAACGATCCAGTGAAGACATGGCGCTGCCCGATACCTCAGTTGGCGCCCAGGCCGGCATCGGCAGATGAGGGCTCGCTGGATGGCGTAGGGCCATGGGGTGCTCGCTTTCGCGCGAGCGCTGGCTCTGGCCGTGATTCGCAAGGACGG
Organism: Burkholderiaceae bacterium; assembly: GCA_041678445.1. Taxonomy (GTDB): domain Bacteria; phylum Pseudomonadota; class Gammaproteobacteria; order Burkholderiales; family Burkholderiaceae_E; genus Zeimonas. The sequence continues at coordinate 3,112 of JBAYOD010000269.1, read as the reverse complement.
TGAGCGCGTTTTCCAGTTCGCTCTCGGGCACGAACAGCGCCGCAGCCCCTGCGTTGAAGGCCTCGCGTGCCTGCGCATCCTCGCGCGGATTGCCGTTCAGCGGCAGGTTGTGGGCGGCATTGGTCGCCGCGCCCGGGAAGCCAAAACCTTTCTCCGTCTCGGCGATCACGTAAGGCAGCTTGACCGGATAGCGCCGATCCGAGCGTGCAGCGAAGGCGCTCAGCGTGTCTTCGGCTTCAACAATGGCCCATGCGATCGCCATCGGATCACGTCCATCAACGATGACCGGATCGAAGCCGTTGTGGCGCAGGTCCTCGGCCAGCCAGGTAGCGCCACCTTCCTGCACGATCTGGGTGCGCTGCTCGATGCGCCGTCCGTTGAGAATCATGACCGGGATGGCGAAGCCGCAGTCCTCGGCGCGCCACCAGCGCGGCGCCCAGTCCGAGCCACGTTGTTCCTCGAAAGCGCCATCACTGAGGAATGCCACCAGGCTTTCTCCCGGCAACGGCGTGTGCACATACTGCAGCCCGGCGAACCCCAGATAGCCGCCTTCGGAGATCGCGCCGGCCGTGTTCGGCCCGGCATGGCTACCCAGCGGTACCGCGGGCCGACCCTGCTTATCGATGGCATAGGAGTAGAAGTCCGCGATCAGGAGCGACAGGCCCGCCTCGCTGCGGTCGTAGCGTCCACGCTGGGCGGCGGATACATCGCCGGTCAGTGCGTTCACCGCCTCGATCGCGGCCACGCAGTGCCCCTGCCCCATGAGCCAGCCGCGTGTCGTCCCGGTCAGCGCGTTGGCCAACAGATAACCCACGAAGGCTGGCACCATGTTGAGCGAGCCGCCGGTGTGGCCTTCGGGCGTTTGTTTGAAATCATCGGAGCCCAGTGGGCAGCCGCTTCGGTCGATGCGCCGGGCATAGGTCATATGCGCCACTACGCTCATGGCCGTGCAGGCCACCCGGTCGGCTGCAGCCAGCAGCGCATGGGCCGAGGCTTCGTCTGCTATACGCCTTTGCGCGACCAGACGTTGCACTAGGGCCTGCATACGTTCGATGGTTTCAGACCTGTGCGCGATGGGCCCGTAACCAGCACGCCAATCGGTTGCGAGGTTAGCTTGAGAGGACATTTCAGGTCTCCTTGAAAATAGTTGGATCGATAAAAAGATCAGCCTCGCGGATCGGTTTTCCCGCTAGAGAGAGCGTCGGCAATCAGCGAAGCGAGACCAATCCGGTTGCTCGGATGCGGTACTGCGTCGGTGGACGTAATTCGGGCAAACAACGGTGTCAATTGGGCCCAGGCATCCTCGGCGAACAGGGCATGCACCACTACGCACTCCGGCTTGCGCATTCCTTGCTCGGCGAGCTTGCGCGCCGCGACGGCGAGCGTGCGGCCTGATGATGCGATGTCGTCCACAAGCACCGGCGTTCTGCCGCGCCAGATCGACAGGTCGGGAACATCGATGTCCACGCTGCGATCGCCATGGCGTGTCTTGCGAAGCACAGCGTGCGGTACGCCGATGCGGGACGCGATGGCGCCGGCCCACTGCTCGCTTTCCTCGTCGGGGCCCACGATCAAAGGTTCTTCGACATGATTCGCGATCCAGTCGGCCAGCAGTGGTGCGGCATGCAAGGTGATGGTGGGGATCGTGTAGACCGCTGATAGTGTCGGATAGCGGTGCAGATGCGGATCCACCGTGAGCAGCTTGTCGAAGGTCGATGAGACCAGACGTGCGAAGGACCGCGACGTCACGCTTTCTCCGTCATGGAATCGCTTGTCCTGGCGCATGTAGGCCAGATACGGTGCGATCAGGTTCACCTCTTGCGCGCCAAGTTCGCGCGCCGCGTCAGCGGCAAAAGCCAGAAGCAGGAACTGCGGATCAGGATGGGCCAGCGTGCAAATCACATCCACGATCCGATCGGCAGGTTCGCCATGCAACCGGACATAGCTCTCGCCATCGGGGAATCGGCGCGTTTCGATGCGGCCGGCTTCGCTGCCGCATGCCTGCGCGATGCCGCGGGCCAGATCTTCATTGCCGGGTAGGGCCAGGGTGAGTCGTTGCATCCATTTATCTCCTTATTTGTTGTCCTTGGTCTCTTATCGAGCGCGGGTGCCTTATCGTTCAGCTCGCTGTGTTCACCTTGCCAACTGGCTAATGACGACGGCATTGGCAGTACTGCGTCGACGTGGTAGCTCCACAAGCAACCAGGCTCTTGTCATGAACAGCAACAGAGTGGCTTGCATGGCGTTCAAGGAATCGATCTGCATCAGAATCGCCGTCCTACGGTGATCGTTCCGTAGACCGGGATTTCCTTTTGTCCACGAAATTCGCGGGTGCGGTGGTAGCGGGCTATCGCGATGCGCCAGTTGCCCTGAGTCATCGCGATGCCATAGCCCACATCAGCCACGAATGGCCGTTTATCAACACTATGACTGGACTTGAACGTATTGCCGTCCAACGTGATGTCGTGCAAAACCCAGCGACCGTCGAGTGCCACGAACAGGTGCCCGTTCCAGTTGCTGCCAGCGGTCTTACGCACGGGCGAGGTGTTTTCTCCAGCCGGGCGCAGCGGTGCGGTGCCTAAGTCGTCCGGCAGGCGTAGGCCATAGCGCAGTTCTCCGCCGACATTCGCGTAGGTGGCGAAATTGCCCAAGCTGCCGCCCCAGTGGCGGGTCAGATCCCAACCCCAACCGCTGACGTTTTCTTGCCTGATGACTCGTGTTCGGCGTTCGTGGAGCAACTGCAGCACGGGTTCGTCGCGCAGTTGATGTCTCCAGCCATTGAATCTGTCCACTCCGACGGTGTCATGCCACCAGTTCTGGACTTGCCTGGCCTGGGAGGAGGGCCCCACCACCCCCACGCGGAGTTGCGAAGTGCGCAGCGTATCGCCCCGCCTCGCGTTATAGCCAAGGCTCAACATCAAGGCGCCCGCGAAAGGACGATCATCCTTGATGAGATCGCTGCGCGTTTTGTCGTTCGGGGTGTACATCATCTGCCCGAAGCCGATGGTCATGTTCTGTTCGTCGAAGCCTTGGGGTTGGAGCATCGTGAGAAAGCGATTCAGCCCACGGACGAGACGCGGTAGACAAGGGTCATCGCTATAGTCCACGAGGT
>JBAYOD010000268.1:0-3804 GCA_041678445.1 Burkholderiaceae bacterium | reverse complement strand
TCGTCGATCGGCGCGATCACGAGCGGCATCGTCGACACCGAGGACATCTGCCGGATGACCCGCATGTCGAGGTCGGTCTGCAGGCCCCCGCAGGTATAGGTGATGCTCGAACGCACGAGCACGGCGGTGAAAGGCGCCTTCTTCAAGGCGAACCTGCTCCGCGTGCGGGGCGGCACCAGATGCTCGCAGCGCCCGGACTCGACCGCGTCGTTGTACTGCCGGAGGGTCTTCAGCACTTCGTCGGGCGGCAGGCCCCAGGCCCCCAGCGCCGTGGCGAGTTCCTCCAGCGAAGCGGCCTCGATGACCCGCCCGCCGTACTGACGCGCCCGCCCGATCGCCGCCCGGGGCGGCGGATTGTTCGGCGACTCCATGTCGGCCATCTCGGCATCGACGACATAGACCGCGGTCGCCTGCGGACACTGCCCGATCCGGAAGTTGATGTCTTCCTCGCCGGTACCGGCGGACTCGTCGGCAAAGCGGCGACCGTTCAGATCGAGCGCCAGCGCCAGGTTGCCGTACTTCTGGCTCGCGCTCTGGAACTCGAGGGCACTGAAGCGGGCCGGCGGCGCCACCATCGCATGGCCGTAGTAGACGTCGAGATGCGTCGTCGTGGCCGCCCCGATCCGGGTCGCTGCGGCAAGGCCGTCACCGGTGCTGCATGGATTGCTGCGCAGGTAGATCGAATCGGCATTGCCGATCGCGTAGCGTGCGAGCATCTCGGCATTGCCCTGGAAGCCGCCGCTGGCCAGGATCACCGCGCCGGCCTCGATCTCGATCGATCCCGAGTGGTCGGCAGCGACGACACCGGTCACGGCGTCGTCGCGCGTCATCAAGGACTGCATGGCGGTCTGCATCCGGATCCGGCCACCCAGCGCCTGCACCCGCTCGGCAAGTGCCGGAGCCATCTGCACGGGCGTGCTCCGGCGACCCCAGCCGTACCACTGGAAGGTCTGCTCGGCCTGCAGCGCCACGCCCTGCGATTCCAGCCAATCCAGCGAATCGGGCAAGGATTCGATCAGCAGTTCCTGCAAGGCCTTGTTGCCGTCGGGCACGTCCTCGCGAAGCTGGTCCTTGCTCGCGAACGTCCAGATCAAGCCATTGGACAGCAGCATCGAACCGCCGATGCGGCTGCCCTTCTCGAGCACGAGCACGCTCGCACCCCGCTCCAGGGCAGCAACCGCCGCACACAGGCCGGCCATCCCGGCACCGATCACCACCACATCGAACTGCTCGCGCCTGGTCATCACGAATTCCCTTCAATGGCCGGGTCGGGCGTGCCGGCCTGCCGCATGTTTCCCCGCACGCCGACCCGACGTGAAGGCCCATCCCAGATAATGTCCATGGCCGGCCACGTACAACCCGCCCAGGCCGGCGGTGCCGGCCGCATAAAGGCCTGGAATCGCCGAGCCGTCCTCGCGGATCACCCGGTGCTGGGCATCGACGGCCAGCCCGCCTTGTGTCACCACCACCCAGCTGTAGAGTGGCCCCAGCGCGTGGAACGGCCCTTCGGTGAGCGGCTGAGAGGAACCACCGGTCAGACGCAACTCGCCGTTGTGCGCCTCGATCGTGCGCGCCAGCGCGCCGGCCGGCATTCCGAGCCGCTGCCCGAGCGCCTCGGCCGAGGGCGCGCTGGCATGGACGTCACGGCGGATCCGCTCGTAGTCCTTCAGGTACGCGTAGGCGATTCCGGGCGCCGTGGAAACGAAGTACGGCCAGCGATCGAACTGGCGAGCCAGCCGCTCGTCGAGCACGATGTAGCCCTCCTTGCCCGGCTGCCTGGGCAGGTCGGCGGCCGGCGCGCGCAGCTCGTCGGTGAAGCGCGCGCCGTTCCGGTTGACCAGGATCGCGCCGGCCGCGAACAGCGCGGGCTCGGGCGCCAGATAGCTGGTCAGCGTGGGCAGCAGGAAGGGCCGCAGCAGCCACGCCGGCAGATGCTGGAACGCGAAACGCATGGCGCGCGCCAGCCAGCGGTTCGGCGGAATGTCGGCCATGAACCCGCCTCGCGGCGGCTTGAAGCGGAACTTCGGACCGGCAGCGAGATCGCCGTTGCGCACGAAGGCTCCGTGCCCAAGCGCCATCCGGTGCCCGTCGCCGGTACTGAGCGGATTGATCGGATCGATGTCGACCATCGTCGGCAGGAATCGCTGCTTGAGATCGCCAGCCGCCGAGTAGTCGCCCGTTGCGAGGATGACCGAGCCGGCGCTGAACGAACGGACTGCCCCGTCATCGGCGCCGTGCGTCCGGGCCACCAGGCCCGCGACCGCGCCGTTCTCGAAAACCAGTGATTCCACCGCGACCCGGCACAGGATCGGAATACCCAGTTCCCGGCAACGCTTCTCGAGGTGGAAGGCGAAGGTCCGTGAATTCGGCAGCGCCACGTGCATCCGTGGCAGGCGATGCGGCGCCTCGCTGAACGGGCCGACGAACACCACGCCGAGCGATTCGAGCCAGTCCACCGTGGCACCGACCTCGTCGACCAGCACCCGCCGCAAGGCCGGCTGGTCGCGGTCTGCCGACTGGCCCGGCAGCAGGTCCATGTCCTCGTAATGCGCATCGGCAGTGTCGGCGATTCCGGCCCGGGCCTGCAAGGCGGTGCCGGCCGCGGTGATCGAGCCCACCGACAGGCTCGTCGTACCGCCGGGGCGCTCCGCCTTTTCGAGGATGACCACGCGCGCACCGGCCTCCGCCGCTGCGATGGCCGCCGACAGGCCGGCGCCTCCCGCGCCCACGACCAGGACGTCGTAGCTGGACGGATCGGAATCGTTGCCGCGCGGATCCTTCAAGTCGCTCCCCTGTCCTGTCCGTCGATCGAAACTGTGCGGAAACTCTGCGCCGGTTACGCGGATGTCGTCACCGGGCCGCCCCTTCGAGAAGCACCGGATCTTAGCCGTGCATTCGCCCTCGAGATTACGAATATGGCTATCGCGCAGATGCCGTGTCCGCATCGCTGCCCGCCGCGACGAGCAAGGCGCCGACACCGACGGCACGGCGATGCGCTGAAGGCATCGGTTCGATCGAAAACCGTGAATTGCTTTCGTCTGGCGGAGGACCTTATATCTACGGGCTTTCCGCAGGGCCCACCATGATCGATAACGAGAGGAACGTGTGACGCGAAGGCCATTCGAGGCGAAGGGCGTGATGCCCGCCTGCCTGCTACCTTTCAACGACGATCTTTCGATCGACGAAGCTGCCTACCGGCGCCACCTGGACGACCTGCTCGCCGTCGACGGCGTCACCGCCGTCACCGTGAACGGGCATGCTTCCGAGGTGTCGTCATGCACCTTCGACGAGCAGGAGCGGATCCTCGCCTTGTCGGTCGAACACGTCGATGGCCGCCAGCCGCTGATCTGCGGCGTCTATTCGGAAAGCAGCCTCGAAGCCGCACGGCTCGCGAAGATGGCCGAAAGGAATGGCGCCGCCGCACTGCTGGTGTTTCCGCCCTTCCTGTTCGGCCGGGGCGCGCGCCAGCGCCCGGACATGATCCTGCGCCACTACGGCGAAGTCGCCTCCGCAACCGGCCTGCCCCTGATCATCTTCCAGTACGCGCTGAGCGGTCTCGGCTACACCCTCGACACGCTGTGCAGACTGGTCGAAGACATTCCGGCCATCTGCGCAATGAAGGACTTCTGCGGCGAGCCCGCCTTCCACGAGAAGACCCTCCGCACGCTCAGGAACGACGCGGCTCGTCCGATCTCCGTCCTGACCACGCACAGCGCGTGGCTGCTGTCGTCGCTGGTGCTCGGCTGCGACGGCATCCTGTCCGGATCGGGCAGCACGATCGCCGACCTGCACGTCGAGATCTTC
>JBAYOD010000267.1:0-3820 GCA_041678445.1 Burkholderiaceae bacterium | reverse complement strand
TGTCTGAGCGCAGCGAGCGACGCGCAAGCGGCGGGAGCGCAGCGAGTTACGCCGCGCAGCCAGGAACCCGAGCACCGAGGGCAGCCCCGCGCAGCGGGGCCAAGCACCCGGCGCCGGCCAGGCGAAGCCCCCCGCACCTTGGCCTGCCCCAGGCCCAACCCCCGCACCTTGGCTGCCCGAGGCGCTCGAACGCGCAGTCATCCGAGCATTGCCCCCGACGACGTGGCGACCCGGCAGCCTAATAGCCAGCCGGCGCCGGCGCGTCGCCGACCTTCTCCTCCACCCAGGCCCCGAGCGCCAGCAGCGCCGCATCCCCGTCCATGCGGCCGACCAGTTGCAGGCCGGCCGGCAGCGGCGGCGTCCCGGCGCCGTAGACATCGGCGACCAGGCCGGCCGGCACGGTGAGCGACGGCAATCCGCACAGCGAGAAGGCCAGCGTCTGGCCGAGCACGGCCTCGCGCACCGCGAGCCGTCCGCCCTCGACATCGATTTCGAGCTGGCCGCGCAGCGGCGGCAGGGCTGCCGAACTCGGCAGCAGCAGCGCGTCGAAGTCTGCGAGGATCGCATCGAGTTCGGCGCGAATCCGTTCGCGCTCCTGCATCGCACCGACGTAATCCTGCGCGCTCAGCTGGCGGCCGGCCTCCAGCGCCGGCAGGACCAGGTCGGAGAAACCCTCGCCGCCGGCCTCCAGTTGGCGGCGGTGGATCCAGGCGGCCTCGGGGCGCGCGATCGCCGTATACGCGGCGCTGGCCCCGCCGAGCAGCGGCGTCGCGACCTCGACGATCTCGGCGCCGGCCGCGCGCAGTTCGGCACAGCGCGGTTCGAAATGCTCGCGCACGGCCGGATGCAGGCGACCGCGCAGCCAGCCCGCCGGCACGGCCAGCCGGGGTGCCCGCGCCACCTTGCCATGTGCCGCGCTGCGCCCCGACATCACCTCGTAGAGCAGCGCGCAGTCGGCCACGCTGTTGGCCAGCGGCCCGGCGTGGTCGCAGGTCCAGGACATGTTCAGCGCCCCGTCGAGCGGGATCGCGCCGAAAGTCGGCTTGAAGCCGGTGACCCCGCAGAAGGCGGCGGGGATCCGCACCGAGCCGCCGGTGTCGCTGCCGATGCTGGCCAGGCCGATGCCGGTGGCCACCGCCACGCCCGAGCCGCTCGACGAGCCGCCGGACTGGCGCTGCGGATCGAACGGGTTCTTGACATCACCGGTCCAGCGGTTCTCGCCGGTGGCCCCCATCGCGATTTCGTGCATGTTGGTTTTCGCGAAGATCACCGCCCCGGCATCGCGCAGGCGCGTGACCAGGCTCGCTTCCTGCGAGGGCAACTCATGCAGCGTGGCCCGCGTACCGGCCCGAGTCGGCATGTCGCGGACATTGAACAGATCCTTGATCGACACCGGCACGCCATGCAGCGGGCCCAGCGGTGCGCCGGTCCGCGCCTGGGCGTCGCGCTCGCGCGCCATGGCCCGGGCTGCGTCCCAGTCGACATGGGCCAGGGCATTCAGGTCGGCCGCGCGGCCGGCGCGTTCCTGCGCCTGTTCGAGCAGCGCCTCGGCACGGTCCTGCCCGGCGGCCATCCCGGCTGCACTTTCGGCAATCGATCTCATCTTGACGGTCTCCTCGGGTCGATCCCGGTCTCGGTTCGAAAGCCGCTATTATGGGCTGGTGCACCCCCAGTCGCCGAACCGTCGTGCTCGCCTGCTGACTCGCCTGCCGAAGTCCCTGGTCCGGGCGCTGGCCGGCATCGGCTGCTCGGCGGCCCTGGCTGCCCTGGTGCCCGCCAGTTCGCTTGCGGGCGCCGGCCCAGCCGGACCCGCGGCAGCCATCGACCCGCCGACCCGGCTCGAGGCGGCCACCGGACAGGCCCAGCCCGAGGCGGCCACCGGCTTCACAGTGCGGCCTGCGGTGAGCGGCCATGGCTGGATGGCGGTCACCGCCAACCCGCACGCCAGCGCGGCGGCGGCCACGATCCTGCGTGCCGGCGGCCGGGCCATCGACGCGGCGATCGCCGCCCAGATGGTGCTGGGCCTGGTCGAGCCGCAATCCTCGGGGATCGGCGGCGGCGGCTTCCTGCTCCACTACTCGGCCCGCGATACCCGGCTCGAAGCCTGGGATGGCCGGGAAACCGCCCCGGCCGCAGCCGACGAAAGGCTCTGGCTGGACGAGAACGACCGGCCACTGTCCTTCCGGCAGGCCGTGGTCGGCGGGCGCTCGGTCGGAACCCCCGGCCTGGTCCGGATGCTCGAACGCGTCCACGCCCGCCACGGCAGCCTGCCCTGGGGACAGCTGTTCGAACCCGCCATCCGCCTCGCACGCGAAGGCTTCGCGGTCAGCCCGCGACTGCATGCGCTGCTCGATGGCGATCCGGCCCTGCGCCAGGATCCGGCCGCCGCCGCGCTGTACTACGACGCCGACGGCCGAGCCCGGCCGGTCGGTTACCGGCTGCGCAACCCTGCCCTGGCCGATACGCTGGCGCGGATTGCCGAAACCGGCAGCGATGCGCTGCACACCGGCCCGATCGCCCGGGACATCGTCGCCCGGGTGCGCGGCCATCCGGACAACCCGGGGCGGCTCGCCATCGAAGACCTCGCCGGCTACCAGCCGGTCGAGCGCGCACCGGTCTGCATCGACCACGGCGCCCATCGCGTCTGCGGCATGCCGCCACCATCGTCGGGCGGCATCACGGTGGCCCAGATCCTGGCGCTGTGGCGGGCCAGCCCGGCGCGGCTGACGCTCGGCAACAGCTACGACCCGGCCGGCGTGCACCGTTTCGCCGAAGCCGGCAAGCTGGCCTTTGCCGACCGCGACCGCTATCTGGCCGACAGCGCAACGCCGCTGGCGCCGGCCCTGCTCGACCCGGCCTACCTGGCAGCGCGCGCCGCGCTGATCGGCGACCGCGCGCTGCCGGCGCCCGTCGCCGCCGGCATCCCGGCAAAGCTGCCGGCCGATCTGGTCGGGTCCGCCGAGCGACCCGGGTCGGCCGAACGCCCGTCCACCACCCACCTGTCGATCGTCGATGCCGACGGCAATCTGGTCGCCCTGACCTCGTCGATCGAAAGCGCCTTCGGTGCGCGGCTGATGGTTGGCGGCTTCCTGCTCAACAACCAGCTGACCGATTTCTCGTTTGCTGCGCAACGCGACGGCCGGCCGGTGGCCAACCGGGTGGCGCCCGGCAAGCGGCCGCGCAGTTCGATGGCGCCGACCATCGCCTTCGACCGCGCCAGCGGAGCGCCGCGGCTGGTCATCGGTTCGCCCGGCGGCGCCCGGATCATCCCCTACGTCGCCCGCACGCTGATCGCGATCCTCGACGAGGGTCTCGCACCGCAGCAGGCGATCGCGATGGCCAACCTGGCCAACCGCAATGGCGCCACCGAACTCGAGCGCGGACTCGCGCCAGCCTCACTGGCCACAACGCTGCAGGCTCGCGGTCACACGATCAGCTGGGTCGACATGACCAGCGGGCTGCACGCGATCCTGCTGGACTGCCCACCCAACGGCTGGCAAGCTGCCGGGGCCTGCCGGCTCACTGGTGCCGTCGATCCGCGACGCGAAGGCGCGGTCGCAACCGCGGCGACCCCAGCGGCCGACGGCACTGCGAGCCGACCCAGCGGAGGACGATGATGGAAAGACACCGGCTCAGCGGCGGCCGACTCAAGTCGGCCGGCTACGACGCGCACACCCAGCGCCTGGAAATCGAATTCGTCGACAGTCCCCCGAAGACTTTCAAGGGCGTGCCCCGGGAGGTCTGGCGGCGACTGCTCGCCGCTCCCAATCCGGCCAGCTTCTACGCAGACCGGATCGAGGAGGAATACGCGTTCGAGGTC
>JBAYOD010000266.1:0-3844 GCA_041678445.1 Burkholderiaceae bacterium | reverse complement strand
GCACGGTCGTCGGGGTTGCCCACGGTGGCGGTCAGCCGGCCGCTGCGCTGCGCGACGATCAGCCGCTGCGCCTGCTGCGGATCGACCTCGACGGTGATGGTCGTGAACCGCCGGCCGAGCGGATCCTGATCGTCGAGTGGCACGACCTGGTTGCCGGTCGCGAGGATGGGCAGATCCTGCATCAGCGGCGCGGTCAGCTCGTCGGGAACAGGCTGGCCGGCCACTGCCGGCGGGCGCACGGTAAACAGCAGATCGATCCGGTCGCCCGGCTGCAGCATGCCGGAAACCGAGTTCACTTCGTCGACCTGAATCGTCATCGCCCGGATGCCATGGCGGATGCGCGCCGAGAAACCACCCTCACGGGCCATCTCGACCATCGACGGCAGCAGTGGCTCGCCACTGCGCATCGGCTGCAGCAAGCGCATCCCGGCGATCGCCTCGAAGCTATCGGGGCGCAGCGCACCGCCCGGCACGAGGTCGGCCGGCAGGCTGCGCACCGCCATCGTTTCGGGGGCGACGACCGAACCGGCATCGAGGTCGGTCTTGGCAACCACCACCTCGGTCATGACCTGCGCCGGATTCAGCCGGTCGCGCTCGAGCGCCAGTCGCTCTGCAATGTAGCCGCGCGCACCGCTGACCGCGAGCAGGCCGAAGCCGGCAGCCACCACGAACAGGACGAACGAGCGGTTGCGGGCCAGGCCGGCCAGGCTGCCGGCCAGGTGCTGCAGGCGGGTACGCTCCGGACGGGGGCGGCCCGGATCGGCACTTCCCGGACTGGCGTGTCCCGGATTGACGCGGCCCGGACTGGCGCGTCCCGGACCGGCGGGATCATCGAGGGTTGGGGTCGTCATCGAATGACTCCTTGGGGGGCCGCTCAGGGCCGGGAAAGTTGATCGCCGAAGCGCTGGTAGTAATCACCGATCGCCTCGAAAAGAAGCTCCAGCGGACTGTCCGGCCCGGCTGCCAGCACCAGTCCGACCAGGGCCAGCACGATCAGGTACTCGGTCGTCGCCTGTCCTGCATTGCTCATCTCCGGGTCTCCATCAAGTGAATGACGATTGCCGTGCCGCGCCCCTCGGGGTGCAGCGTGACTGCCAGCTCCTTGCCCGCGCCGACCAGCAGCAGGCTCCGGGCGCCGCCCGGGTCGGGGGCGGCACGCTGGCCGGTGCGCTGTTCGGTCAGTTCCAGCGCTGTCGCGCGTCCCGCCAGTGATCGCGCAGCTTCAACGGTGTCGGCAGCGACCCAGGCGACGAGGGTGCGACCCGCCGCATCACTGTGGTTGGCGACGTCGGAAAGCACGGTGGCGCCGGGCGGCAGCAGCCGGTGGACGATCGAGTCGGCAGACGCGGCCAGCGCGGCGCTTGCCAGCCGCCAGCTCACCAGGTAGCCCTCGCTGCCGCCACGGGGTGTGCGCCTGAGTTGCAGCGCCTGGATACCGTGGCGATCGATTCTCGACAGATTGCGCCAGGGGCCGTCCTCATCGCGCCGGATCATCGTGTGCTCGCGATGCCAGACCGCGGCCACCGCGTCGATCGCAAGCTGGGGTTCGGCGTCGGCGCGCACCACCCGCAGCAACGCCGGATAGCCGGCGATCGTCAACTGGATGGGCGCGGACAGGAACTGCAGCGGCAGACCGGCAGCGGCCGGTGACGAGGCCTGCGGTCCGGCGGTCACGTCGCCCGCCAGCACGACGAAGCCGCCGAGCAAGGCGATGAGGGCAGCGCTCGTTCGCATCACGGCCCCGGCGTCCGGTCGGTGGGCACCGCATCGGGATCGGCACGGTAAGGGTTCAGGCTCCCGGCGCTTCGTTCGAGCCCGACACCCGCCATCAGGTCGATCGACCAGCGGGTCAGCTGGTAGCCGGCGAGCAGTCCCGTTTCGCGCAGCCCATCGAGCCTGGCACCAGACTCGACGCGCGACCTCACACCCGTTGCGCCGCCATCGGGACCGGATGCCAGCCACGGGTCGGCGAGCACGGCCGTGCGGGCGTGCAGACTCAGGGCGAAAGGCCGCAAACCGAGGAAACCGCCGCCCCCGTCGTGCGACCGGGCGACAGCCGTCTCGATGCGCCCCACGTAGAAACCCGAGCGCGCGGCAAGCCCGAAGCGAGACGGTCCGGCAAGATCGTCGATCAGCCGTGCGGCTGCACTGTCCTGCCCGACGGCTGTGCCCACGCCGGCGCCGAAATCCTGGCGTGAGATCGCCACACCGACATCGGACAAGGCCTCAAGCAACGGACGCCCTGCACGGTCGTGCCAGAGCGCCTGGCCATCGAAATGCCGCTGCCTGACGGCATCGGCGGCACCACCCGGCGCATCCGGATCCTCGCAGGCAGCCGGTCGGGCCGCACACTCGAAAGCCAGTGATCGCGACGCCGCAACCGTGGCCGACTGCATCGATTGATACTTGCCCAGCAGGACGACGAGTATGGCCAGCGGCAGCATTGCCAGCGCGACCACCAGGGTTTCGACCAGCGCCTGTCCGGCCTGCCGGCCGGCCCGTCGGCCGAGGCACGATCGACTGTCGGCGACTGCCCGTCGGCCGGTGGCCGTCAATCGGTCAGTGCACATAGGCCATCGCCGCCAGCCGCTCGGCGCTCGAAGATTCGGTGAGCCGGACCTGCCAGTAGGGGCTGTACAGGCTCGCGTATTCGATCCGCGCAGGGGCCCCCGCCGGTCGGCGGAAGTAGACCTCGGCGCTCGCCAGCGACCAGAGCCGGTTGCCTGCGAAGCGGTCGAACAATCGCAGCCGGCCGGTTGCCAGGTTCAGGCTGTCGGCCGTGCGCACGTTGCGCGCTTCCATCCGGGCCAGCACCGCAACCCGGGTGACCGGAAAGCGCGGATCATCGAGCGCGCCGAGATTCAGGTCGCGAATCCGGGCAATGCCGTCGTAGGCCTTGAAGCCTGCATGCCCGCGGCCCGCGATCTCGGCTTCGGCACGCAAGGTGGCGCTGCCGTTGTCCGCCGTGCCTCCGGGCTGGGCGAGCAGGACGCCTTGCGGCTCGCCGTGACTGGCTTCGGCCGCACCCCAGCCCAGCGGCAGACTCTCGCGGTCGCGACAGCTGCCGATCAGGCGACGGCGCCGCCAGTCGTGGATCGAACCGGTGTCGACAGCCTCCCAGCGCTCGAGCCCCGTCATCACCGTGCCACCGCGCTTGCGGTACCACTGGAACATCCGGTCGACGTTGGTCGTGCGCCCGACACAGCTCGACGGCAGCAACATCAGCCTCAGATCGATCGAGCGCGGCCCGGCACTGAAGCGGTCGAGCGCCTCGACGACGACCCGCTGCAGGCGCTCGCGCTCCGGGTCGCTGTCCCAGACGCGGGTGAAGCGCTGGTACCCGCCCGCATCGCTCATCGCGAAGGCGAAGAAGCGCGAATCACTGGCCCGCGCCACCTCGTTGGCCACCGCTCCCATGCCGAAGGTGTCGGCCGAGCGGTGCAGCAGGCTCTGGCTGCGCAGCAACAACTGCTTGTAGCCGGTGAGGGGGTCGGCTCGCCAGCCGATCTCGTCGGCAGCGGCGCGTTCGGTCAGTTCGCGCGCATTGGCGGCAATCGATGAAGCGGCCGACAGAATGGTGGCCGCCGGCGGGTAGACCGCCGCCAGTTGCGCGGCATTCGCAGTGAAGTGCTCGAAATACTTGGCCCAGGAAGTCATCGTCACGGCCTGAGCCACCGCGATCTCCTGGGCGATGATGGCGCGGTTGGAATAGGCGTGGAAGTTCAGGACACGCGCCCGCCACAGCGCCGCGCTCCAGGCGGCCGCGTCGGCAGCGTTGTCGAGCCGCTGGCGCGCCGACAACGCCTGCCCGGTGGAGAACAGGAAGAACAGGCCGAGCACCGCG
>JBAYOD010000265.1:0-3873 GCA_041678445.1 Burkholderiaceae bacterium | reverse complement strand
CTGTCTGAACGCAGCTCCCGACGCGCAGCGGCGGGAGCGAAGTGAGTTACGCCGCGCAGCCAGGAACCCGAGCACCGAGGGCAGCCCCGCGCAGCGGGGCCAAGCACCCGGCGCCGGTCAGGCCAAGCCCCCCGCACCTTGGCTGCCCCGGCGCTCGAATGCGAACCGGTATCAGCCCCAGCGCCGACAGGTGTCGGCGATCGCTGCCACCGCCCGCCCGGCATCGTCGATGAGCGCCCCGAAACGGATGAAGCCGTGCAACATGCCGGGCATCCGCATCACCTCGGCCGGCGCCCCCTGGACCGACAGGCGGGCTGCCAGCGCTTCACCCTCGTCGCGCAGGATGTCGCAGCCGGCGGTGATGACCAGCGACGGCGGCAACCCCGCGAGGTCGTCGGCCAGCCCCGGTGACAGGTCGGGATGGGTCGGGTCGATCGGGTCGTTGCCGAGGAACTGATCCCAGTACCACTGCATCTGGCGCAGCGTCAGGTAGCAGCCTTCGCTGAAACGCTGCGCCGATTCCGTACCCAGCCGCCGGTCGGCGACCGGATAGATCAGCACCATGCCGGCCGGCAGCGGCGCACCGGCTGCCTTCAGCCAGCGCGCAGCGGTCAGCGACAGATGGCCGCCCGCGCTGTCGCCCGCCACGATGATGCGGGCCGGATCGATTCCGAAGCCGGCCGCCTCGTCACGCACGAAGCGCAGTGCACGCACCGTGTCGACGATTGCGCCCGGGAAACGGCATTCGGGCGAAAGCCGGTAGTCGACCGCGAACACCTGGGCGTCGCAGGCCAGCGCGAGCTGGCGACACAGCACGTCGTAGCTGTCCAGGGTACCCAGGACCCAGCCGCCACCATGCAGGTAGACGATCGCACGGCTCGCGCCCTCGCGAGGCAGGTAGTGACGCACCCCGATCGCCGGGCAGTCGGGCTCGCCATAGCGCCCCCCGTCAGGCGAAGCAAGACCCGCGTAGCGGCCGGCAGGCAGGCTCAGGTCGACCACTTTCGCCAGCTCGGGCGTCGGCCCGCAGATCCACTGGCTGAGAGCCGTATGGCCGGCGCGCAGGTCGGGCACGATGAATTCGGCGGGGGGTGCCGGCAGGCGGGCGAGCAGTTCCACCGACTGCGGATGCAGGGATTCTTCTCTCATCAAGCCCCTTCCTCGTCCCGTACGCAGTCGACATAGTAATGGTCGATGCCGCCCTCCTTCTCGATCACCAGGCCGTGTACATCGGTATAGAAACCGGGGAAGCGGGCGTTGAAGGCGCGAGCGAACTTCAGGTATTCGACGATCGACTTGTTGAAACGCTCGCCCGGAATCAGCAGCGGGATGCCCGGCGGATACGGCGTGACCAGCATGGTGGTGATGCGCCCCTCGAGCGCGTCGATCGGCACCCGGTCGACGTTGCGGTGCGCCAGGCACTCGTAGGCCTCGGAAGGCTTCATCGCCGGCTGCATGCTCGACAGATACATCTCGGTGGTCACGCGCGCGATGTCGTGCGCCCGGTATTGCTCGTGGATGCGCTGGGCGAGATCGCGCAGGCCCACGCGCTCGTAGGCCGGATGGGCCTGCGCGAATTCCGGCATGACCCGCCACAGCGGCTGGTTTTCGTCGTAGTCGGTCTTGAACTGCTGCAACTCGGTGACCAGCGAATTCCAGCGCCCTCTCGTGATGCCGATCGTGAACATCACGAAGAACGAGTACAGGCCGGTCTTCTCGACGACCACGCCATGCTCGGCCAGGTACTTCGTGACGATCGATGCCGGAATCCCCCAGTCGTCGAACTTGCCCTCGATGTCGAGCCCCGGCGTGACGATGGTCGCCTTGATCGGGTCGAGCATCGTGAAGTTCTCAGCGAGCTTGCCGAAGCCGTGCCAGCGGTCCTCGGAGCCGAGAAACCAGTCTTCGCGCCGCCCGATGCCGGTTTCGGCCAGGTCGTTGGGCCCCCAGACCTTGAACCACCAGTCGTTGCCGTACTCGGCGTCGACCTTGCGCATTGCGCGGCGGAACTCCAGCGATTCGAAGATCGACTCCTCGACCAGCGCAGTCCCTCCCGGCGGCTCCATCATCGCGGCCGCGACGTCGCACGAGGCGATGATCGCGTACTGCGGGCTGGTCGAGGTGTGCATCAGGAAGGATTCATTGAACCGGTAGCGGTCGAGCCGGCAGTTCTTCGCATCCTGCACCAGGATCTGCGAAGCCTGCGACAGGCCGGCCAGCAGCTTGTGCGTGGACTGCGTGGAGAACACCATCGTCTCCTCGCTGCGCGGCCGGTTCGGCCCGATCGCGTGATACTCGTGATAGAAGGCGTGGAAGGTCGCATGCGGCAGCCAGGCCTCGTCGAAATGCAGGTTCTCGATGTAGTTGCCCAGCGTGTTCTTGATCGTCTCGACGTTGTAGATCACGCCGTCGTAGGTCGATTGCGTGATCGTCATGATGCGCGGGCGCGCCGTCTTGTCCTTGATCAGCGGATTCGCGTCGATCTTGCGCTGGATGCTGGCCGGATCGAATTCCTCTTTCGGAATCGGCCCGATGATCCCGTAGTTGTTGCGGGTCGGCGTCAGGAAGATCGGCACCGTGCCGGTCATCATGATGGCGTGCAGGATCGACTTGTGGCAGTTGCGGTCGACGAGCACCACGTCGCCATCGCCGACAGCCGAGTGCCAGACGATCTTGTTCGAGGTCGAGGTGCCGTTGGTGACGAAGAACAGGTGATCGGTGTTGAAGATGCGCGCCGCATTGCGCTCGGACGCCGCCACCGGGCCCGTGTGATCGAGCAGCTGGCCGAGCTCGTCGACAGCGTTGCAGACGTCGGCGCGCAGCATGTTCTCGCCGAAGAACTGGTGGAACATCTGGCCCACCGGACTCTTCAGGAAGGCGACCCCGCCCGAGTGGCCCGGACAGTGCCATGAGTACGAACCGTCGTGCGCGTAGTTGACCAGCGCCTTGAAGAACGGCGGCGCCAGCGACGACAGGTAGTTGTTGGCCTCGCGGATGATCGTGCGCGCCACGAACTCGGGCGTGTCCTCGAACATGTGGATGAAGCCGTGCAGTTCGCGCAGGATGTCGTTCGGGATGTGCTGCGAGGTGCGGGTTTCGCCGAACAGGAAGATCGGGATCTCGGCGTTGCGCCGGCGGGTTTCGGCGATGAACTTGCGCAGCTCCTGGATCGCCGTGCTCTCGGCGCCGTCCACACCGATTTCCTCGTCATCGATCGACAGGATGAAGGCCGAGGCCCGCGCCGCCTGGTTGGCCACCATCGTCACGTCGATGTAGGTGAAGCCGCCGACGACTTCCCAGCCCTGCTCTTCGATCGCCTTGGCAAGCGCCCGGATGCCCAAGCCGCTGGCCGAATCCGAGCGCCAGTCTTCGTCGATGATGATAACGGGGAAGCGAAACTTCATGGCGTGGGTCCAACGCAGCGGGCGGAGGGATGAGAGTAGATCATAAAAGCATGACGCCCGCGCGAGCACCAGGCTCGGGCGGGCGTCAGGGGCGAAGTCGAGGTCTGTCTGATCGAGCTCTGTCTGGTTCGCCGGAACTCAGCGCGCAGCGTAGCGGCGATAGGCCGACACGCCCAGCAAGCCGATCCCGATCAGCGCGAGACTGCCGGGGACCGGTACGGCCGCAGTTTCCTGCATCGGCTGAATGCCGGAATCGGCGAGCTGCTGCAGATCGCTGGTGGCACGGAACCCTATGAAACCACTGAATTCGATCCGTTCGTCCACTGTCGGGACAGAGTAGTTCGCCCCCGGCACATCGTCACTGAACGACGGGACGCCACCGACCGGGCCCGGGTCGGACATCGGCGTGGCCAGGGCCGGACCCGCGATGGCGAGGATCCCGGCTACCGCCAGGATCATCAGTCTTTGG
>JBAYOD010000264.1:0-3904 GCA_041678445.1 Burkholderiaceae bacterium | reverse complement strand
AGCCACTGCGCGGCGTCGAGCGAGAAGTAGGTCAGGATGCCGTCGGCGCCAGCGCGGCGCATCGCGAGCAGCGACTCCATCACGACCTGACGCTCGTCGAGCCAGCCGTTGGCCGCTGCCGCCTTGAGCATCGCGTATTCGCCGCTGACCTGATAGACGAAGGTCGGCACCCGGAAGCTGTCCTTGACCCGGCGCACGATGTCCAGATAGGGCATGCCGGGCTTGACCATCACCATGTCGGCGCCTTCCTGCAGATCGAGGGCGACTTCGCGCAGGGCCTCGTCGGAGTTGGCCGGGTCCATCTGGTAGTTCTTCTTGTTGCCCTTGCCGAGGTTGGGCGCCGAGCCGACCGCGTCGCGAAACGGACCGTAGAAGCCCGATGCGTACTTGGCCGAGTAGGCCATGATCCGGGTGTGGATCGCGCCGGCGCCTTCCAGCGCCTGGCGGATCGAGCCGATCCGGCCGTCCATCATGTCCGAGGGCGCGACGATGTCGACGCCGGCCTGCGCCTGCACCAGCGCCTGCTGCACCAGGATCTCGACTGTGGCCTCGTTGATCACGTAGCCGGTCTCGTCGAGCACGCCGTCCTGTCCGTGGCTGGTGTACGGGTCGAGGGCGACGTCGGTCAGCACACCGAGCTCGGGGAAGCGCTTCTTGAGCTCGGCGACCACGCGGGGCACCAGGCCGTCGGGGTTGGCGGCTTCGCGGCCGTCGGGCGTCTTCAGCCCGGCGTCGATCACCGGAAACAGCGCCAGGCAGGGCACGCCCAGCGTGAGGCAGCGCTCGGCGACCGGCAGCAGCAGGTCGGGGCTGAGCCGCTCGACGCCCGGCATCGACGGCACGGGCTGGCGCAGCTCGCGGCCCTCGTGGACGAAGACCGGATAGATCAGGTCGTCGGCGGCGAGGCGGTTCTCGCGGACCAGGCGGCGGGTGAAGTCGTCGCGCCGGTTGCGGCGCAGCCGCGTGGCGGGGAATTGCTGGGCGAAGCGAAGCGTATCGGTCATCTCGATGCGGGTCCTTCTGGAGCGGTTTCGGAGAGGGGGGCAGCACGGTCGGGGGCGGCATTGCCGGCCGATTCGATCGCGGCGGCCAGCACCGACTCGAGCCAGGCACGTGCCTGGTCGAGTCCGAGGCCGGTGGTCGACGAGAAAGCCAGCAGCGAGACCGGATTGGGCAGGCGAGCCTCGCGCAGTTCGGCTTCGACGGCGTCGAGCGCCTTGCGCTGCTGGGCGCGGCCGAGCTTGTCGGACTTGGTCAGGATGACCAGCACGGGCACGTCGGGCCGGATCCAGCCGAGCAGGGCCTGGTCGAGGGCGGTGACACCGCGGCGCACGTCGAGCACCAGCACGACGGCACACAGCGCAGTGCGGACCTGCAGGTAGCGGCCGGCCAGCTGGTCCCATTCGCGCTTGACTTCGAGCGGCGCGGTGGCAAAGCCGTAGCCGGGGGTGTCGACCAGCCGGGCGAGCGGATAGTCGAGCTTCTCGGGACCCAGCGCGAAGCAGTTCAGCGCCTGGGTGCGTCCCGGCGTCTTGCTGGCGAAGGCCAGCCGCCGGCGCTGGCACAGGGCGTTGATGGCCGACGACTTGCCGGCGTTGGAGCGGCCGACGAAGGCCACCTCGGGCAGGTCGTCGCGCGGCAGCTGGGCGAGTTTCACGACCGTGGTCGCGAAGCGCGCGGTGGTCAGGAGTAAGGCCAAGGGGTCGGTCGCCGTAGGGAAGCGCCCCGGCTTGGGACGGTTGCGACCGCTATTGTACAATTGCGGATTGCGGGTCCATCAGCGGGCCCATCGCGGGTCCATCAGCCTTCGCGGGTCATCTCATGCTTCGTACCAGCATCGTCGTCGCCGCCGCGCTTGCCGCGCCGCTGGCCGTCCAGGCTCAGAACACTTCTCCCGACCCTGCCAAGGGCCAGGCGATCGTCGAACAGGTCTGCGTGGCCTGCCACGGCGTCGACGGCAACAGTGGCACGCCGGCCAACCCGAAGCTGGCGTCCCAGCATTACGAATACCTGCTCAAGCAGCTGGCCGACTACAAGGTTGCCGAGGGCGCCGAGGCCGCTGCGCGCGTCGACCCGATCATGGCCGGCTTCGCCGCGATGCTGTCCGAGGAAGACATGCGCAACGTGTCGGCCTACTACGCGGCCCAGGCCCTGAAGCCGGCGGCCGCCAAGAACCGCGACTACGTCGAACTCGGCCAGCGCATCTACCGGGCCGGCATTGCCGACAAGGGCGTTCCGGCCTGCTCGGGCTGCCACAGCCCGAACGGTGCGGGCCTGCCGGCGCAGTACCCGCGCCTGCACGGCCAGTATCCCGAGTACACTGAAGCCCAGTTGGTCGCGTTCCGGCAGGGCCACCGCCAGAACAGCGCGGAGATGACGACGATCGCCGAACGGATGTCCGATCGGGAGATCCAGGCAGTTTCGGACTACATCGCCGGGCTGCGCTGAGGGCGGCAGGCGGCCGGCGCGGCGAGTGGCCGCCACGACAAGTGGCCGCTACGGCAGGAGAGCGCCATGTTGATCCGCGTACGTCACGCCGCCGCTGCGGCGGCATCCGAAATCACTCCCAGGGCCGTCTACGCCCGCCGTCGAGAAATCCTGCGTCAGGCCGCGGTTGGCGGCGCCGCGACCTTGCTGCCGGCACTGGCGCACGGCAGCGCCGGACATCAGGCCGGGCAAGCCGGGCAGCCGGGGCCGGGCGCCGCCGCCAGACTGCCATTGACGCCGCCCCCCGAGAGCCCGCTGCAGCGGCTGAAGGCAAGCCCCAGCCCGCTGTCCACCGACGAGCCGGTGACCTCGCACCGCGACGTCATCACCTACAACAACTTCTACGAGTTCGGCGCCGACAAGGGCGATCCCTACCAGTACGCCGACCGGATGCGCACCCGGCCGTGGAGCGTCGCCGTCGAAGGCGAGGTGGCCCGGCCGCGCAGCTTCGACATCGACACCCTGCTCGGGCTCGCGCCGCTCGAGGAGCGCATCTACCGGATGCGCTGCGTCGAGGGCTGGTCGATGGTGATTCCGTGGATCGGCTTTCCGCTGGCCGAGCTGATCCGGCGGGTCGGGCCGACCAGCCGGGCGAAGTACGTCGAGTTCCAGACGCTGGCCGACCCGGAGCAGATGCCGGGCCTGCGCTCGCGGGTGCTGGCCTGGCCCTATGTCGAAGGGTTGCGGCTCGATGAGGCGATGCACCCGCTCACGCTGCTCACCTTCGGGCTGTACGGCGAAGTGCTGCCGAACCAGAACGGCGCGCCGGTGCGTATCGTGGTGCCGTGGAAATACGGCTTCAAGAGTGCCAAGTCGATCGTCAGCATCCGCTTCGTCGAGCGTCAGCCGGTCACCAGCTGGTACCGCGCCGCGCCGCACGAGTACGGCTTCTACTCGAACGTCAATCCGCAGGTGCCCCACCCGCGCTGGTCGCAGGCCACCGAGCGGCGCATCGGCGAAGACGGCTTCTTCAGGCCCAAGCGCCCGACGCTGATGTTCAACGGCTACGCCGATCAGGTCGCGTCGCTGTATACCGGCCTGGATCTGCGCAAGCACTACTGATGGCGGACAGCCGTTGAAGACGGGCGGTGGTTGATGGCGGGCGGTCGTCGATGACGCCTGGCCTGCCGGCGTGGCTCAAGCCCGCCGTGTTCGTGGTCGCGCTGTTGCCGCTGGCGCGCCTGTTCATCCTCGGCCAGAGCGGCGGACTGGGCGCCAACCCGGTGGAGTTCGTGACCCGCTCCACCGGCACCTGGGCGCTGGTGATGCTGTGTGTCACCCTCGCCGTCACGCCGCTGCGGCGGTTGAGCGGCTGGAACACCGTGGTGCGGCTGCGCCGGATGCTCGGCCTGTTTGCGTTCTTCTACGCCACGCTGCACTTCGTGATCTTCCTGTGGCTGGAGCACTGGTTCGACGT
>JBAYOD010000263.1:0-3907 GCA_041678445.1 Burkholderiaceae bacterium | reverse complement strand
GCTGACACCCCCCGGAATCGTCTGCTGGCCGATGACCAGCGCGCAGTAGGGAACGACGATGACGCCGAGCGAGACCTTGATCACTGTCAGGCGGTCGGCCCAGCTACGCGGCAACCGCAAGCCGGCCAGCGCCAGCGCGGCCAGGCAGAACGGCAGCGCGAGCACGACCCGCACGGCCGCCAGGGTGAACGGCGGCAGGGCGCCGATCAGCAGCTTGTTCAGGATGATCGAGCTGGCGAAACTGGCCGCCGAGACCAGCAGCAGCGCCCAGTTGGACGGACTCACCGTGCGCGGCTCGCGATGAACTGCTTGAGCAGGTCGACTTCGGGCGGCATCAGGGTGAAGCGCTGTGCCCGCGACTCGAGACCCTCGCTGCCGGGCGGACGCGGCGGGGCTTCTCCGAGCGCCTCGACGATCGTTTCGGCGAACTTCGCGGCCTGCGCCGTCTCCAGGCAGATCATCGGCACGCCGGGCTCACGCCAGCGCTGCGCAACGAACAGGCCGTCGGCCGTGTGGGTGTCGACGACGATGCCGTAGCGCTGGTGCGTGGCACGGATCGTGTCGAGCCGGTCGTTGTGCAGGCTGCGGCCCGAGACGAAGCCGAAGCGACCGGCCTGGGCAAACTCCGGCGTGTCGGCCAGGTCGAACTCGCCATGCTCGGCGAGTTCCTGCCACAGCGCGGCCACCCGGTCGGAGCGGGCGCCGAGCAGGTCGTGGATGAAGCGCTCGAAATTCGAAGCCTTCGAGATATCCATCGACGGACTGCTGGTCTGGCGGGTTTCCGAGGCGCCCCGTGGACGGTAGCGACCGGTCCGGAAGAACTCGTCGAGCACGTCGTTCTCGTTGGTGGCAACCACCAGACGCGAGATCGGCAGGCCCATCGAGCGCGCGATGTGGCCGGCCAGCACATTGCCGAAGTTGCCCGACGGCACGGCAAACGAGACGCGCTCGTCGTTGCTCGTGGTGGCTGCGAAGTAGCCACGGAAATAGTAGACGACCTGGGCGACGACCCGCGCCCAGTTGATCGAATTGACCGTCCCGATCGACCAGCGCTGCTTGAAGGCGAGATCGCCGGAGACGGCCTTGACCATGTCCTGGCAGTCGTCGAAAACCCCCTGGACCGCGATGTTGTGAATGTTCGGGTCGGCCAGCGAGAACATCTGGGCGGTCTGGAACGGACTCATCCGGCCATGCGGCGACAGCATGAAGACCCGCACGCCGCGCTTGCCGCGCATCGCGTACTCGGCGGCGCTGCCGGTATCACCCGAAGTCGCGCCGACGATGTTCAGCTCGCTGCCGTCGCGGGCGAGCACATACTCGAACAGATTGCCGAGCAGCTGCATCGCCACGTCCTTGAACGCGAGCGTCGGGCCATTGGACAGGCGCAGCAGGGACAGCCCGTCGTCGAGCCGATGCAGCGGGGTGATCTCGTCGCTGCCGAAAGCCTGCGCCGTATAGGTGCGCGCACACAGCGCACGCAGGTCGGCCTCGGGGATGTCGGTTGCGTACAGCCGCAACAGCTCGAATGCGAGCTCGGCGTAGGGCAGCGTGCGCCAGCGCGCGAGCGTGGCCTCATCGAGCACCGGGTAGGCCTCGGGCAACACCAGCCCGCCATCGGGCGCCAGGCCGCCGAGCAGGATCTCGCAGAAACTGGCCGGCGGCATGCCGCCGCGGGTGGACAGATAGCGCATCAGACCAGGCTCTCGAGCCGGATGCGGACCGCCTTCGACAACACCGTCGGCAGGGCCTCGAGCCGGCTGACTGCAGCGTCCACCTGCTTCTCGATGCAGCGGTGGGTCAGCAGGATGATGTCGGTGCGCTGCTCGCCCTCGCCGGGCTCGCGCTGCAGCACGGCGTCCATCGAGATCTGCTCGTCGGCGAGCACCCGGGTGATGTCGGCCAGCACACCGGGCTGATCGACCACCTGCAGGCGCAGGTACCAGGCGGTCTCGGTTTCGGCAGCCGGCAGGATCGGCAGGTCCGACATCGCCTCGGCCTGGAAGGCCAGCGGCGGCACGCGGCTGCCCGGATCGGTGGCCATCGTGCGCGAGACGTCGATCAGGTCGGCGATGACGGCACTGGCGGTCGGTTCGGCACCGGCGCCCTTGCCGTAGTACATCGTCTGGCCGACGGCGTCGCCTTCGACCCAGACCGCGTTCATCGCCCCCTCGACGTTGGCCAGCAGGCGCCGGGTCGGAATCAGTGTCGGGTGCACGCGCAGCTCGATGCCGAACGGAACACCGGTGGGATCGCGGCGCAGCCGCGTGATGCCGAGCAGTTTGATCCGGTAGTCGAGCTGCTCGGCGTAGCGGATGTCCTCGCTCTGCAGCCCGCTGATCCCCTCGACGTTCACGCGGTCGAACTGTATCGGTACGCCGAAGGCGATCGCCGACAGGATCGTGATCTTGTGTGCTGCGTCGATCCCCTCGACATCGAAGGTCGGGTCGGCCTCGGCATAGCCGAGGCGCTGCGCCTCGGCCACTGCGGTGTCGAAACTCAGCCCCTTGTCGCGCATCTCCGACAGGATGAAGTTGGTCGTGCCGTTGATGATTCCGGCCACGGCCTCGATGCGATTCGCTGCCAGCCCCTCGCGCAGGGCCTTGATGATCGGGATGCCGCCGGCCACGGCGGCTTCGAAGGCGACCGTTACCCCCTCGCGCGAGGCCGCCTGGAAGATCTCGGTGCCATGGACGGCCAGCAAGGCCTTGTTGGCGGTGACCACGTGCTTGCCCTGCTCGATGGCGGCCAGCACCATCTCGCGCGCGATGCCGTAGCCGCCGATCAGCTCGATGACGATGTCGATGTCCGGATCGTCGATCACCTGGCGTGCGTCGCCGACCACCTCGGCGGCGTCACCGACCACCGCCTTCGCCCGGGCCGTGTCGAGATCGGCCACCTTGGTGATCCGGATGCTGCGCCCGGCGCGGCGCCGGATCTCGTCATCATTGCGGCTGAGCACCTCGAAGCTGCCCCGGCCGACAGTGCCGATGCCCAGCAGGCCCACCCGCACGGGGCCGGATTTTTCATTGACCATGGGATCCCCGAATCAGGCAGCGGCCTTGATCAGGCCATCCTTGCGGAACATGTCCTTGATGCCGCGCACGGCCTGGCGGATCCGGTGTTCATTCTCGATCAGCGCAAAGCGCACGTGATCGTCGCCGAACTCGCCGAATCCGACCCCGGGCGACACCGCCACCCTGGCATCGAGCAGCAGCTTGCGGGAGAACTCCAGCGATCCCAGCGCCCGGTACGGCTCCGGGATCCGCGCCCAGATGTACATCGAGGCACGCGGCACTTCGACGTCCCAGCCCGCTTCGTGCAGACCCTTGGCGAGCACGTTGCGCCGCAGCTGGTACTTCTGGCGGGTCTCCTCGACGCAGTCCTGCGGGCCGTCGAGCGCTGCGATCGCCGCCACCTGGATCGGCGTGAAGGTGCCGTAGTCGTGGTAGCTCTTCATGCGCGTCAGCGCGCCCACCAGCTCACGGTTGCCGACCATGAAGCCGATCCGCCAGCCGGCCATGTTGTAGCTCTTGCTCATCGTGAAGAACTCGACCGCAACCTCGCGTGCACCCGGCACCTGCATGATGGACGGCGCCTGGTAATCGTCGAAGACGATGTCGGCGTAGGCCAGGTCGTGCACGACGATGATGTCGTGCTCGCGCGCGATGGCCACCACACGCTCGAAGAAGGCCATGTCGACGCAGCGGGCCGTCGGATTGCTCGGGAAGCCGAGGATCAGCATCTTCGGTTTCGGCGCGCTCTCGCGCACCACCCGCTCGATTTCGGCGAGGAAGTCGACGCCCGGAGTCATCGGCACCGAAATGGTCTCGGCACCGGCAATGACCGCCCCGTAGATGTGGATCGGATAGCTCGGGTTCGGCACCATGACGGCGTCGCCACGATCGAG
>JBAYOD010000262.1:0-3918 GCA_041678445.1 Burkholderiaceae bacterium | reverse complement strand
TCGAGCAGTACCGGGTCGCTGGCGTGGAACTCGGGGTGCCACTGCAGCCCGATCGCATAGCCGCTGCCGCGCCAGCGGATCGCCTCGACGATGCCATCCTGCGCACTGTGCGCATCGATGACCAGATCGCCGCCGAGCCGGTCGACCGCCTGGTGGTGGATGCTGTTGACGCGACCGCCGGCCTGCTCCGGATAGAGTGAAGCGAGGTGCGAGCCGGATTCGAAGACGATGTCGTGCTGGAGCTGGTCGTAGAGTTCGGCATCGACATGTGCGATGGCGTCCGGGCGCAGCGTCGGGATGTCCTGGTAGAGGGTGCCGCCGAAGGCGACGTTGAGCAGCTGGGCGCCTCGGCAGATGCCCAGCATCGGCTTGCCCTGGGCCATGAACTCGTGGATCAGCTCCATCTCGTAGCGATCGCGGACGATGTCGCCGGCCCATTCGGCCCGCATCGGCGCCTTGCCGTAGGAGCGCGGGCTCACGTCGGCACCGCCCTGCAGGACCAGGCCGTCGAGCTCGCGCACGTAGCTGCGCACTGAAATGCCGCGCCGGCTGACTTCGGCGCCCGTCCCGATGGTCGGGATCATCATGACCAGCGCGCCGTGCGCCATGATCCAGTGGGCGATCGATTGCTCGAGGTATTGCAGCGTCTTGTTGCGAAATCCCAGCTCGCGGGGAGGTGCATGCAGCAGGCGTGCCGACAGCCCGATTCTGAGAGGTCGGGGAGCAGCCATGCCGACAGCGTGCTCAGCGGCTCCAGCGCTCGCATTGCTGGCGCACCACCTCGGCCAGCAGATGTTCCGATGCGTAGGTCTGGCGGATCCAGGTCGCGTCGTTGCCGTGCAGCCTGACGTCGTTGCGGATCTGCAGGCAGGCGGTGTCGGCGCCCAGTTCGATCGCATGATGCTCGACGGCGTCGAGCGTGCGCAGGATGTCTTCGCCGATCGTGCTGTGCTCGCCGGTCTGCGGGTCGACGAAGGCGCCGTCGAAGCCGAAGCGGCAGGCCTGGAAGCGGTTGAAGGTGTAGACCAGATAGTCGTCTTCGGTCGGCCGGAACGGTTGCTCGAAGCTGAGCCAGCGCGCCACGCACTGGATGTAGGCGGCCAGCGCGGCGGCTTTCTCGATGGTGAGTGGCGTATCGAGCACCCGGATCTCGATCGTGCCGAACTCGGGCTTGGGACGGATGTCCCAGTAGAAGTCCTTCATGCTCTCGACGACGCCGGTGCGGGTCATCTTGTCGAAGAAGCGGCCGAATTCCTCCCAGGTCAGCGTGAACGGCGCCCGCCCCGAGAGCGGGAAGGCGAAGACCGAATTGAGCCGGGCCGAGTGAAAGCCGGTGTCGATCCCCTGGACGAACGGTGACGACGCCGACAGCGCAATGAAGTGCGGGATGAAACGCGACAGGCCGTGCAGCAGCACCAGCGCGGCGTCGGGTCCGGGGCAGCCCACATGAACGTGCTGGCCGAAGATCGTGAACTGCTTGGACAGGTAGCCGTAGAGCTCGGACAGCATGTGAAAGCGCGGGGCTTCGAAGATCCGCCGCTGGCTCCAGTCCTGGAACGGATGGGTGCCGCCGCCGGACAGACCGATGTTGAGCCGGCCGGCGCAGTCGACCAGAGCGTCGCGAATTTCGCCGAGCTGGGCAAGGGCGTCGCTGTAATCGTGGCAGACACCGGTGGACAGCTCGATCATGCTGTCGGTCATTTCGGGTTTGACCTCGCCCGGCAGCTTGTGGCGCGACACCAGCCGCAGCAGGTCCTGCGAAGCGTGGGTCAGGTCGTAGTCGTGCGTGTTGACGATCTGCAGTTCGAGCTCGACGCCGAGCGTCAGGGCGCGCGAGTCGGCGAAGGCTTCAAGCGGCATGGCGGGGGATCTCCGGGGGGCGGGCGGTCAGCGGATGCTGCCCTCGCGCACCGTGCGCAGTGCCAGGTAGACCGCGATCGGCCCGATCAGTTCGAGCATCGCGACTGCGCTGAACACGATGAAGGTCAGCCCGGCGGCAAACTCGGGGTACAGGGTCTGCAGGTCGGACATCAGCACCAGCGCCACGCCCGACATCGGCGTCATCGCGATGCCCAGCGCGACACCCTGTCTGGCCGAGATGCCGCTGGGGCTGGCCAGCACGACCGTGGTGACCAGCTTGGCCAGCCCGCGCGCCGCGATCAGCGCCAGGCCGAGCAGAGCGCCGGTGGTGATCGCATGGACCGACCAGACCGATCCGGTGACCACGAACAGCATCAGCACCAGGGCGCCGCCGGCCGTGCCGAAGTGGCGTGGCCAGATCCACGGCCGCTCGGTACTGTTGCGCAGGAACAGTCCGGCGAGCAGCGGCACCAGCAGGGTCGACAGGTTGGCCATCTTGGTGACCGACAGCGCGAGCAGGATCAGCCCGAGCAGCAGCAGGGTCGAATTCTCGTTGCGCAGGTCGAGCCGCCGGGTCAGCTGGGCCACCGCGAAGGCCAGCAGCGCGGCCACGATCGCCGAACCGGTGAGCAGATAGAGCGGATGGGCCAGCGAGGTGACCCAGTTGCCGTAGTACTCGGCGTGCAGCCAGCCGACGACGAACTTCGAGGCCAGCGCGGCATAGAAGGTGTTCAGCCCGGTCAGCATGATCAGCCGCTCGGTGACCTGCCCCGAGGCATTGCATTCGGAGGCGACCCGCATCACGACCGCCGGCGAGGTCGCGATCGCGATGGCCGCTGCCGGCAGCGCGAGCCGCAGATTGACGTCGAGCCAGAGCAGGGTGGCCAGCACCAGCGCGAAGGTCAGCACCGACTCGAGCAGACTGGTGGCCAGCAGCCACGGGTTGGTGCGCAGCCAGCGCAGCGGGATGCGGCAGCCCATTTCGAACAGCAGCAGCGCCATTGCCAGATCGACGATCAGCCGCAGGCTGGAGTTCAGCTGAGTACCGCCGATGCCCAGGTCGAAAGCCGACAGCAGGGTGCCCACGCCGGCATAGCCGACGACCCGCGGCAGCCGCAGCCAGCGGAAGGCCAGTTCGCCGAGCAGGCCGGCGATGACGATGGTCAGCGAGACCCACAGCACGACGCTGCCCGAGGGTGGCCAGGCGGGCAGGAAGAAGAAATCCGCCTTCGGCCCGCCATTCATGGGGAGACCCCGTCGTCTGGCCCGGCGTCGGCCGGTTCGGCCCGCAGCGCCGGCTGGCCGACCGGGACGATGCGCCGGTGCGGGAGGGGAATGGCGATGCCCCGATCCTCGAAAGCAGCCTTCAGGCGCTTGAGGAATTCACGGCGCACGCCCCATTGTTCGAGGGGTTGGGTCTTGATCCGGCAGCGGATCACGATCGAGGCTTCGGACCACTTGTCCACGCCGGAAATCTCAAGCTCGCCGAGCAGGCGGGCGCGGAACTCGGGCGCCTGCTGCAGGCTCTGCGCCACTTCGCGCAGCACGGCGTAGACCGTGTCGACGTCCTCGTGGTAGTCGACCGCGACATCCATGACCGCGAAGCCGTAGTCGCTCGACGAATTGCTGACGGTGGTGATCAGGCCGTTGGAGATGTAATGGACGCTGCCGTCGTAGCTGCGCAGCTTGACACGGCGCAGCGTGATCTCCTCGACCACACCGCTCAGGCCGGCGATCTCCACGACGTCGCCGACCCGGATCTGGTTCTCGACCAGCAGCACGACGCCGGTGAAGACGTCCTTGACGAGGCTCTGGGCCCCGAAGCCGACCGCAATGCCGACCACCCCGGCCGCACCCAGGATCGGGGCGATCGAGATACCGAGCTGGCTGAGCACCAGCATCGCGGCAACCAGCACGACGGTGAGCGAGACGACCCGCAGGGTTACCCGTGCCAGCGTATCGATCCGGCGGCGCTCCTCGACCAGGGCTGCCCGGGCGCCGACCCGTTCGAAGAACAGCCGCAGGGCCTTGCCGGCCAGCGCACGCACCACCAGCGCC
>JBAYOD010000261.1:0-4052 GCA_041678445.1 Burkholderiaceae bacterium | reverse complement strand
GAGATTCCGCCGCTGCTGCAGTCGATCACGTCGACTCCGCACTTTCCGAGTTCGATGGACAGGCGGATGGTGTCCTGGAGGGTCCAGCCTTCGTGGTCGACGGCAGAAGTGCGGAAGAAAAGTGGCTTGTCCTGTGGCCACGAATGACGCACTCGGGTGGCGACCTGGAGGGCGAAGCGCATGCGGTTCTCGAGAGACCCTCCGTAGGCATCGGTGCGCTGGTTGGATTTCCCGGAAAGAAACTGGTGGATCAGGTAGCCGTGGGCGCCGTGGAGTTCCAGAACGTCGAAGCCTGCCTTGTCGGCACGCTCGGCAGCCTGACCCCAGGCCTCGATCTGGTCTTCGATGTCCGCGATCGTCATCGGCCGGGGGCGACTGTAGCCGGGTCCGTGGGCGATCGCACTGGGGCCGATCAGTTCCCAGGGTTCGCCGTGATCGACGCCCGGCCAGTGGTCGGGCAGCGGGGCGCGCCCCGCCCAGGGTACGGAGGTGCGCGCCTTGCGTCCGGAGTGCGCGATCTGGATCCCGGCGGCGGCGCCCTGGGACTTGATGTACTCGGTGATGCGCCGCAAGGGTGCGATGAACGCATCCTTCCAGAGGCCGAGATCATTCGGTGTCGAACAGCCCCTCGGATCGACTTTCGTCGACTCCATGAAGACCAGGCCGACCCCTGCGGTTGCGTACTTTCCGAGGTGCACCAGATGCCAGTCGCTCGGGAAACCGTTGTGTGCCGCGTAAGTCAGCATCGGCGACAGGACGATCCGGTTCCGGAGCGTGAGGCCGTGCAGACGCAGCGGCGAGAAGAGCTTCGGTGTCATCGGTTCTTCCGTGCGATGGCGGCAACCTGGGCGGCGGAACCCTGCAGGGCCGTGGCGATGTCCGCGAGCGCGATGCGCGCGTACTGATGCCGGAACATCGTCGCGCTGCACACGTACTCGATCGGTTCGGAAGCGGCCGGGTCGTCGATCCGGACCGGCACGGCGATGGCGGTCACCGAGCGGTTCAGGTATCCGTCGTCGATGCCCCAGCCCTGGCGCTGTGCCTGGCGTGCCTGCGTCATCAATGCCGAAAGGCTGAGCGGACGTTGCCAGCTGATCTCGGCGAAGATCGCGCTTCGTTGTGCGTCAGTCAGGCCGCCTTCGAGCGCCATGATCCGGCCCATCCCGCCCACGAGCAGCGGCAGGCGCTGTCCGATCGGCATCTGGATGTTCACTGCCGTGTTGCTGGTGGCGACCAGCAACAGTTCCATCCGTGTGGGCGAGTGCCGGCCCCAGAGTGTGACGGTGGCGTGGTACCGGTCCGCGATCTCCTGCATCACGGGGAGCGCCGGGCTGAAGTCACGTGAGCGCTCCGTCAGGCGATGCGCCAGGTTGCTCAGCGCAGCGCCGATCGTGTAGCGCTTGGATTCGGGCACAGCTTCCAGAAACTCCTCGCCGACCATTGTCTGGATGATGTTGAAGCAGGTGCTCGGGTTGATCCCGAGGGCGCGCGATATCTCGGTGGCGGTCCGGGGTTCAGGCTGCTCGATCGCGTAGCGGAGAATCCTGAGCGTATTCAAGGTTCCGCCAACGGGCTTTCCGACCGTGGGGATCTTCGGCGCGCTTGCCGATGGCTCGGAGGAGGTGATCTTCATCTGGCCGCTTCCCGTCTTCTGACTCATTTAATTCTCTATGGAGACTTAATTACTCTCCATAGGATATTTTATTGACACCATCCCGAGCATGCCGGAAGAATGTCGACTCATCAAGCGGCAAGAACGAGTCACGAGAAAGATATGTCAGTCAGACTGAATGAGCAGCAGCAGGCCCTGGTCGAGCAAGTCAGGCGCTTTGCGCAGCGGGAGATTCTTCCGGGCGAGCGTGCGGCGGCCACCGATCCGGAGTACGGCAGGAAACTGATGGCCAGGCTCGGGCAGGCAAGGCTTCTGGGGCTGAACATTCCCGAGGCCTACGGCGGAGTCGGCCTGCCTCACCTCGATGCCGCAATGTGTGTCGAGGAGATGGGCCGGCACAGCATCGAGGCGGCGGGCTACATGGCAGCTTCCAGTCTCGGGCAGGCGTACTACATCTACGCCTTCGGGACCGAGGAGCATCGGCGTCGCTATCTTCCCGATATCTGCGCAGGCAAGTACACGGTGGCGATCGGCATTACGGAGCCGAATGCCGGTACGGCGTCGACCGCGCTGACCACGAAGGCGACCCTCGATGGCGATACGATCGTTCTGAACGGGCGCAAGCACTATGTTTCGAATGTGCCGGATGCGGGCCTGTTCATCGTGTATGGGCGAGTGAGTCAGGCGCCTCGCGCCAAGGGGATCGGTGCGGTCCTGCTCGAACGCGAAACGCCAGGGTTCACCATCGACCGGCTCAGCGAAAACATGGCCGGCCATTACCAGGCCGACTTGCTGTTCGAAGACTGCAGGGTGCCTGCGCGCAATCTGCTGGCTGGCGAGAATGGCTTCGCGACGCTGACGCATTGCTACAACCTCGAGCGTTGCGGCGGTACGGCCATGGTACTGGGCGCGGCGATCGGTGCCTATGACCAGGCCCTCGAACATGTGTCGACCCGTGAGCAGTTCGGCCGGGCGTTGGTCGACTTCCAGGCGGTTCAGCTCAAGGTGGCCGACATGGCGATCCAGATCCAGGCCGCCCGCCTGATGCTCTACCACGCGCTCGCCGGTGACGGTGAATGGCCTGACCCGCTGGAGTCCTCCATGGTCAAGATATTCGGGAACGAGGCGGCGAAGAGCGTCTCGGATACAGCGATCCAGTTGTTCGGCGGGGCCGGTTATCTGAGGGAGTCGGGAATCGAGCGCCGCTATCGATACGTCAGGGGCTATTCGATTGCAGGCGGGCCGCTGGACATTCACCGGACCATGATCGCTGGCTGGCTGACCGACCGGCGCTTCAGCCAGTGGGCGGGCCAGCCAGGGGGGCAGGGATGACGTCAGAGGCCGAACGCACCGTCGCGCGACTCAAGTCCGGGGCGCAGTTGTGGGACAGAGGAAACCGGTTCGAGGATTTCAGTATCGGTCGTCGCTTCGTCCATCACTGGGGGCGCACGATCAGTGAGGCGGACAGCCGGCTGTTCACCTCGCTGACCCTGCACTACAACCCGGAGTACACGAATGCCGCCGTTGCCGCGGCGCACGGCCATCCGGCCACGCCAGTCAATCCGCTGCTCGTGTTCAACACGGTCCTGGGGCTGTCGGTCGAAGATCTCTCCGAAGGCGGCGGCCCGTTTCTGGGTGTAAACGAACTCGTCTTTCATCGGCCAGTCTATCCCGGAGACACGCTGTTCTCGCAGTCCGAAGTGATTGCCGCCCGGCTCAGCAATTCGCGGCCGGGCTACGGCGTGGTCACCTGGGTGACCGTCGGTACCAACCAGAGCGGGGAAAAGGTCGTGACCTTCCAACGCTCCAACCTCGTTCGGACAAGCGCATGACGGCCAGCATGGATGGCAAGGGTTACATGACCGAGGAGCGGCGCATGATTCGCGACGCCGCACGTGAGTTCACGATGAAGGAGGTCCTGCCGGTTGCCGACAGGCTCGATGGCCCCGATGGCGAGATACCGATGGAGCTGCGCCGCAAGATGGCCGACATGGGGTACTTCGGCATCACGATTCCCGAGGAGTATGGCGGCCTGGGCCTGGGGGTCTTCGAGTACTGCCTGATCTCCGAACAGCTCGCCCGGGGCTGGATGTCGGTGGCCTCGCTGGTGGCCCGCGCGCGTGGTGGCTGGGTCCAGGATTCGTTCAGCGAGGAGATGAAGCGCAAGTACCTGCCGCGCATCGTGCGGGGTGAGTTCCTGAACGCCAGCTCGCTTTCCGAACCCGATACCGGCTCGGACCTGGCGTCCATCTCGTGCCGGGCCGTACGCGACGGCCCGGACTGGGTGCTGACCGGCAACAAGTACTGGTGCACCTTCGCCGACGGCGCTGACTACCTGATCATCTACGCGCGGACGTCGCCGCCGCCGAGCGCGCAAAAGCGCTGGCAGGGAATTTCCACTTTCCTGATCGAGAAGGAGCGGGGCAGCTTCCCGGCCGGG
>JBAYOD010000260.1:0-4071 GCA_041678445.1 Burkholderiaceae bacterium | reverse complement strand
CTGGATGGGGCGCCGTTCGGCGGTTCGTTGGCTCAAGATCGGCTCAGGAGGATGGCAAGACCTTAGAATCCGACGGATGGCCAATCAGCACAACGCTTCGCTTCCGGACGGCATCGAGGTCGGTGGGTATCGTATTGTAAGAAAGATCGCCAGCGGCGGTTTTTCGATCGTCTACCTGGCCGAGGATGACGACGGCGAGCACTATGCGATCAAGGAGTATCTGCCGAGCACGCTGGTCACGCGCAGTGCGGGGCAACTGGCGCCCCTGATCGCCGAAGCCAATCTGAGCACCTTCCGCAATGGCCTGCGCTGCTTCTTCGAGGAGGGGCGGGCGATCGCGCGGATCTTCCACCCGAACGTCGTGCGCGTGGTCAATTTCTTCCGTGCCTTCGACACCGTCTACATGGTGATGGCCTGGGAGCGCGGCTGCAGCCTGCAGGAGGTGGTCTTGCGCAACCGGCGTCGCCACGGTCGCGAGGTTCTGCCCGAGCGCCATATCGTGCGGGTGTTCAACCTTGTGATGAACGGCTTGCGCGAGGTGCACGCCAACCGGCTGCTGCATCTCGACCTGAAGCCGGCCAATATCTACCTGCGTTTCGACGGCACGCCGCTGCTGCTCGATTTCGGCGCGGCGCGACGTGCGCTCGACGCGGTGCCACAGCGGCTGTTCCCGATGTACACGCCGGGCTTCGCTGCGCCCGAGCTGTATCGCCGCACCCAGCAGCTGGGTCCGTGGACCGACATCTACGGGCTCTGTGCCAGCATGCTCGGCTGCATGCTCGGCCAGCCGCCGCAGCAGGCCGATCAGCGCGAACTCGACGACCGGCTGCCGGCCACGCTGGATTCGCTGGCTGGCCCCTATTCCCGGTCGCTGCTC
Source organism: Burkholderiaceae bacterium (assembly GCA_041678445.1). Taxonomy (GTDB): domain Bacteria; phylum Pseudomonadota; class Gammaproteobacteria; order Burkholderiales; family Burkholderiaceae_E; genus Zeimonas. Next base: position 3,194 of record JBAYOD010000260.1, on the reverse strand, counting down.
GATCTGGTCGGCTGGTGCCTGAAGCTGAATCCGCTCGATCGACCGCAAAGCGTCTTTGCGTTGCAGCGGGCGCTGCGCGCGATCGCTGCGGCTGAAGGCGAGCCACAGCTGCTGCGCCCGCCGGCAATCGGGGACTGGCTCGACGCGCCTGCCGAGCCGGTGAAGGCCGACTAGAAACCTCCGGGCTGGCGATGCCGATGCGATTCTCGATCTATCAGGACAGCCTGGTTGGCGAACGCCAGGTCAACCAGGACCGGATGGGTTACTGCTATACGCGCGACTGCCTGCTGATGCTGGTGGCTGATGGCATGGGCGGACATCTTCATGGCGAGATCGCGGCCCAGCTCGCGTTGCAGGCGGCGGCCGGGGTGTTCCAGGCCAATGCCCGGCCGATGCTCGATGCGCCGGCGCGTTTTCTCGATCACGCGTTGCGGCGGGGCCACCGGGAGATCCTGGACTACCAGCAGGCCAGTCGCCTGCCGGATGCGCCGCGCACCACGATCGTGGCCTGTGTCGTGCAGCAGGGGCAGGTCTGGTGGGCGCATGTCGGCGACTCGCGCTTCTACTGGCTGCGTGACGGACAGGTGTTCCTGCGCACTCGCGATCACTCCAAGGTTCAGAATCTGATCGATCTCGGTTTGATCCAGCCCGACGAGGCCGATGACCACCCGGAGCGCAACAAGGTGTTGAACTGCCTCGGCTCGCCGTTCGAGCCGACGGTCGAGATCGGCGGCCCGCGTCCGCTCGAAGCGGGCGATACCCTGCTTTTGTGCAGCGACGGAGTCTGGGGGCCGATGTCCGACGGGCGGCTGGCGGCGGCGCTGCCCGGCGCTTCGTTGCTGATCGACGTGCCCCGGCTGGTGCGCCAGGCGGTCGAGCGCGGCGGGCCGTTCGCCGATAATGCGACGGCGCTGGCGATGACCTGGGAAGGCGAGGCCGGCAAGGGTGTACAGTCGGCGGCCGTTCCCGATGGTGCGATCACGACGACGATCGCAGTCGGGCCCCCCGATTCGGCGGCGCTGGGCGACGCCATCAGCGAAGACGAGATCGAGCGCACGATCCGCGAGATCCGTGCGGTGATCTTTAGAACAGGAGGAAACCGTTCATGACGATTCGCCCGAGCGGACGGGCAGCCGAGGCGCTGCGCGAGGTCCGCTTCACCCGCGGCTATACCCGTTATGCCGAGGGCTCGGTGCTGGCCGAGTTCGGTCACACGCGGGTGCTGTGCACGGCGAGCATCGAAGACAAGGTGCCCGGCTTTCTGCGCGGGGCAGGGCGCGGCTGGGTGACCGCCGAGTACGGGATGCTGCCGCGCGCCACCCATACGCGCGGCGACCGCGAGGCGGCCCGGGGCAAGCAGAGTGGCCGCACCCAGGAGATCCAGCGACTGATCGGACGCAGCCTGCGTGCGGTCTTCGACCTCGAGAAACTCGGCGAGCGCACGATCACGCTCGATTGCGATGTCCTGCAGGCCGATGGCGGCACGCGTTGCGCGGCGATCACCGGCGCCTGGCTGGCTGCCCACGATGCCGTGGCGGGCCTGCTGGCGTCGGGGGCCTTGCCGGCCTCGCCGATCCGCGACCACGTTGCGGCCGTTTCGGTCGGCGTCTATCGCGGCACCGCCGTGCTCGACCTCGACTATGACGAAGACTCGAACTGCGACACCGATCTGAATGTCGTGATGACTGGCGCCGGTGGCTTCGTCGAGATCCAGGGGACCGCCGAGGGCGAGCCGTTCAGCCGCACCGAGCTCGACCAGCTGGTCGGGCTGGCCGCCACCGGCATCGGCAGGCTGGTCGCCCTGCAGAAAGCGGCGCTCGGCGCATGAGCGAGGTGGTTCTCGCGTCGGGCAACGCGGGCAAGCTGCGCGAGTTCTCGGCCCTGCTGGCGCCGCTCGGGCTGAGCCTGGTGCCGCAGGCGGCGCTGGGCGTGCCGGCTGCCGACGAGCCTTTCGACACCTTCCTCGAAAACGCCCTGGCCAAGGCCCGGCATGCAAGCCGCTGTACGGGCCGGCCGGCGCTGGCCGACGACTCCGGGATCTGCGTGGCAGCGCTGGGCGGGCGCCCGGGGGTCTGGTCGGCGCGCTGGGCGGCCCGGTCCGGCGCCGAGGATATCGACGCGGCCAACAACGCGCAGCTGATCGCCGATCTGCATGGTTGCGCCGATCGCCGGGCCGACTACTACTGTGTGCTGGTCTTCGTGCGCGCGGCCGACGATCCGCAGCCGATCGTCGCCGACGGCAGCTGGCACGGCGAGGTGATCGAGCAGCCGCGCGGAGCCGGCGGCTTCGGCTATGACCCGCATTTCCTGATTCCGTCGCTCGGCGTGACGGCGGCCGAACTCGATGATGCAGGCAAGAACCGGCTCAGTCATCGCGGTCAGGCGATGCGCGCGCTGGCCGACAGGCTGGCCGCCGCCGGGCTGACCGGCACGCGATGATTCCGATCCGGCAGCTGGGCCGGCCCGGTGCCGCGCAGGCAGGCCGGGGGGCCGGGGCGCCCGCCGGGGTTTCCGAACCGCCCCCGCTGTCGCTGTATGTGCATCTGCCCTGGTGTCTGCGCAAGTGCCCGTACTGCGACTTCAATTCGCATGCCTTGCGCGAAGGCGAATTCGTTCCAGAAGACCGCTATCTCGATGCACTGATCGCCGATCTCGACGCGTCGCTGCCCGGCATCTGGGGGCGCAGTGTGCAGACGGTGTTCATCGGTGGCGGCACGCCCAGCCTGTTTTCACCGGAGGCGATCGACCGGCTGCTTGCGGCAGTGCGTGCCAGGGTGCGCTTGGCGCCGGGTGCCGAAGTCACGCTGGAAGCCAATCCGGGCACCTTCGAGGCGGCGCGCTTTCGTGGCTATGCACAGGCCGGCGTCACCCGCCTGTCGATCGGCGTGCAGAGCTTTTCCGATCAGGCATTGAGCGCACTCGGTCGCGTTCACGACGCCAGCCAGGCGCGGCGGGCGATCGAGACGGCGCACGATGCCTTCGAGACCTTCAACATCGACCTGATGTATGCGCTGCCCGGCCAATCGCTGGAAGCCCTGCGCGCCGATCTGCGCGAGGCGCTGGCCTTTGCTCCGCCGCATCTGTCCTGCTATCACCTGACGCTCGAGCCGAATACGCTGTTTGCCCGTCAGCCGCCGCCGCGACTGCCCGACGACGACCTGGCTGCCGACATGCAGATCGTGATCGAGGAGCAG